>NZ_JAMOLN010000186.1 GCF_024448165.1 Streptomyces longispororuber
CGCAGGGAGTGTGGGTGGGGGAGCCGGAACGTTACTCGCAGGTAGGGGAGTTGGGCGAGGGTTTCGACGAACCGATCAGTCGGTTCGGCGGGGGTAGTCTTGTGTCCGGGGTGAGTGTTGCTGGTGGGGGAGTTGTGCCGTGGATGACTTCTCCTGCGCGGTCCCGTCCGGTAGGGGGTCCGCCACGGTTTCCGGTTCCAGGACGGGGAACCGGCGCGGTGCCAGGGTCAGCAGGACCAGCAGCGCCAGACCGGCCGCGCACGCCGCCCCGACGTACACCGAGTCGACCGCCGCGTCGATCGCCTGCCGCACCCCGTCCGCCCCGGGGTCGCGGGCCACCGCGTCGAGGTCGGTGCCGCGGCCAAGGCGGGCCGAGATCACCCCGTTGGCGACGGCGCCGAACACGGCGGCGCCGATGGTCTGCCCGATCTGCCGGTAGAAGAGGATCGAGGCGGTGGCGGTGCCGCGCTCCGCCCAGCCGACCGTGGACTGCACGCCCACGATGAGCGGCAGCTGGAACAGGCCGAGGGCCGCGCCGAGCAGCAGGCTGAGCAGCGTCGGCTGCCAGACCGCGCCGGGGAACGGCAGCAGCGGGAACGAGGCGAGCAGCGCCAGCGCCGCCGTCATGCCGAGCGCGGCCGTGTTCCGGAAGCCGATCCTGCGGTAGACGTGCTGGCTCAGGGCCGCGGACACGGGCCAGCTCAGCGTCATCACCGACAGCACGAACCCGGCGGCCGTCGGGGACAGGCCGAGGACGGACTGGGCGTACGTCGGCAGAAACGTGGTCGGCGCGACCATCAGCAGGCCCATCGCGCCGAGCGCCAGATTGACCGCGGCGATCGTCCGCCGCCGCCACACCCAGCCGGGCAGGATCGGTTCGGCGGCCCGCCGTTCGATCGCCACGACGGCGCCGATCAGCGCAAGTCCCGTCCCCAGCAGGGCGATCGAGGACGACGAGGTCCAGGCCCAGGCGACGCCGCCCTGGACCAGCCAGGTCAGCAGCACGCCGCCCGCCGCGAACACGGCGAGGGCGCCCGCCCAGTCGACCGTCGGGCGCGGGCCGCTCGCGCGGCGCGGCTCGTGCAGGTGGCGGCCCACGAGGAACAGGGCGACGGCGCCGATCGGCAGGTTGATCAGGAAGATCCAGCGCCAGCCCGTGGTCGAGGCGAGGACGCCGCCGAGCGCCGGGCCGAGCACCGACGACGTCGCCCACACCGTGGACAACTTCGCCTGGATCCTGGGGCGTTCCTTCAGCGGGTACAGATCCGCGGCCAGGGTCTGCACCGTGCCCTGGATGGCGCCGCCACCGAGCCCCTGCACCACCCGGAACGCGATCAGGGACCCCATGTCCCACGCGCAGGCGCACAGCAGCGACCCGATCAGGAACAGCACGCTGCCCGCGATCAGGACCGGCTTGCGGCCCAGCGAGTCCGACAGCCGGCCGTACACGGGCAGCGTGACCGTCACCGCGAGCAGATAGCCGGAGAACAGCCAGGAGAAGACGGAGAAGCCGCCGAGGTCGCCGACGATCTGCGGGACGGCGGTGGAGACGATGGTCGAGTCGAGCGCGGCGAGCGCCATGGACAGCATCAGCGCGGCGACGACCGCGCCGCGCCGCCGGTCATGGGCGATGTCGGTCACGACCGGGCCCCTCCCCTTTATGTGTTCCCCCTGCACCTATCTCCGCCGCCGAGCTTATGCGGGTGGAGGCGACCCTGAGTAGGGCTCCACCGAGGGGTGGACCTCCCCTAGGGGGATCTCCGCACTACGGACAGGGGACGGTTCGTCCCCTTGGAGGACGAGCCCGCAGGGGGGTTCCTCCTACCTTCGAGGGGTGGGGTTTTCCCCAGGGAAAGACGGTGACTTCCACCAGCGCGCCCGGGCCCCCGCGTCACCAGACTTGAACGTGCCGCAGAGAGCTGCGGGCGCAGGTAACCGACATAGGAGAAAAACCGTGACAACGGCTGTGACGATTCCCAGGCACGGGGGCACTGGCGGGCGAACGGCTGTTGCCGCGAGGGCGCGCCAGGTGGTGAAGGCATACGGGTCGGGGGAGACCCGCGTCGTCGCGCTCGACCACGTCGACGTGGACATCGCCCGCGGTCAGTTCACCGCGATCATGGGCCCGTCCGGGTCCGGCAAGTCGACGCTGATGCACTGCCTGGCCGGGCTCGACACCGTGACCTCCGGCCAGATCTACCTCGACGAGACCGAGATCACCGGCCTCAAGGACAAGAAGCTGACGCAGCTGCGCCGCGACCGCATCGGCTTCATCTTCCAGGCGTTCAACCTGCTGCCCACCCTGAACGCCCTGGAGAACATCACGCTCCCGATGGACATCGCGGGCCGCAAGCCGGACGCCGCGTGGCTGCGCCAGGTCGTCGAGACGGTCGGCCTCGCCGAGCGCCTCAAGCACCGGCCCACCCAGCTCTCCGGCGGTCAGCAGCAGCGCGTCGCCGTGGCCCGCGCGCTGGCCGCCCGCCCCGAGATCATCTTCGGTGACGAGCCGACCGGAAACCTCGACTCCCGGGCGGGAGCGGAGGTGCTGGGCTTCCTGCGCCGCTCGGTCGACGAGCTCGGCCAGACGATCGTGATGGTCACCCACGACCCGGTCGCCGCCTCCTACGCGGACCGCGTCCTGTACCTGGCCGACGGCCGCATCGTCGACGAGATGATCCGGCCGACCGCCGACGCCGTCCTGGACCGGATGAAGGACTTCGACGCGCGGGGGCGCACGTCATGAGTGCCAACACCGTCATGAAGACCTCGCTGCGCAACTTCCTCGCGCACAAGGGCCGGATGGCCCTCTCCGCCGTCGCCGTCCTCCTGTCGGTCGCGTTCGTGACCGGGACCCTCGTGTTCACCGACACGATGGACAAGACCTTCGACAAGCTGTTCACGGCCACCGCGTCCGACGTCACCGTCAGCCCCAGGGACTCCGAGGCCGAGGGCAGCGACACCGGCCGCCCCGAGGCGCTGCCGGCCTCCCTGCTCGCCACGGTGAAGCAGGCCGACGGCGTCAAGTCGGCCGAGGGCGCGGTCAGTTCGATGAACGTGACCGTCGTGAACGCCGACAACAAGAACATGGGCTCCGAGAACGGCGCCCCGACCATCGCCGGCAACTGGACGAACAACGACCTCCGCTCCATGGAGATCACCTCCGGCCACGCCCCGCGCGGCCCCACCGAGGTGATGGTCGACGCCGACACCGCGAAGAAGCACCACCTGAAGCTGGGCGACGAGCTGCGCACGATCGCCGTCACCGGCGACATCCGGGCCAAGATCGTCGGCGTCGCCTCCTTCACCGTCACCAACCCGGGTGCGGCCGTCGTCTACTTCGACACCGCCACCGCCCAGCGCGAACTCATCGGGAAGACCGGCCAGTTCACGCAGATCAACGTCGCCGCCGCCGACGGCGTGAGCGACGCGCAGCTCAAGAAGAACGTCGCCGCGGAACTCTCCGGGAACGGCACCTACAAGATCCAGACCCAGCAGCAGGCCGCGGACGCCAACGCCGCCGACGTCGGCTCCTTCATGGACGTCATCAAGTACGCCCTGCTCGGCTTCGCCGGCATCGCCTTCCTCGTCGGCATCTTCCTGATCATCAACACGTTCTCCATGCTGGTCGCCCAGCGCACCCGCGAGATCGGCCTGATGCGCGCCATCGGCTCCTCCCGCAAGCAGGTCAACCGCTCCGTCCTCGTCGAGGCGCTGCTGCTCGGCGTCGTCGGCTCCGTGGTCGGCGTCGGCGCCGGCGTGGGCCTGGCCGTCGGCCTGATGAAGCTGATGTCCGCCGCGGGCATGGACCTGTCCACGAACGACCTCACCGTGAAGTGGACGACCCCGGCGATCGGCCTGCTGCTCGGCATCGTCGTCACCGTCCTCGCCGCCTACCTGCCCGCACGCCGGGCCGGCAAGGTCTCCCCGATGGCCGCCCTGCGCGACGCGGGCACCCCGGCCGACACCAAGGCCGGCGTCGTCCGCGGCATCATCGGCGTACTGCTCACCGGCGGCGGCGGCTTCGCCCTCTACCTCGCCACCCAGGCCGACAAGGCCAGCCAGGGCTCGCTGTGGCTCGGCGTCGGCATCGTCGCCTCGCTCATCGGCTTCGTGGTCGTCGGCCCGCTGCTCGCCGGCCTCGTGGTCCGCGTCATCAGCGCCGTCCTGCTCCGCTTCTTCGGCCCCGTCGGACGGATGGCCGAGCGCAACGCACTGCGCAACCCGCGCCGCACCGGCGCCACCGGCGCGGCCCTGATGATCGGCCTCGCGCTGGTCGCCTGCCTCTCCGTCGTCGGCTCCTCGATGGTCGCCTCGGCCACCGACCAGCTCGACAAGTCGGTCGGCGCCGACTTCATCGTCGAGGGCCAGGGCGGCATCAAGCCGCAGGCCGCCGACGCCCTGAAGAAGGTCGAGCAGGACGGGCTCGTCTCCCACGTCACCGAGGTCAAGTGGGTCAAGACCACCCTGACCACCCCGGGCGGCGTCAAGGAGGAGGAAGAGCTCTCCGCGGCGAGCCCCAGCTACACCCAGGACCTGCGGCGCGAGGCCACCTCCGGCGAGCTCTCGGCGGCGTACGGCAAGAACGCGATGTCGGTCGGCTCCGACTTCGCCGAGCGCAACCACCTCAAGGTCGGCGACACCATGACCGTCGCCTTCCACCACGGCTCCACGGCCAAGCTGAGGATCGCGGCGATCACCTCGGACGACACCGCGTTCGACAAGGGCGCGATGTACACCAACATCGCCACCGCCGAGCAGTACCTGCCCAAGGACCGGGTGCCGCTCAACGGGATGATGTTCGCGAAGGCCGCCGACGGCAAGGAGACCGCCGCCTACAAGGCGCTGAAGTCGTCCGTCGCCGCCGACCCGACCGTCAAGGTCAAGGACCAGACCGACTACAAGGAGACCCTGAAGGACCAGGTCGGCCAGCTCCTCAACATGATCTACGGGCTCCTCGCCCTCGCGATCATCGTGGCGGTCCTGGGTGTCGTGAACACCCTGGCGCTCTCCGTGGTCGAGCGGACCCGGGAGATCGGCCTCATGCGGGCCATCGGCCTCTCCCGCCGCCAGCTGCGCCGCATGATCCGCCTGGAGTCGGTGGTCATCGCCCTCTTCGGCGCCCTGCTCGGCCTCGGCCTGGGCATGGGCTGGGGCGCGACGGCCCAGAAGCTGCTGGCCCTGGAGGGCCTCGGCGTCCTGGAGATCCCCTGGCCGACGATCATCTCGGTCTTCATCGGCTCGGCCTTCGTGGGCCTGTTCGCCGCCCTGATCCCGGCGTTCCGGGCGGGCCGGATGAACGTCCTGAACGCCATCGCCACCGACTAGGCCCGACCAGAACTGATCGGACCGATCGGACCGATCAGACCGAAGAGCCCCGCCGGCCGGCCGCGACAGCGGCCCGCCGGCGGGGCTCTTCCCGTGGCGGACCGGCACGGTCGGCGCTCCGGCGCGGGCCGACGTACCCTGGAACCCCCGGCCCGTCACACGTGTCGGGCCCTTTGCGTTGCCCACCCCCGGACCGGGAAGGTCAAGGCCTCCATGAGCCTGCACGGACTGCTCGACGCCGTCGTCAAGGACGCGGCCCTCACCGAAGCGGTGAAGGCCGCGGGCGACGGCAACCGCATGCACATCGACCTCGTGGGCCCGCCCGCGTCGCGCCCCTTCACGGTGGCGGCGCTCGCCCGCGAGGCGAAGCGGCCCGTGCTGGCCGTCACCGCCACCGGCCGCGAGGCCGAGGACCTGGCCGCGGCGCTGCGCTCGTTGCTGCCGCCGGACGGCGTCGTGGAGTACCCGTCGTGGGAGACGCTGCCGCACGAGCGGCTCTCCCCGCGCTCCGACACCGTGGGCCGGCGCCTCGCCGTGCTGCGCCGCCTCGCGCACCCCAGCACCGACGACCCGGAGACCGGACCGGTGTCCGTGGTGGTCGCGCCCGTCCGCTCCGTGCTCCAGCCGCAGGTGCAGGGGCTCGGCGACCTGGAGCCCGTCGCGCTGCGCAGCGGCGGGAGCGCCGATCTGAACGAGACGGTGGAGGCGCTCGCCGCGGCGGCGTACGCCCGCGTCGAACTCGTCGAGAAGCGCGGCGAGTTCGCGGTCCGCGGCGGCATCCTCGACGTCTTCCCGCCGACCGAGGAGCACCCGCTCCGCGTCGAGTTCTGGGGCGACGACGTCGAGGAGATCCGCTACTTCAAGGTCGCCGACCAGCGGTCCCTGGAGATCGCCGAGCACGGCCTGTGGGCGCCGCCCTGCCGGGAGCTGCTGCTCACCGCCGACGTACGCGCCAGAGCGGCCGACCTCGCCGAACAGCACCCGGAGCTGGGCGAACTGCTCGGCAAGATCGCCGAGGGCATCGCCGTCGAGGGCATGGAGTCCCTCGCGCCGGTCCTCGTCGACGACATGGAACTGCTCCTCGACGTGCTGCCCGCCGGGTCGATGGCCGTGGTCTGCGACCCGGAGCGGGTACGGACCAGGGCCGCCGACCTCGTCGCCACCTCGCAGGAGTTCCTCCAGGCGTCCTGGGCGGCCTCCGCGACCGGCGGCGACGCCCCCATCGACGTGGGCGCCGCGTCGCTGTGGTCCATCGCGGACGTCCGCGACCGGGCCCGCGAGCTCGGCATGATGTGGTGGTCGGTGTCCCCGTTCGCCGCCGACGCGGACCTCGACGGCGACACGCTGCAGCTCGGCATGCACGCGCCCGAGACGTACCGCGGCGACACCGCCAAGGCCCTCGCCGACACCAAGGGCTGGCTCGCGGACGGCTGGCGGACCGTGTTCGTCACCGAGGGCCACGGCCCCGCGACCCGCACCGTCGAGGTGCTCGGCGGCGAGGGCATCGCCGCCCGCCTCGACAAGGACCTCGCCGAACTCGCCCCGTCCGTCGTCCAGGTGGCCTGCGGCAGCCTCGAATTCGGCTTCGTGCACCCGGAGTTGAAGGTCGCCGTCCTCACGGAGACCGACCTCACCGGACAGAAGACGGCCGGCAAGGACGGCCAGCGGATGCCCGCCAGGCGCCGCAAGACCATCGACCCGCTCACCCTCGAATCCGGCGACTACATCGTGCACGAGCAGCACGGCGTCGGCCGCTACATCGAGATGGTGCAGCGCACGGTCCAGGGCGCCACCCGCGAGTACCTCGTCGTCGAGTACGCGCCCGCCAAGCGCGGCCAGCCCGGCGACCGCCTCTACATCCCCACCGACCAGCTGGAGCAGATCACCAAGTACGTCGGCGGCGAGGCCCCGACGCTGCACCGGCTCGGCGGCGCCGACTGGACCAAGACCAAGGCGCGCGCGAAGAAGGCCGTCAAGGAGATCGCGGCCGACCTCATCAAGCTGTACAGCGCGCGCATGGCGGCGCCGGGCCACGCCTTCGCACCGGACACGCCCTGGCAGCGGGAGCTGGAGGACGCGTTCCCGTACGCGGAGACGCCCGACCAGCTGACCACCATCGCCGAGGTCAAGGAGGACATGGAGAAGACGGTCCCGATGGACCGGCTGATCTGCGGCGACGTCGGCTACGGCAAGACCGAGATCGCGGTCCGCGCCGCGTTCAAGGCCGTCCAGGACGGCAAGCAGGTCGCGGTCCTCGTCCCCACGACGCTCCTCGTGCAGCAGCACTTCGGCACGTTCTCCGAGCGCTACTCCCAATTCCCGGTCAGCGTGAAGGCGCTGAGCCGCTTCCAGACGGACACCGAGTCCAAGGCGACGCTCGAAGGGCTGCGCGACGGCTCCGTCGACATCGTCATCGGCACGCACCGCCTCTTCTCCTCCGAGACCAAGTTCAAGGACCTGGGCCTGGTCATCGTCGACGAGGAGCAGCGGTTCGGCGTCGAGCACAAGGAGCAGCTGAAGAAGCTGCGGGCCAACGTCGACGTCCTCACGATGTCCGCGACACCCATCCCCCGTACGCTCGAAATGGCGGTCACCGGCATCCGCGAGATGTCGACGATCACGACCCCGCCCGAGGAGCGCCACCCGGTCCTCACCTTCGTCGGACCGTACGAGGAGAAGCAGATCGGCGCGGCCATCCGCCGCGAACTGCTCCGCGAGGGCCAGGTCTTCTACATCCACAACCGCGTCGAGTCGATCGACCGGGCGGCGGCCCGGCTGCGCGACATCGTGCCCGAGGCGCGCATCGCGACCGCCCACGGCCAGATGTCGGAACAGGCCCTGGAACAGGTCGTCGTGGACTTCTGGGAGAAGAAGTTCGACGTCCTGGTCTCGACGACGATCGTCGAGTCGGGCATCGACATCTCGAACGCCAACACGCTCATCGTCGAGCGCGGCGACAACTTCGGCCTCTCCCAGCTCCACCAGCTGCGCGGCCGCGTCGGCCGTGGCCGGGAACGCGGTTACGCGTACTTCCTCTACCCGCCCGAGAAGCCCCTGACGGAGACGGCTCACGAACGCCTCGCGACGATCGCCCAGCACACGGAGATGGGCGCGGGCATGTACGTCGCGATGAAGGACCTGGAGATCCGCGGAGCGGGAAACCTCCTCGGCGGCGAGCAGTCGGGCCACATCGCGGGCGTCGGCTTCGACCTGTACGTACGGATGGTCGGCGAGGCCGTCGCCGACTACCGGGCCTCCCTGGAGGGCGGTGACGGATCTGCGGACGAGCAGCCGCCGCTGGAGGTCAAGATCGAGCTGCCGGTCGACGCGCACGTCCCGCACGACTACGCGCCCGGCGAGCGGCTGCGGCTGCAGGCGTACCGGGCCATCGCCTCCGCGAACACGGAGGAGGACGTCAAGCAGGTCCGCGAGGAACTCACCGACCGCTACGGCAAGTTGCCCGAGCCGGTCGAGAACCTGCTGCTGGTCGCGGGCCTGCGCATGCTGGCCCGGGCCTGCGGGGTCGGCGAGATCGTGCTCCAGGGCAACAACATCCGGTTCGCGCCGGTGGAGTTGCGGGAGTCGCAGGAGCTCCGCCTCAAGCGGCTCTACCCGGGCACGGTCATCAAGCCGGCCACGCACCAGATCCTCGTCCCACGCCCGAAGACGGCGAAGGTGGGCGGCAAGCCGTTGGTCGGCCGCGAGCTGTTGGCTTGGGTCGGCGAGTTCTTGGCGTCGATTCTGGGCTCGTAGGGAGCCGCTGGTCCGTCTGCGGGATGGGTGTGGGGGCGGGCCGCGCAGTTCCCCGCGCCCCCTGGAGGCGCACGGAGTGTGCCTTTCAGGGGCGCGGGGAACTGCGCGACCAGCCACGACGGTGGTGCACCCCGCGACGAGAGCCCAACCCGGCAGACGCAGTCGGATCAGCCCCACGCACCCGAACCCGCACCCGAACCCGCACCCGCCGACGAACCGGTCGGCCACCGCGAGCCGTTCCCGGGCGACCCCCGCCGGTCGCCGCGAAGGCGCGGCCGATGCCGGTGCCCGCACCGGTGACGACGGCTGTTCCGCGCTCGACGGTGGCGTTCATGGTGTCCATAAGGGGATCGTCTGACCCTGACGCCAACGGCAAGGTCAAACAGGGGAGGGCCATCACCATGTCCGACACGTCCGTGCCCGACGCCAAGGTCCGTCAGATGTGGCATCTGCTGGAGCCGCTGCACGCGGTGCTCTACTACGCGCCCGAGGCCTTCGAGGAGGCCGCCGCGCTCGGCTACGAGGTGGGGGAGCGGTGGCCGAGCTACTTCGCCTGGCGGGCCGCCCCGCTGGGCGCGCCCGGCGCCACCCGGGTCGCGTCCGCGTTCTACAGCTTCAACCCGGCCATGGTCGCCCAGCACGTGCCCGCCGCCTGGCAGGTGGCCTCGCCCGATGCCGTCCTGGCCGCCCGCCTGCGCGGCGTCGACCGCGCCTACCGGGCGCTGTTCGGTGACGTACTGGACGGGCCCGAAATGTCCCGCGCCGCCGATCTGGCCCGCCGGGCCGCCGAGGCCGTGCACGTCGAGGGCCGACCGCTCGCCGCCGCCAACGCCGAACTGCCCTGGCCCGACGCCCCGCACCTGGTCCTGTGGCAGGCCGCGACGGTGCTGCGCGAGCACCGCGGCGACGGCCACGTCGCGGCGCTGCTCACGGCGGGGCTCGGGCCGGCCGACTCCCTGGTGTCGTTCGCGGCGATCGGCGCGGCGCCCCTGGAGACGTTCGCGAGCCGCGGCTGGACCCGGAACCAGTGGGACGCCTCGCACCAACTCCTCGCGGGCCGCGGCCTGTTGGACGACGACGGGATCGCCACCGACGCGGGCCGCGCGCTGCGCGCCGAGGTCGAGACGATGACGGACCGGCTCGCGACGGGCCCCTGGCGGTCTCTCGGCGCGGACGCCACGGCCGAACTCGCCGAACTGCTCGGTCCGTTGTGGGTGGGCGTCCTCGGCTCGGGGCTGCTGCCGTCCGTCACGACGCTGGGCATCGGCAAAGTGTGATCATGCTTCGGGTACGGTGAGCGGGCCGAACGACACCAAATGGGGAGGTAGTGCCGTGCTGCGAGGGGCTGGACGGGCCGTGGTCGCCGTGCTGGCGGCCGTCGTGGCCGTCACCGGGTGCGAGGCGACCACCGGCGACGGGGGCGAGTCGGGACCCGAGCCGCACGGCGCGACGGGCAGCGCGCTCGCCGCCGTCGACGCGCTCACGGTCAAGGGCCGCGCGCCGAAGACCGGTTACGCGCGCGAGCGGTTCGGCAGCGCCTGGGCCGACACCGACTCCAACGGCTGCGACACCCGCGACGACATCCTCAAGCGGGACCTGGACGGGGTGCGGTTCGCCGACGGCGAGTGCAAGGTCTCCGCCGGGTCCCTCGCCCCCGATCCGTACGGCGGCGGCGACATCGCGTTCGTGCGCGGCCGCAGCCAGGTCGACATCGACCACCTCGTCGCGCTGTCCGACGCCTGGCAGAAGGGCGCCTTCCAGTGGGAGCCGAGCAAGCGCATCGCGTTCGCCAACGACCCGCTCAACCTGCTCGCCGTGGGCGCCACGCCCAACCGCAGCAAGGGGGACGGCGACACGGCCACCTGGCTGCCGCCGAACAAGGGCTACCGGTGCACCTACGTCGCCGGGCAGGTCGCCGTGAAGAAGAAGTACGGGGTGTGGGTGACCGGCGCCGAACGCGACGCCATGAAGCGGGTGCTGGGCGGCTGCCCGGACCAGAAGCTGCCCACCGGGGGAAATCCGACTGCGGCGCCGCCCCGCTTCCATGCACGATGAGCGCATGACGACCGACCGGGACACCGGCCTCACCATCACCACGCTCGCCGAGCGCCCCGAGCTCGCCGTCGGCATGTGGACGATGCCGGACACCTGGCCGGAGTTCATCGCCCACGACCGGGTGGGCGCCGCCCTGCTGCGGTGGGCCTGGCAGGAGCTGCGCGATTACGCGTTCGTCGCCACGGACCCCGCGGGGACCGTGGTCGCCAAGGCGTACAGCGTGCCGTTCGCGCTGCACGCCGAGGGGCGCGGCACGCTGCCCGACGGCGGCTGGGACCAGGTGCTCCAGTGGGCGTTCACCGACCGCGCCCGGGGCGTCGGGCCCGACACCGTCAGCGCCATCGAGATCACGATCAGGCCGGGGCTCCTGGGCCGCGGCCTGTCGGGGCGGATGCTCGCCGCGATGCGGGAGAACGCGCGGGCCCGCGGCTTCGGCGAGGTCGTCGCGCCCGTGCGGCCCAGCGCCAAGCACCTGGAACCGGCGACACCGATGAGCGAGTACGCGTACCGCGTGCGGGAGTCGGACGGGCTGCCGGCGGACCCCTGGCTGCGGGTGCACGTGCGGGCCGGTGGCGTCATCGAGAAGGTGGCGCCCGCCTCGATGACCGTGTCCGGCTCGCCCGCCGAGTGGCGGGAGTGGACCGGGCTCCCCTTCGACACGGCCGGCGCCGTCGAGGTGCCGTCGGGTCTGGTGCCGGTGCACTGCCTGCCCGAGCGCGACCTCGCCGTGTACGTCGAGCCGAACGTGTGGGTGCGGCACGCGCTGTGAGCGCGTGCCGCGTCCCCCACCCCCTCGGTGGCTCCTACAGCTTCAGGTCCCACTGCGAGGCGTCGTACTCGAAGCTCGGCATGACCTCGACCGTCAGGTTCTTGGCGGCGGCCGGACTGTCGAAGCCGTAGACGACCGTGGCCTTCTTGCCGGGCAGGATCGTGCCCTCGAAGCCCGTGCCGACCTTGTCGTCGAAGATCTGCTCCGCGTCGACACCGTCGGCACCGGCGCGGGCGTCGGCGGACAGCAGGCTCGCGTCGAACTTCTTCTTGCTGTCGTTCGTGACGGTCACGGTCACCTTGTAGGCGTGGTTGCCGCTCTTGTGGCCCGCCGCGTACTCGCTCGGGCTGAACGCGACCGCGTTCGACACGGTGACGGTCAGGTCGTCGTCGTAGACCACCGAGTCGCCCGCCTCCAGTGCCTTGCCCGGGTCCGGCTTCTCGTCGCCCTTGCCGCCCTTGTCGCCCTTGTCCTTGCCACTGTCCTTGGCGTCGGCGCCGCCCGACGGCTTCGTGTCCTTCGCCTTGGTGTCCGAAACCGACTTGTTGATCTCGTCCACGGCGTCGTCGACGGCCTTGAACGTCGTGTACGCGCCGAAGACCGCGAGGCCCAGGGAGACCAGCGCGAGGATCGCCCCGGCCAGCGCCACACCCTTGTTCGTCGCCTCGCCGCGCTTGGCGCGGCCCCGGCCCGTCAGGCCCAGGATCAGCGCGACCACGCCGAGGATGCCGGCCAGCCAGAACATGAACGGGATCAGGCCCGACACGGCGCCGATGATGCCGAGGATCAGCGCCGCCGTCCCCAGTCCGTTCCGCGCGATCTGCTGCTGGGGCTGCTGCGGCGGCTGGAACGGCGGGTACTGGGGGTGCTGCTGGGTCTGCGACATGACTGTTCCTCCGAGATGAGAGACGCCAACCTCCCCCCGGCTTTCTCCGTATCCGGCGGTTGGCTGGGTCAAGAACACCATTGTTTGTGAACCGAGTCAACCGCGTTCACGAGGATCGGAGTGTGAACAGTTGTGAATACGGTTCTTACGCCGGAGTCGGTAGGGTCGGGCGCATGGAGAACGCGACAGAGGTGACGGCCGCCGGAATCGCCCGGCTCGCCGGGGTCGGACGGGCCGCGGTCAGCAACTGGCGGCGACGGCACGCCGACTTCCCCAAGCCGGTGGGCGGCACCGAGACCAGCCCCTCCTTCGCGCTCGCCGAGGTCGAGGAGTGGCTGCGCGCCCAGGGCAAGCTCGCCGAGGTCCCGCTGCGCGAGCGCGTCTGGCAGCAGCTCGCCGGCCACCCCGCGGGCCCGGTCACCGCGCTGCTGCACGCCGGAGCCGTCCTCCTGCTCGTCCACGACCGTTCCACGGAATGGCTCGCGCTGAACGGCGAGAGCGACGACCGGCTCCTCGCCGAGCGCCTGCCCGCCGCCCTCGAAGGCGTCCTCGCCCCCCGCTTCGGACCGGCCCACGAGCGCGCCCTCGCCACCCCGAAGGCAGCCGCCCTGCTCCCGTCCGTGCCCCTGCTGCGCGGCGCCGCCGAGCTCGCCGCGGACCTCGGCGCCCGCCGCGCCTTCGCGTTCCTGCTCGGCCGCCACCTCGACGCGAACCCGCGGCAGTACACGCTCACCCCGCCAGGGCCCGCCGCCCTGATGGCCGCCCTCGCCGGACCCGCCGACACCGCCCTCGACCCGGCGTGCGGCACAGGTGCCCTGCTGCGCGCCGTGCGCACCCTCGACCCGCGCGCGGACCAGCACCTGTACGGCCAGGACTCCGCACCCGACCTCGCGGCGCTCACCGCCCTGCGCCTCGCGCTCGACGACTCCGGCAGCACCCCGCCGCCCACCCTCCGCACCGCCGCCGCCGACACCCTGCGCGGCGACGCGCTCGACGACGTGCGGGCCGACGTGGTGCTCGCCCACCCGCCGTTCAACGAGCGGGGCTGGGGCCACGACGAGCTGGCCTACGACCCGCGCTGGGAGTACGGCTTCCCGGCCCGCACCGAGTCCGAACTGGCCTGGGTGCAGCACGCGTTGGCCCGCCTGAAGGACGGCGGCACCGCCGTCCTCCTGATGCCGCCCACCGTCGCCTCCCGCCGTTCCGGCCGCCGGATCCGCGCCGACCTGCTGCGCCGCGGCGCCCTGCGCGCGGTGATCGCCCTGCCCGCGGGCGCCGTCCCGCCGAACAACATCCCGCTGCACCTGTGGGTCCTGCGCCGCCCCGCCGCCGCCCCGCCCGCCCCCGAGCTGCTGCTCGTCGACACCACGGGCACCGCGTCCGGCGACATCCGCGAGCAGCAGGCGTGGGCCGCCGTGCAGCAGGCGGCACTGGACGCCTGGCACGCCTTCGACCGGGACGGACGCCTCGCCGAGCGGCCCGGACTCGCCCGCTCCGTGCCGGTCATCGAGCTGCTCGACGACGAGGTCGACCTCGCCCCCGCGCGCCGGCTGCCGCCGCCCGCCGCGGGCGACGGCGGCGCCGCCGAGCTGATCGCCGTACGCGAGGAGCTCACCGAGACGCTGCGCCTGGCCACGAAGCTCACCCCCGAGGACGCCCGGCCGGCCGGGTCGGCCGGCCGCTGGCCGCAGACCACCGTCGGTGAACTCGCGCGCGCGGGCGCCCTCACGCTGCACACCGCGGCGACCGCGAGCGGCACCGGCGGGCCCGCGCGCGTGCCCGTGCTCACCGACCACGACGTGCTCACCGGCGCCGCCCCTTCCGGTTCCGCCGGTTCCGCCGGCGACGATCCGGTGCTCCTGGCGACCGGGGACGTCGTCGTGCCCGTCGTCGGCGGCGGCGCGATCGCCCGCGTCGTCGACGAGGCCACCGCGGGCGCCGCGCTCGGCCGCGGCCTCGCCCTGCTGCGCCCCGACCCGGCCGCGCTCGACCCGTGGTTCCTCGCCGGCTTCCTGCGCGGCACCGCGAACAACCGGCAGGCCAGCAGTTACGCGTCCACCGCGACCCGGCTCGACGTGCGCCGCCTCCAGCTGCCCCGCCTCCCCCTGCCCGAACAGGCCGGATACGGCGAGCGGTTCAGGGCCATCGCCGCCTTCGAGGAGGCGCTGCGGCGCGCGAGCCGGCTCGGCGAGCAGCTCGTCCAGGGCCTGCACGACGGCCTCACCGACGGCTCGCTGGAACCGGAGTGAGGTTCCCTGCGTGACCAGGTAGACAACGGTTCGGCACAACCCGGGGCCTGTTGTCCCGGTCGGCCTATACGCTCGATGGAGCACGCAGTTCGAACGCAGGCACCCACCCAGCAGGAGCAGTCATGCACGGCCACGGCTATGCGCCCCCGCCGCCCAGGCTTCCGTCGCCCGGAGCGCAGGCAGGACTGCGCGTGCTCTTCGTGGCGATCGCCGTCCTGACGGTCGGCTTCCTCGGGTTCGTGCCGATGCTCCGGCTCGCCCTGACCACCCGCAGCAAGGTCGACTGGCGGGTCTTCGGCGCCGTCGCCGGAGTCCAGCTCGTCTGCTGGGTCGGCGTCTTCAGCGATCCGGGCGGTGAGGAGTTCACCACCTGGTGGGGCAATGCCGCGATGGGCCTGATGCTGGTGAACCTCGCCGTCTCGGTCACGTACTACCTGGTCGCCGACATCCGGCACGGCCGCCGACAGCAGTTCGCGGCCCGCCCCGGCCTCCTGTACGGCATGCCGCAGCCGCAGCCCTCGTACGGCTACCCGCAGCCCCAGCCGCAGCCCCAGGCGTATCCGCAGACGCCCCCGCCGCCGATGCACGCGATGCCCACCCAGACCGCGGGCCCCGCGCCGCTGCCGCCGCAGAACCAGCACCCGAGCCAGCCGCAGAACCCGCATCCGAGCCAGACCCAGGGCCAGACGCCCGGTCAGACGCAGGGGCAGCCCCCGCACCGCATCGACCAGGTCCGCGCCGAGCTGGACGAGCTGAGCGACTACCTGCGCAAGCAGGACGGCGGCCGGTGACCGGTTCGGCAGGGCTGCCCACCACGGCAGGACGCGTCGTCGCGGGACGCTACGAACTCTCCACGCTCATCGGCCAGGGCGGCATGGGCCAGGTCTGGACGGCGTACGACCAGCGTCTGGACCGCCGCGTCGCCGTCAAGCTGGTCCGCCCCGACCGGGTCGCGGGCGCCGAGGCCGACGAGCTGCGCCGCCGCTTCCTGCGCGAGTGCCGCGTCACCGCCCAGGTCGACCACCCCGGCCTGGTCACCGTGCACGACGCGGGCACCGAGGACGGCGGCCCCGACGGCGCCGCCTCGTTCCTGTACCTGGTCATGCAGTACGTCGACGGCTCCGACCTCGCCGACCACCTCGCCGAGCACGACCCGTACCCGTGGCCCTGGGCCGTCTCCATCGCCGCCCAGCTGTGCGCCGTGCTGTCCGCCGTGCACGCGGTGCCGATCGTGCACCGCGACCTCAAGCCGCGGAACGTGATGGTCAAGAAGGACGGCACGATCACCGTCCTCGACCTCGGCGTCGCCTCCGTCCTCGACACCGACACCACCCGCCTCACCCACACCGGCTCACCCATCGGCACCCCCGCCTACATGGCGCCCGAGCAGGCCATGGGCGGCGCCGTCGGCCCGTACACCGACCTGTACGCGCTCGGCGTGCTGCTGCACGAACTCCTCAGCGGCGACGTCCCGTTCGCGGGCACCACCGCCCTCGGCATCCTCCACCGCCACCTGTACGAGGCCCCGCTCCCGGTCCGCCAGCTGCGCCCCGAAGTACCGGAGGCCCTGGAGAACCTCGTCCTGCGCCTCCTCGCCAAGGACCCGCAGCACCGTCCGGCCTCCGCGCAGCAGACCTACGAGGAACTGCTCCCGCTGCTGCCCGCACGCGGCGTGCCCACCGGCCACCCGCTCGACCCGACCCGCCCCTTCCTGCGCCCGCACGCCCCCTGGCCCGACCGGGCCGTCACCCCCGCGCCGCAGCCCGCCGGATCCGACGTCCAGGGCGACCGCCCCGACGTGGCCCGCGCGGTCGACGAGGTCAAGCGCCTCCTCGGCGAGGGCCGCATCACCCAGGCCGTCGACATCCTCGGCGCGATCCTGCCCGCCGCGGCCGCCCAGCACGGCGAGCACTCGCCCGTCGTCCGCACCCTGCGCAAGCAGTACGCCGCCACGCTCATGGACGACGGCCAGTACCGCCGCGCCCTGCCCGAACTGCGCCGCCTCGCCGACGAGCGCGCCGCCGAGGCCGGCCACGCCGACCCCCAGTCGCTCCAGTTCCGCTACGAGTCGGCCCAGTGCCTCGAAGCCCTCGGCGAACCGGCCGCGGCCCTCGCCGAGTACCGGTCCCTGCTGCCGTACTACGAGAACCAGTACGCCACCACGGACCTGCGCCTCGCCCTCGAAGTGCGCCGCCGCATCGGCCAGTTGCTGCTCGCCGTCGGTGACCGGGGAGCCGCCCAGGAGACGCTGGTCCGCCTCCTGCACGACTCCGAGCGCCTGCACGGACCAGGCCACCCCTTTCCCGCAGAGGTCCGCCGCACCCTGCAGTGGCTGGGGCAGGTCAGAGGCTGACTCTCCCTTTGCGTTCCCTTGGCGGTGCGCCTGCCATGATCGTCCGCGCAGGTGCGGCACCGGCGGAACGCACAGCAGAACAGGGGTGGGGACATGGCAGGGCACAAGCTGTCGAGAAGACGTCGCAGGATCGCGGGGGCGGCGGTCGGCGCCGCCGTGCTCGCCGGCGGCATCACCGTCCAGCAGTCCCTCGCCACCACGGCCTGGCCCGCCGCCGCGTACTACAAGGGCCGCGCGTTCGACACCTGCACGGCGCCCTCCGCCACCGCCATGAAGGCCTGGCACACCGGCTTCTACGGAGCCGCCGCCGTCTACGTCGGAGGCAGGAACCGCGGCTGCGCCCAGCCCAACCTCACCGCCTCCTGGGTGAAGACCGTCAACGCCCAGGGCTGGAAGCTGATCCCCCTCTACGTAGGCGCACAACCGCCGTGCGCGAGCGGCTCCAACCCGGAGAAGATGACATCCGCGACCGCCGCGTCGCTCGGCGCCACCGACGGCGCCGACGCGGTGAACAAGGCATCCGCGCTCGGCATGAAGGCGGGCAGCGCGCTCTACCTCGACGTGGAGGCGTACGACGTCACGAACTCCTCCTGCAACACCGCCGTCCTCACCTACGTGCGCGCCTGGCAGAAGGCCGTCCACGCGAAGTACTACCGCACCGGTATGTACGGCTTCTCCAGCTCCGGCGCCAAGGCCGTCGCGACGACGACCGACCGCAGCAACCTGCCGGGCAACCTCTGGTACGCCAAGTGGGACAAGGTGAACACGACGACCACCGACTGGCCGTTCGCCACCACCCTGTGGACCGGCCACCACCGCGGCCACCAGTACATGGTCAACAGCAAGGAGTCGCGCGGCGGTTACGCGATCACCGTGGACCGCGACGCCTGGGACGCCCCGGTGGCCGTGGTCGGCTGAGAGAGCGTGCCGCCGCCTCGATACCTCAACTCGCGGCGAATCGTTGTCGAATAGGTGGCCGAGGAAGCGGCCACCTCCTAACATCGATCATCGCCGGACTTTGTGCACCGACGCACAAACTCGCCGCAGGGAGGCCCACCTTGCACCGCCGCCGCATCGCTCTCGTCCTCACGTCCGCTGCCGCCGCCGTTCCCCTCCTCACCGCCTGCGGAAGCGAGGCCCACCCCGGCGCCGCGGCCGTCGTCGGCGGTCAGCGCATCACCGTCTCCCAGCTGGAGAGCCGGGTGAACGAGGTGCGCGACGCCCAGCAGGCCGCCACCGCGGACTCCGCCCAGTACGAGCAGGCCATCGCCAAGACGGGCGGCCTCACCCGGAACACGCTGCACACCATGGTCCTCGACCGGGTCCTGCACCGCGCCGCCACCGACGCGGGCGTCACCGTCTCCCGCAAGGAGATGCAGGGCATGCGCGCCGGCCTCGAACAACAGGCGGGTGGCGCCAAGCAGTTGGAGGTGGCCTGGCTCCAGCAGTACAACATCCCGCCGAAGCGGCTCACCGAGAGCCTGCGCACCGAGATCGAGGCGCAGAAGCTGGCCACCGCGCTCGGCGCCGACACCCAGACCCAGCAGGGCGAGGCGGCCTTCTGGAAGGCGCTCGCCACCGCCTCCAAGGAACTGAACATCGACCTGAACCCGCGCTACGGCGCCTGGGCGGTGTCCCCGCGGGCCCGTCTCGTCGAGGCGAAGACGCCGTGGCTGAAGCAGGTCACGCGGCAGGCCCCGGCCGACGCCCAGCAGACGGCGTAGCCCCCGTAGCTCCCTCCCGGGGACGGGCTGTCGGTGGGCTGCGTTAGCTTCGAGACGTGAACGACAAGGTGAACGACACCCCCACCGGCGCCGCCGGCCGCATCGTCCTGCTCACCACCAGCCACCGGGTCGCCCCCGGGCTGCTGTCCTGGCAGGCGTGGGAGGTGCTGCGCGCGGCCGACGAGGTGCTGTGCGCCGACCCCGCGCACCCCCAGCTGCCGTACCTGAAGGAAGCGGGCGTCGAGGTCTCGGCCGACACCCCGACCGCCCGCGAACTGGTCGACCGCTGCGCCGACGGGGCCCGCACCGTCGTCGTCCTCGCCACGGCCGAGGGCGACCGCCGCCTCACCGACGGACTCGCCGCGCTGGCCGGCTCCGGCCGCGAGACGATGCCCTCGCTCGAACTGCTCCCCGGCTCGTACGACCTGCCGGGCGCCCGCCTCCTCGACCTCGTGCAGGTCATGGACCGGATCCGCCGCGAGTGCCCCTGGTCCCGGCTGCGCACCCACGAGGACCTGGCGAAGTACGCGATCGAGGAGGCGTACGAGCTGGTCGAGGCGATCGAGACGGACGACCGGGACGAACTGCGCGAGGAGCTCGGTGACGTGCTGCTCCAGGTCGTCTTCCACGCCCGCATCGCCGAGGAGGACGCCGACGCCCCGTTCTCCGTGGACGACGTCGCGGGCGGCATCGTCGACAAGCTCATCCACCGCCACCCGCACGTGTTCGGCGACGAGAGCGCCACCACCCCGGAGGAGGTCCGGGAGATCTGGCTGCGCAAGAAGGGCGAGGCCAAGCGCCGCGCCTCCGTCACGGACGGCGTCCCGGTCGGCCAGCCCGGCCTCGCCCTCGCCGCGAAGCTCGGCTCCCGGGTCCGCACGGCCGGGCTCGACGTACCGGTCCCCGCCGGTTCGGGCGTCGGGTACGAACTGCTGGCGCTGGCCCTGCGGGCGGAGTCGGAGGGCGTGGACCCGGAGGCGGCGCTCAGGGCGGCGGCCCGGGCCTACCGCGACGCCGTTCGCTCCGCCGAGGGGCTGGAGGGTTAGTACCGTTGCCCTAGGTGTGTTCGGCGGGTCTGGGGGCTTGTGTGGAGCGGGAGTTGGCGGAGCGGGCGGCCGACGCGCTGGTCGCCGCGATGCGGTCGGGGAAGTGGTCGGCACGGGACCAGGACCGGTTCGTCGAGTACTTCGCGAGCACGGGGGACCCGGACGGTTCGATCGTCGTCGAGCTGGCGGAGCTCGCAGGCGCCGTCCGCACCGGTGACGTGGCGCTCGGCCCGCACCGCGCCGCCTGGGCCGCCCGGTTCCGCGAGGCGTTGCGGCGGTGGCCCGGCAGCGAACAGCGGCTGGGCGATCTGACCGACGAGTACGCGGAGCCGGACGAGCCGGTCATCGACTTCAGCCCACCGGCCTGGTACCTGGGCGAGACGGCACAGGGGTCCCGGGCCCGGGAGACCGAGGGCCCGGCCGGACCGGCTGCCCGGGACGGCGACCGGCCCGACGGCCGGGACCCGGAGTGGTACGTCGTCCGGGACGCCATGGCCCGCGCCGCCGAGAGCCGGGACCGGGAGTGGTACACCG
>NZ_JAMOLN010000187.1 GCF_024448165.1 Streptomyces longispororuber
GGTGCGTCAGGGCGGTGCGTCAGGGCCGGGGCCAGGGCCGTCCGTCGAGGCGCTCGATCGCCCGGTTCAGGCGCTGCAGGCTCGCCGCGAACTCGGTGACCTCCGCCTCCGTCCAGTCGTCGAGGAGGCCGTCCAGGATGCCGAGGTAGCGGGCCCGGTCGTCGTTCAGGGACTTCTCGCCCTCCCTCGTGATCCGGAACTTGCGGGCGATCCCGCCCTCGGGGTCCGGGATCCGCTCGACGACACCGGCCCGCATCATGGCGGCGGTCTGCCGGTTGAGCGTGGAGGCGTCGAGCCCGAACGCGTCGCTGAGCTGCCCGATCGACATCGGGCCCTCCATCTGGATGCGGCTGAGCAGGATGTACGCGCTGCGGTCGAGGTGCCAGTCGGCGGTTCTGGCGCGCGAGCCGAAGAGATAGCCGTGCCGGCTCAGCAGCATGGTCTCGAACTCGACCTGCCGCGTGCCCCTGTCCTCGACGGCTTCGTCCGCCTCGACGGCTTCCTCCACCTCGTACGCCTCGTCCACGTACGCCACCTCTCTCAGTCCAGGCCGAGCGTCTTGCGGTGCTCCCGCCAGCGGTCCATCATCCCGCCCAGCTCGCTCTGCACGAACTCGAAGAAGGCCAGCGTCTCGCCGACGCGGCGGCCGGCGGGGGTGTCGGCGCCGAGGCTCTCGACGCCCTCCCGCAGCGCGTCCTCCCAGTGCTTGAGGACGCTGTCGCGGCTGGTGAGCGCCTCGTACCACTGGTTGTCGTGCACCCGGAACAGGTCGCGCCGCGTCCCGGGCTCGCGCTCGCGGCTGACCATGTGCTGCTGGGTCAGATAGCGCACCGCCCCGGAGACGGCCGCGGGGCTGACCTTCAGCTGCTCGCCGAGCTGGGCGGAGGTGAGCGCGCCCGAGTCGGAGGCGAGCAGGGCCGCGAAGATCCGTGCGGGCATCCGGGTCATGCCGGCCTCCACGAGCTGGCCGGCGAACCGCTCGACGAAGCGGGAGCGGGCGACCGCCGCCGCGTCGTCGTCCGCCGCTCGTGTGCGTCCTTCTTCCTGGCTCATGTCCCGATCATCTCCCCTTGCCCGGCCCGCCCTGCCTCGGTCCTGAGTTTATACGCTTCCTTAACTTCACAAGTTTGTGAAAGCAGCGTACGTTCAGAAACATGACGAAGGCAATCACGGTCTCCGGACTGCACAAGTCGTTCGGCAGGACGCATGCGCTCGACGGTCTCGACCTGGACGTCGAGTCCGGTGAGGTGCACGGCTTCCTCGGCCCGAACGGCGCGGGGAAGTCCACCACCATCCGGGTGCTGCTCGGCCTGCTGCGCGCCGACTCCGGCGCCGTGCAGATGCTCGGCCGCGACCCCTGGGCCGACGCGGTCGAACTGCACCGCAAGGTCGCCTACGTGCCCGGTGACGTGACCCTGTGGCGCAACCTCAGCGGCGGCGAGGTCATCGATCTGTACGGGCGGCTGCGCGGCGGGCTCGACACGAAGCGCCGGGCCGACCTCCTGGAGCGGTTCGAGCTCGACCCGACCAAGAAGGGCCGCACGTACTCCAAGGGCAACCGGCAGAAGGTCGCGCTCGTCGCCGCCTTCGCCGCCTCCGACGTCGACCTGCTCATCCTCGACGAGCCCACCTCCGGGCTCGACCCGCTGATGGAGGAGGTCTTCCAGTCGTACGTCGAGGAGGCCGCGCGGGAGCGCGGGCAGACGGTGCTGCTGTCCTCGCACATCCTCAGCGAGGTCGAGGAGCTCTGCGACCGGGTCAGCATCATCCGCAAGGGCGCGACCGTCGAGACCGGTTCGCTGGCCCAGCTGCGGCACCTGACCAGGACCAGCATCACCGCCGAACTCGCCGGTGCCGCGCACGGCCTGGCCGAGCTGCCCGGCGTGCACGACCTCGACGTCCAGGGACACCGGGTCAAGCTCCAGGTCGACACCGACAAGCTCGACGCGGTGCTGCGCGCGCTCACCGCCTCGGGCGTGCGGTCGCTGACGTCGACGCCGCCCACGCTGGAGGAGCTGTTCCTGCGGCACTACCAGGAAGACACGGCCGACACGGGCGGTGCGGCCGCGCCGGAGTCGGCGGTGACCCGATGACCGCGCTCGGCTCCACGTACGCGCCCCGGGTCGGCGGCAGCCGCCAACTCGCCGGTACCGGCACCCTGTTGCGGCTGGCGCTGCGCCGCGACCGGGTGATGATGCCGGTCTGGATCGCCGTCGTCGCCCTGATGGTGCTGTCCATGCCGGGCTCGCTGAAGAGCGTGTACGGCACGGCGGCCGAGCGCGCCGACGTCATGCACTCGATGAACACGAACAGTTCGATGCGCGCGATGTACGGGCCGGTCTTCGACGACTCGCTCGGCGCGCTGACGGCGTGGCGCATCGGGACGTTCGCGGCGGTGTTCGCCGCCGTGCTGAGCCTGCTGATCGTCGTCCGGCACACCCGGGACGAGGAGGAGAGCGGGCGCCAGGAGCTGGTGTCGTCGGCGATGGTGGGGCGGCGCGCGCCGCTGACCGCCGCGCTGCTCACGGCGCTGGTGGCCAACGGGGTGCTGGCGCTGCTGATCGCGGGCGGGCTCGCCTCCCAGGGGGGCGCCGGTGCGCTCGCGTTCGGGCTCGCGATCGGCGGGGCGGGCATGGTGTTCGCCACGATGGCGGCGATCGTCGCGCAGTTCACGGAGAGCGCCCGGCTGGCCCGCGGGCTGACGTCGGCGGTGCTCGGGATCGCGTTCGTGCTGCGGGCGGCCGGTGACTCGGGGACCGACGGCGGTTCCTCGCCGCTGACCTGGATCTCGCCGATCGGCTGGGTGGAGAACGTCCGGGCCTTCGCCGGTGAGCGGTGGTGGGTGCTGCTGCTGTTCGTCGCGGCCGTCGCGGCGCAGGGCGTGGTGGCGTACCGGCTGGCCGGGCGGCGCGACATCGGCATGAGCTTCCTGCCGAGCCGCCCGGGTCCTGCCGAGGGGCGGCTGGGCTCGGCGGGCGCGCTCGCCTGGCGGCTGCAGCGGGGCAGCGTGCTCGGCTGGTCGATCGGCTTCCTCGCCGCCGGCGTCGTCTTCGGCGGCATGACCGAGGGCGCCGCCGACCTGGTCGGCGACAACCAGAACACCATCGACATCATCGAGCGGATGGGCGGCCAGTCCGGCATCACGAACGCCTTCCTCGCCACCATGGTCGGCATGCTCGGGATGGTCGCCGCGCTGTACGTCGTCCAGGCGGTGCTGCGCCTCCAAGGGGAGGAGACCTCGCAGCGGGCCGAGCCGGTGCTGGCGGCCGCGGTGGGGCGGCTGACCTGGGCGGGCGGCCATCTGGTGATCGCCTTCGGGGGCGCCGCGCTGATCATGGTCCTCGGCGGCCTCGGTCTCGCCCTCGGCTACGGCCACGACGCCGGCCCGATCCTCGGCGCCTGTCTGGTCCAGCTCCCGGCCGTGTGGACGCTGGGCGGCGTGGCCGTCCTGCTGCACGGGGTCGCGTCCCGGTGGGCCGTGGGCGCGTGGGGCGTGGCGGGCGCGGCGCTGCTGCTCGGCTGGATCGGGCCCGCGCTGAAGGTCCCGCAGTCCGTGATGGACCTGTCGCCGTTCGGCCACCTGCCGAAGCTGCCGGGCGGGGAGATGCAGTGGACGCCGGTGCTGGTCCTGACGGCGCTGGCCGCGGTGTTCGTGGGAGCGGGGCTCGCGGGGCTGCGGCGGCGGGACGTCACCGGCTGAGCCCCGCGACGTCACGGCTCGACCCGCAGCTCCTCAAGCCCCCGGATCACGAAGTTCGGCTTGCGCGACGGCTCCGCCGCCAGGCGCAGCGACGGCGCCCGGGTGAGCAACGCCCGCATGGACGCCGCCAGTTCGATCCGGGCCAGCGGCGCTCCGATGCAGTAGTGGATGCCAGCGGAGAACGAGATGTGGGGGTTGTCCCGGCGGGTCAGGTCGAGGCCCGCCGGGTCGGTGAAGACCGCCGGGTCGTGGTTGGCCGAGCCGAACAGGAGGGCCACCTCCGAGCCGACCGGGATCGTGGTGCCCGCCACCTCGATCTCGTCGAGCACCCAGCGTTCGAAGAGCTGGAGCGGGGTGTCGTGGCGCATCAGCTCCTCGACCGCGGACGGGACCAGGGAGTGGTCCGCGCGCAGCGCCGCGAGTTGGTCCGGGTGGCGGAACAGGGCCCACCAGCCGTTGACCGTCGCGTTCACGGTGGCCTCGTGGCCCGCGTTGAGGAGCAGCACGCAGGTCGAGATCATCTCCTGCTCGGTGAGGCGGTCGCCCTCGTCGTGCGCCGCGATGAGGGCGGAGATCAGGTCGTCGCCCGGCCGGGTGCGCCGCTCGGCGATCAGCTCCCGCAGGTAGTCGGTGAATTCGACCGACGCACGGACCGCCGCGCGCGCCGTCTCCTCCGGCGGATTCAGCTCGTACATGCCGCAGATCGCCGCCGACCACGGGCGCAGCAGCGGCCGGTCCGCCTCCGGGACGCCGAGCATCTCGGCGATGACCGCCACGGGCAGCGGTTCGGCGACCCGGCCGAGCAGGTCGCCGCCGCCGTCCGCGACGAGGCCGTCGACCAGTTCGCCCGCCAGCTTCTCGACGTACGGCGTGAGCCGCTCCACGGTGCGCGGCGTGAACGCCTTCGAGACCAGGCGCCGGATCCGGGTGTGGTCCGGCGGTTCGAGGTCGAGCATGCCCTGGTCGTTGAGGGTGTGGAACGGCTCGTGCTCGGGCGGCGGCGCCGTGCGCCCGAAGTCCTCGTGCGCGTACCGGTGTTGGTAGGTGCGGCCGAGGCGGCGGTCGCGCAGCAGCGCCGACACGTCGGCGTGGTGCGGGATCAGGTACTGGTTCGTCGGCTCGTAGTAGTGGACCCGGCCCGCCTCGCGCAGACCCGCGTACGCGGGGTACGGGTCGGCCAGGAAGGTCGGGGACCACGGGTCGAACGGCGCGTCGGTGGCTTCCATGCGGGGACGTTAGTCCTGGTCACCCCGGCGTGACCAGACGTGCCTCGTAGGCGAACACCGCGGCCTGCGTGCGGTCGCGCAGGCCCAGTTTGACCAGCACCCGGCTGACGTGGGTCTTGATCGTCGACTCGGCGACGACCAGCCGCTCGGCGATCTCCACGTTCGACAGGCCCTGCGCGATCAGCACGAGCACCTCCGTCTCGCGCTCGGTCAGCTCGCCGTACGCGGCGGGGTTCTGCACCGCGGGCAGCTTCGGGACCTCCGCGAGCTTCGAGAACTCCGTGATCAGCCGGCGCGTCACGGACGGCGCGAGCAGCGCTTCGCCGCCCGCCACCACCCTTACTCCGTCGGCGAGTTGGCGGGCGGAGGCGTCCTTGAGGAGGAAGCCGGAGGCGCCGGCCCGCAGCGCCTGGTACACGTACTCGTCCAGGTCGAACGTCGTCAGGACGAGCACCTTCGCGCCCTCGTCCACGGCGACGATCGCGCGGGTCGCCTCGATGCCGTTCAGCTCCGGCATGCGGATGTCCATCAGGACGACGTCGGGGCGGAGTTCACGGGTCTTGGCGATCGCCTCCAGACCGTTGACCGCCTCGCCGACGACCTCGATGTCGGGCATCGCGCCGAGCAGCACCGAGAAGCCCTCGCGGACCATCATCTGGTCGTCGGCGATCAGGACCTTGATCACGCGTCGTCCTCCGCCTCGGTGCCGCCGCCGGTACCGGCGACCGGGATGAAGACGGCGACCTCGTAGCCGCCGTCCTGCGTCGCGCCCGCGGTCATCTCGCCGCCCAGCATGGACACCCGCTCCCGCATCCCCGTGAGCCCGTGCCCCGCGCCGGGGCTGGGCTTCACCAGACCGGTGCCGGGCCCGTTGACGACGCGCAGGCCCAGGCCGCCGAGGACGTACGCCACCTCGACCGCGGCCTCGGCCCCCGGGGCGTGCCGCAGCGCGTTGCTGAGCGCCTCCTGCACGATCCGGTACGCCGACAGCTCGACGCCCTGCGGCAGTTCACGGACCGCGCCGGTCACCGTCTTCGTGGCGGTCAGGCCGGTGTCCCGGACGTTCTCCAGGAGCCGGTCGAGGTCGGCGAGCGTGGGCTGCGGCGCGTCGGGCGCCTCGTAGTCCTCGGCCCGGACGACGCCCAGGACGCGGCGCAGTTCGGTGAGCGCCGCCACCGCGTTCTCCCGGATCGTGACGAAGGCCTGCTCCAGCTCGGGCGGCGGGTTCTCGACGCGGTAGGGCGCGGCCTCCGCCTGGATCGCCACGACCGACATGTGGTGCGCGACCACGTCGTGCAGTTCCCGCGCGATGTTCGTGCGCTCCTCCAGGAGTGTGCGCTTGTCCCGCTCCACGGCGGTGACCGTGCGCTCCTGGACGACCTGGCGCTGGGTGGTGCGGTTGATCTGGACGAGGGTGACGATCGCGACCGCGATGCCGGAGAACACCAGCATCGGGACGGTGACGCCGCCGTCGAGGCCGCCGAAGACCTGCCCGGCGAGCACCGAGTACAGCGCGGTCAGCGTCCACATCCAGCCCGCCGTGCGCGGCCGGGTGCGGGCCGCGACCACCATCATCACGACGGTGTGGCCGAGGATGCTGCCGCCCGACCAGGGGTAGAGGCCGTCGCCGGTCAGCCAGACCAGGACGGGCGCCGCGGCGAGCGACAGCCACCACGCGAGGACCGGCCGCAGCAGCGTCAGCGCCACCGGTACGGCCGCCATCAGCCCGGCCACGAGGGCCACGAACCCGTCGTCGAGGGCGCCGTAGCTCGCCATGCCCAGGATCAGCGTGAACACGGCCAGGGTCAGCACGACGGCGTGCGGCAGGAGTTCCAGGTGCCTGCGTATCCGGCCGGGGAACAGCTGGGCCCACGGCCCGTCCGCGGCCGCCCTGGGCAGCGGGCGGTACGCCCGTACGTCCCGGAACAGGTCCTCGCGCAGGCCCTGCAGCGCCGACTGGGCGAGGCTGAACTCGGGGCTCCGGCCCCGGGGGGCCGCGGTGGGGGTCGTCTCGGTCATGCCCTTGACCGTACGGGTCCGAGGTGCCCGGGTCGTCCCCTGTGAGGCGGGTCCGCCGGGTCCGTCGTGAGTACTACGGCGGTCCGTTCCCCGGTCAGGGGGTCTCCCCGGACCCCGCTCCTCACTGGCCGGAGGGGCTTGCGGAGCCCGGGCCGGAGCGGAGGCCCGGCCGGACGAGACCCGACTCGTACGCGAAGACCGCCGCCTGTGTCCGGTCCCGCAGTCCCAGCTTCACCAGGATCCGGCCCACATGCGTCTTCACCGTCTGCTCCGCCACCACCAGGCGTCCCGCTATCTCGGCGTTCGACAGGCCCCGCGCGATGTGGACCAGCACCTCCGTCTCCCGTCCGGTCAGCTCGGTCACCCTCGCCCCCGGCGGGCCGGCCGGTCCGCCGGGGGCGCCGTCCGCGAGCCGCGCGTACTCCGCGATGAGGCGGCGGGTGACCGTCGGGGCGAGCAGCGCCTCGCCGGACGCCACCACCCGCACCGCGTCGGCCAGCTGGTCCGCGGAGGCGTCCTTGAGCAGGAACCCGGAGGCGCCCGCGCGCAGCGCCTCGTACACGTACTCGTCCAGGTCGAACGTGGTCAGGACGAGGACCCGCGCCGCCGCACCGGCCGCGACGAGCCGGCGGGTCGCCTCGATGCCGCTGAGTCCTGGCATGCGGATGTCCATCAGGACGACGTCGGGGGCGAGCCCGGCGACCTGCTCCAGCGCGTCGAGGCCGTCGACCGCCTGGCCGACCACCTCGATGTCGGCCTGGGTGTTCAGCAGCACGGTGAAGCCCTGGCGGACCATCATCTGGTCGTCGGCGATCAGCACCCGGATGGGCATCAGTCGTCTCCTGGGAGGTCGGCCCTGACGGGCAGGAAGGCGCGTATCTCGTAACCGCCGGTGGCCTGCACCGGGCCCGCGTCCAGGGTGCCGCCGAGCATCGCGACGCGCTCCCGCATGCCGAGCAGTCCGTGGCCCGCGCCGGGCGAGACCGGTGCCGGCGCGGTGGGCGCCGTGTTCGTGACGCGGACCCGCAGCCCGTCCGGGACGTGGTCGACGCCCACCTCGACGGCCGAACCGGGCGCGTGCCGCAGCGCGTTGCTCAGCGCCTCCTGCACGATCCGGTACGCCGACAGCTCCACGCCCGGCGGCAGCGCCCGCCGCTCCCCCGTGACGAGGGAGGTGACGGTGAGCCCGGCGGACCGGGTGCCCGCGACGAGCGCGTCGAGCCGGTCGAGGGTGGGCTGGGGGCGCTGCGGGGCGGCGGCCGTGCCGGGGTCGGCGTCGGCCGGCTCCCACCGGTCGGCCGGCACGGTGGGCTCCTCCTCGCGCAGGACGCCGAGGACGCGGCGCAGCTCGGTGAGTGCCTCCAGCGCGTTGTTCCGGATGCCCGCCAGGTTCTCCCGCAGCGCGTCCGGCGGGTCCTCGACCAGGTGCGGGGCGACCTGCGCCTGGATGGAGATGACGGACATGTGGTGGGCGACCACGTCGTGGAGCTCGCGGGCGATGCGGCTGCGCTCCTCCAGGACGGTGCGCCTGGCCCGCTCCTCGGCGGTGATCTCCTCCTGGGCGACGAGCTGCGTGCGGGCCTCGCTGCGGCCGCGCAGGGCGATGCCGACGAGGCCGACGACGGCGAACCCGACCGCCCCCGTCGGGACGGTCGACGCGTACCGGGCGACGCCGCTGATCGTCTCCTGCATCAGCGATCCGGCGGCCGCGCTCAGCCCCGCCGCGACCACCACGGCCCGGGGCGGCGACCGCAGGGCGAACAGCAGCAGCACCGTGGAGTGCGCGACCATCGAAGGACCGGCCCAGGGCCACTCGGTGGTGCCGGGCGCGGCCTGCGTCGCCAGCCACGGCTTCGCGAGCTGCGCGATCAGCACCATGACGGCGAGCGACAGCCAGTACGCGGGCACCGGTCGCCACAGGGCGAGGACCGTCGCGGCGCCCTGGACCAGGGCGAGCACCACCCCGAGGGGGACGCCCAGCTCGTAGCGGATGCCGATCTGGTCGATGTTCGACAGCGTCGCGCCGAGGGTGATCCAGGCGACCAGCACATGCGGTGCCCAGCGCAGCCGTCGCGGCCGGGACAGCGGCGGCAGCGGCATCGGCGCGAGCGTCCACAGGTCGTGCCGCAGGACCCGGCCGAGCAGCCGGAACACGGCACCGAAGTCCTCGCCCTCACCCCGTCCCCCGGCCACGCGCTCCACCCTAGGACGCCGCCCCTTCCGCCCTCTAGCCATGGCGCACCGGCCGGACCGTCCGGGGTGTGCCGGACGCCGCCACCCGGCTCGCGCCCCGGCGGGCCCGCCGCCCGCCCTGCTCGTACGTGCGGAACGCCGCCCAGCACACCCCGAGCGCGAGGACGAACACCGGCAGCCAGGCCGCCCGCGCCGCCACCCAGGTCAGGGAGTCGGGGGCCGTGTGCAGGCCGGGGAGCGGGCCCGCGGTCAGGCCGAGCGCGGTGACCGCCATCAGCGCCGTCTGGTGCCACAGGAAGACCGTCATCGCCGAGAGGTTGACGACGGCCACCGCCGCCCAGGCCGCGGGGCGCCGCATCCAGGCCGCCAGCCGGTCGCGGAGCAGCAGCGCGAGGCCGCACTGGGCGAGGCCGAAGGCGACGGCGGCGAGCGTCGGCGGGTTCAGGTTCGAGACGGGGGCGCCGGGCACGCCGACCATCGACGCCGGGTAGCCCGCGCCGACGACGAGCGCGGCCGCCGCGAGGGCCCCGCCGGCCAGCAGGACGCGGGCCGAGCGCCGGGTCAGCTCGCCGCGCGCCCAGGCGGCGCCCAGCGTGTACGGCACGAGCCAGCCCGCCGCCACGTTCACCCAGCCCGTCCACGCCGGGCCGTCGAACCCGAACCGCACGAGGTCGACGTGGAGGACGACGGCCAGCGGCCACAGCGGGTTCAGCCGGGCCACCAGCGGGGTCGCCGCGGTCAGGGCCGCGAAGACCAGCAGGAACCAGAGCGGGGAGAGCGCCAGCTTGGTCAGGGTGTGCACGGTGGTGAAGGGGACGCCCGCGAGGAGCATCCCGGCGGCCGCCGCCGTCCACAGCGCGAGCACCGCGGCGACCGGCCGGAAGAGCCGGCCGAGCCGGGCCCGCAGCCACCGCCCGTACGTCTCGCCGCGGGCCCGCGCCGCCCCGTACGACACCGTCGCCACCTGCCCGCCGACCAGGAAGAACACGGCGAGCGTCTGGAAGAGCCAGGAGACCGGGGCGAGCCACGGCAGGTCCCCCAGGGGGCTCGCCGTGCGCAGGGCGCCGTCGCCACCGGGCACCAGGGCCGTGACGAACCAGTGGCCGAGGACGACGCCGAGGATCGCGAGGGCGCGCAGCGCGTCGACCGCGCGGTCCCGGTGGGCGGGCGTCGCCGCGTCGACCCGGCGGACGAACGACCGCGCTCTGAGCGTGAGTTCAGACATGGGTGACCTCCGCGTCCTGGCCCAGGACGATCCGGGTGATGTTGGCGAGGGAAGGGGAGCCGGTCCTGAAGTAGTCGCTGTGGCCGCCGCCGCCCGCGGCGAAGACCCGCGCGCCGAAGGAGCCGGAGACCGGGTCGGTGCCGAAGCCGACCGTGGTGCCGAGGACGTCCGCCTTCGTGTGCGGCACGCCGGCGATCCAGTCGTCGGCGCCGCGCGCCGCCCACACCGTGGCCCGGGTGCCGAGCGCGGCGGCGGTGTCGGCGCCGGTGCCGGGGCTGCCGAGGAGCACCAGGTCACAGATGGCCGCGCGCCCGGTGAGGCCGGGTGCGGCGCCGGCGCACACCACCGACCCGTACGAGTGACAGAGCAGCGTCACCGAGGACCCGGGGGCCACCGTCCGCAGCGTCCTGACGAACGCGGTCAGTGCGGGCGCGGCGGATTCGGCGCGGCCCGTCGTGGTGACGGCCGGGCCGATCGTGGCCGGCGTCTCGTACCCGAGCCAGGCCACCACGGCGGCGCGGGCGCCGAGCCGGTCGTGCAGGGCGAGGGCGCCCGCGCGGAACCGGCCGTACGTGTCGAGGGAGGTGTCGGAGCCGGGGACGAGGACGGCGATCCGGTCCGCGTGCGCCAGGTCGCCGAGGACCTCGGCGGTCCGGCCCGCGCCGCGCGCGTCGAACGTCAGGAACGTGCGGTCCGGCGTCGCGATCGCCCGCAGCGCGCGGGCCCGGCCGAGGAATCCGGCCGCGTCCGCCATGTCCGCGGCCCGGGCGGCGGTCGCCCGGTTCCGCTCGTAGGCCCGCTCCAGCGTGGCCGCCGTGACCGTGCCGAGCCGGGCCGGTGCGGGGGCCGGGACGTCGGGGTGGGCGGCGGCGGAGACGGGCACCACGACCGCGCCCGTCACGAACAGCGCGAGCAGTGCCCGGCGCACGCGTCCCGGCCGGCTCCCCATGGGCCCTCCCCCTCCAGTCGGTGTCTCTGGAAGAGAAGTTAGGGATCACGGGGCGTAGTCGGCATCACACCACGGAGCCAACTGTGCGGGTAGCTCCCGGGTACCACGTCCTCATACCCGGGTAGGGGGCCGGCGCCCCGTCAGGTCACCAGGCGAGCTGGGCGATCTCCTCCGCCACCACGGCGCAGGCGTCCGCCGCCGGATCGATCAGCGGGAAGTGGCCGACCTCCTCCAGGAACGTGACGCCCACGACCTCGCCCGCCTTCGCCGCCGCGTCCGCGTACGCCTCGGCCACCGCGACCGGCACCGTGGTGTCCGCCCGCCCCTGCACCAGGGTCGTCGCGATCCCGGTCGGCAGCAGCGCCGCCGGATCGGCGTACGGCCGCCGCCGGTCGAACAGCTCCCGCTCACCACCGAGCAGTTGGCCACTGGCGCCGCCGCACACCCCCAGCTCCTCGGCGAGCGCGAGGTCCGCGATCGGGGCCAGCGCCACCACGCCGCGCAGCGCGGGCGGCGCCGGGGTGCGCCACGACGCGTCGGCCGGCAGCACGTGCCGGGCCGCCAGCCACAGCGCGAGCTGGCCGCCCGCCGAGTGCCCGGTGAGCACGGTGCGCCGGGCGTCGGCCGTCGGCACGTGCTCGGCGACCAGCGCGGGCAGCGCGTCGAACGCGGCCGCCACGTCGTCGAACGTCTCCGGCCAGCGCCCCGCCACCGGCCCGTCCGCCCCCTGGTGCGGCAGCGAACTGCCGCGCCGGTACTCGACGTTGGCGACGGCGAAACCACGGCGCGCGAGGAAGTCGCAGAACGGGCTCAGATGCACCCGGTCGTAGGGCGCCCGCCACGCGCCGCCGTGCAGGGCCACGACGAGCGGGGCGGCCGTCGAGCCGTCCCGGGGCGCGTAGAAGTCGACGATCTGGTCCGGGTGATCCCCGTACGCGGCGGTGACGTCCGGCGGTGCGGCGGGGTGCGAGAAGGCCGATGCCTCCTCGGCCTCGTCCCGGGCAGCGGCGGCTGCCTCATCGGGGTCAGGCATGCTCCAACCTCTCGGCGTCGCAGGTGAATTGAGTCGCGGGTGAGCGCGGGTGAATGGGTGAGAACGGCAAGGTAAGCGGACGCTACCAGGCCGGTGACGTGCGTCGACACGCACTGTGACCGGATAAACGGTCCTGCTGTTCCGTTACCTCGGTTACGCTGGGCGGCATGTCCCACCCTGAGGCAGACGCGAAGGCAGTCGACCCCGCGGAACCCGGCACGCTCCGTCCCGGCGGCCGCACCGCCCGGGTCCGCGCGGCCGTCCTCGCCGCCGCCGGCGACGTGCTGGCCGAGGAGGGCTTCGACCGGCTCGACCTGGCCGACGTCGCCCGCCGCGCCGAGGTCGGCAAGACGACCGTGTACCGCCGCTGGACCTCGCCCACCGGCCTGGTCGCCGACCTGCTGGCGGAGATGGCCGAGGAGTCGCTGCCCCGCTCGGCGACCGGCTCGCTGCGCGGCGACCTGACGGCCAACGCCCAACTGGTGCGGCGGACCCTCGCCGACCCGCGCCAGGGCCCGCTGTTCCGGGCCGTGATCGCGGCCGCGACCTGCGACCCGCGGACCGCGGAGGCGCTCGCGCGGTTCTACGCGGTCCGGGTCGCCGAGTGGGCCCCGGTCGTCGAGGAGGCCGTCGACCGCGGCGAACTGCCCGCGGGCACGGACGCGGCGGAGGTCGTCAGGGCCGTGTCCGCGCCCCTGTACTACCGGCTGCTCACGACGGGGACCGCGCCCACCGAGGCGGACGCGGCCCGCGCCGTCGAGGCCGTGCTCGCGGCGGCCGGAGCCGGCGTCTACGTCAGCTGAGCTCCCGGGCGAGGACCCGCGCGGCCCGCTCCACCTCGGCGAACCCCAGGTACAGCGGGGTGAAGCCGAACCGCAGGACGTCCGGGGCCCGGAAGTCCCCGACGACACCGGCCGCGATGAGCCGCCCCATCACCTCGCCCGCGTCGGCGCAGCGCAGCGCGACCTGGCTGCCGCGCGCCGCGTGCTCGCGCGGCGTCACGACCTCGACCCGGCCCTCGGGCACGTAGGCGGCGACGCACTCCAGGAAGAAGTCCGTCAGGGCGAGGGACTTGGCGCGCACCGCGCCGACCGACACGTCCGGCCGCGCCCACACCTCCAGAGCCGCCTCCAGGGCCAGCATCGACAGGATGTCCGGCGTCCCGACCCGGCCCCGCACGGCACCGTCGGCGGCCTCGTACTCCGGCCGCATCCCGAACGGCTCGGCGTGCGAGTTCCAGCCGGGCAGCGGCGAGTCGAAGGCGTCCTGGTGCGCGCGCCGCACGTACAGGTACGCGGGTGAACCCGGGCCCCCGTTCAGGAACTTGTACGTGCAGCCGACCGCGAGGTCGACGCCGTGCTCGTCGAGCCCGACCGGCAGCGCGCCCGCGCTGTGGCACAGGTCCCACACCGAAACCGCCCCCGCGGCGCGGATCGACGCGGTCAGCGCCGGCAGGTCGTGCTGCCGTCCGCTGCGGTAGTCGACGTGGTTCAGCAGCACGGCCGCCGTGCGGGGGCCCAGCGCGTCCGGCACCTCGCCCGGCTGCACGGCCCGCACCGCGCAGCCCGTCATGCGCGCCGCCGACGCGGCGATGTAGCCGTCGGTCGGGAACGTCGCCGCGTCGACGAGGATCTCGTCCCGCCCGGCGTCAGGACCGCCCGCCAGCCGTACGGCACCCACCAGCGCCTTGAAGACGTTGACGCTCGTGGAGTCGCCGACCACGATCTGCCCGGGTGCCGCGCCCACCAGCGGGGCGATCACGTCGCCGATCCGCTCGGGCGCCGTCCACCAGCCCGACTCGGTCCACGACCGGATGCGCAGCTCGCCCCACTGGCGGCGCACGACGTCCTCGACCCGGCCCGGCACGTTCACGGGCAGCGCGCCCAGCGAGTTCCCGTCCAGGTACACCACGTCGTCCAGGACGAAATCGCCCCGCACACCGGCCAGTTGGTCGGCGGCGTCCAGTTCGGCCGCGCGCTCCTGCAGGTCAGACATGGGACCTCGCCGTCCACAGCTCGGGGAACACGTTCTTCTGCGCGCGCTTCTCCAGCCACGCCACCCCGGCACTGCCGCCGGTCCCGGTCTTGGCGCCCATCGCGCGCCGCGTCGCCACCAGGTGGTCGTTGCGCCAGCGCCACACCAGCTCGGCGACGTCGGTCAACGCCTCGCCGAGCCGCGCCGGTTCGGCGCTCTCGTCGCCCGAGTACAGCGCCGTCCACACGGCCTCCACCTCCGGCGACGGCTCGTAGCGCTGCGACACGTCACGGTGCAGGACGGCGCGCGGCACGTCGTACCCGCGCCGGGCGAGCAGCCGCAGCACCTCGTCGTAGAGGCTGGGCTCGTGCAGCGCCTTCTCCAGCTCGGCGTGGACGCGCGGCGCGCCGCGGTGCGGCACCAGCATCGACGCGGACTTCTCGCCGAGCAGGAACTCCATGCGCCGGTACATCGCCGACTGGAAGCCGGAGCCCTCGCCGAGGGCGGCGCGGTAGGAGTTGAACTGGGCGGGGGTGAGCTGCGCCAGCGGGCGCCAGGAGGCGTTCAGCGCCTCCAGCTCGCGCAGCGACCGCTTCAGCGCGGCCACCGCGGTGGGGATGTCGTCGTCGGCGAGGGCCCGGGCCGCGGTCTCCCACTCGTGCACGATGACGGTGAACCACAGCTCCATGACCTGGGTGGTGACCAGGAAGACCATCTCGCCGGGATCGTCCGAGCGGAGGTGCTGGAGGTGGGTGAGGACATCGGCCTGGACGTAGTCCTCGTAAGGCGTGGTGCCCGCGAAGTCGAGATGCGGTGTTGCGTCCGCGTCGTGGGACATCGCTGTCTCCTGATATGTACTCCGGGTAGCGGTCCGCCCTGCCGTTACCGGCACGGGGCCCCGGTCCCCACGTGCATCCTCCGCAATCGTCCCCCGAAACGGCAAGGCCCGCCTGATCACACCAGGCGGGCCCGACACAAAAGGGACGAACGCGTCACTAGCCGAGCGTCTGCGCGGCCGACTCCGACGAGTCCTTGAGGAACTGCGAGCAGCGCTCGTACTCCTCCTGCTCACCGATGGCACCCGCGGCGCGCGCCAGGGCGTGCAGGGCACGCAGGAAGCCGCGGTTGGGCTCGTGCTCCCACGGCACCGGGCCGTGCCCCTTCCAGCCGCTGCGGCGCAGGGAGTCGAGGCCGCGGTGGTAGCCGGTGCGGGCGTACGCGTACGACTCGACGACGCTGCCCCGCTCGAACGCCTCGTCGGCGAGCTGCGCCCAGGCGAGCGAGGAGGTGGGGTACTTCGCGGCGACGTCCGCCGGGGCGGTGCCGCCGGCGAGCAGCTCGCGCGGCTCCGGGTCGTCGGGCAGGTGGGTCGGGGGCGGTCCCCCGAGGAGGTTCTCGTGAAGGCTCATGGGTTCCAGTGTGCCGGGTCCCCCGGCGGCCTAGACCGCCACCTGCCGGACCGCCCTGATCAGGGCGTCGATCCCGGCCTCCGCCTTGGCGCGCGGACAGCCCACGTTGAGCCGTACGAAGCCCGGCGCCCCGTACGTCCCGCCGGGCATGATCGCGACGCGTTCCCGCTCGACGAGCACCCGCTGCAGCTCCTCGTCCGCCCGGATCCCCAGCGGCCGCAGATCGATCCAGGCCAGATAGCCGGCGTCCGGCACCCGCCAGCCGAGCCCGGGGAAGGCGTCCGCGAGCCGCTCCTCGACCATCCGCAGCGTCTCGTACGTGTACGCGCGCAGCCCGTCCAGCCAGGCGCCGCCCTCCCGGTAGGCGGCGATGTGCGCGGTGAGCGCGAGCACGGCCGGGGACTCCAGGCCCTCGTCGTGGCCCATCCGGCGGACGAACTCGGCATGGTCGCCCGGGTCCCCGACGAACCCGTAACTCCCGCTCAGCGCAGGGAAGTTGAAGGACTTGCTGCCGGAGGTGACGAGCGCCCAGCGCAGCCCGTCCGCATAGCCGGTGAACGGCCGGTGGGTGTGCCCGTCGTGCACGAGGTCCGAGTGGATCTCGTCGCTGATCACGGCGACGTCATGGGCGCGCGCGAGATCGGCGACGCGGCGCAGCTCGGCGTCCTTCCACACGTAGCCGGTCGGATTGTGCGGCGAGCACAGCACGAACACCCGGGTGTCCGGCCGCGCCAGCTCCCGCTCGAGACCCGCCCAGTCGTCCACCGCCACGGTCCGCATGTCCCGGCCGAGCCCGAGCACCGCCTTGCGGAAGCCGTCGTACGTCGGGGTGTGCAGCACGACGCCGTCGCCGGGCCGGGTCCACATCCGCAGCAGCTGCGCGATCTGGTTCAGGACCGACGGGCCGTACACCAGCGTCTCGACGTCGACCTCGGTCGCGTACCGCTCCCGGTACCAGTCGCGTATCGCCCCGCGGAAGTCGTCGTTGCGCCAGTCCGAGTACCCGAACACCCCGTGGGCGATACGGGAGTTGAGGGCGGCGAGCACCTCCGGCGGCGAGGTGAAGTCCATGTCGGAGATGGTGAACGGCAGCAGGTCGGGGACCGGGAAGCGGTCCGTGATGCCGTCCCACTGCACGCACCAGGTGCCCCGCCGGTCCACCGGGGTGTCGAAGTCGTAGCGCACGGTCGTCTGCTCCCTGATCTGTGAGGACATGCCACGGGCCCGGCACTCGCGGGGAGCGCCGGGCCCGGACACGGGCTGGAACGGGTTACTTGATGCGGGTACCCGTCGAACGCAGGCTCTCGCAGGCCTCGACGATGCGGGCGGTCATGCCCGTCTCGGCCTTCTTGCCCCACACGCGCGGGTCGTACGTCTTCTTGTTGCCGACCTCGCCGTCGACCTTCAGGACGCCGTCGTAGTTCTCGAACATGTGGCCCGCGATCGGCCGCGTGAAGGCGTACTGGGTGTCGGTGTCGAGGTTCATCTTCACGACGCCGTTCTCCAGCGCGGTGCGGATCTCCTCCAGGGTGGAGCCCGAGCCGCCGTGGAAGACGAAGTCGAACGGCTTGGAGCCGGCCGGCTTGCCGTACTTCGCGGCGATGCCCTCGTTCAGGTCGGCGAGCAGGTCGGGGCGGAGCACGACGTTGCCCGGCTTGTACACGCCGTGCACGTTGCCGAACGAGGCGGCCAGCAGGTAGCGGCCCTTCTCGCCCAGGCCGAGCGCCTCGACGGTGCGCACCGCGTCGTCGACCGTGGTGTAGAGGTTGTCGTTGATCTCGTGCGAGACGCCGTCCTCCTCACCGCCGGTCGGGGTGATCTCGATCTCCAGGATGATGTTCGCGGCCTTGGCCTTGGCGAGCAGCTCCTGGGCGATCTCCAGGTTGTCGGCGAGCGTCTCGGCCGAGCCGTCCCACATGTGGGACTGGAACAGCGGGTTCTTGCCCTCGGCGACGCGGGCGGCGGAGATGTCGAGCAGCGGGCGCACGTAGCCGTCCAGCTTGCCCTTGGGGCAGTGGTCGGTGTGCAGCGCGATCTTGTTCGGGTAGCGCTCGGCGACGACGTGCGCGAACTCGGCGAGGGCGACGGCGCCCGGCACCATGTCCTTCACACCCTGGCCGGACAGGTACTCGGCACCACCGGTCGAGATCTGGATGATGCCGTCGCTCTCGGCCTCGGCGAAGCCCTGGAGGGCCGCGTTGAGGGTCTGCGAGGACGAGACGTTGATGGCCGGGTAGGCGAACTTCCCCGCCTTGGCCCGGTCGAGCATCTCGTTGTACTGCTCCGGGGTTGCGATGGGCATCTGCCGTCTCCTCGTAAAGCGCGGATTGCGGGTGGGTTGTTCTGGTGTTCAGACCTGGTGGTCCGACCCTCACCAAGCACCAAGGGGTGACATCATCGTCGCCCCCATCTTTCCAGACTTGTGCGGATGCTCCAGTCCGGGGAAGGCCCGGACCCTCGGGCCCTAGGTCCCGCGGCTCAGTCGAGGCCCAGCTCGTCCTTGGAGAACGCGAACAGGTAGGGCACCCCGGCACCCTCGGTGATCTTCTCGGCGGCGCCCGTGGCCCGGTCGACGATCGTCGCGACACCGACGACCTCGGCACCGGCCTCGCGCACCGCCTGCACGGCCTCCAGCGGGGAACCGCCGGTGGTGGAGGTGTCCTCGACGACGAGCACGCGACGGCCCTTGATGTCCGGGCCCTCGACGCGGCGCTGCATGCCGTGCGCCTTGGCGGCCTTGCGGACGACGAACGCGTCGAGCCGCTCGCCGCGGGCGGCGGAGGCGTGCAGCATCGCACCGGCGACCGGGTCGGCGCCCATGGTGAGACCGCCGACGGCGTCGAACTCCAGGTCCTTCGTCAGATCGAGCAGCACCTGACCGACCAGCGGCGCCGCCTCGCCGTCGAGGGTGACGCGGCGCAGGTCGACGTAGTAGTCGGCCTCGATGCCCGAGGAGAGGGTCACCTTGCCGTGCACCACGGCCTTGTCCTTGATCTGCTGGAGCAGCGCGTCGCGCACGTCGTTCGTCGTCATGCCTATGAGCTTAAGGGCCCGGTTTCAGGGCCGCCGCCAGGTCCAGGTGGTGCTCGCCTCCAGCGGCTCGACCGGCGTGACCAGGCGCGGCGCGGAGTTGAGGCCGTTCGGGGGGCCGGTCTGCGGTTCGACGCAGACCGCCGCCTCCTGCTCGTCGTAGACGACGGCCCACGGCTCACGGCTCGTCACGTTCACCGCCAGCTCGCCGGGCCAGGTCAGGGTCACGTCCACCCCGTCCGGCATCCCGAAACAGTCGTCCCAGGGCTGCGGGCGCACGTCGATCCGGTTGCCGGTGGGCAGGTGGTCGTCGCCGCGCTCCTCCTGCCAGGCGGCGTCGAAGTCGATCCGCACGGCGCTGCCGCCGTCGCGCAGCGTCCGGTTGAACCAGGGGTGCCAGCCGATCTGCGCCGGGAAGGAGTCCCCGTACGTCTCGATGCCGATGCTCAGCGTCAGCGCGTCCTCGGTGAGCGCGACGATCTGCGTGACGCGGCCGGGCCAGGGCCAGGGCTCGGTGAGGTCGTACGTGAACACGGCCTCGGTGTCCGTGACGCGCGCGGTGGTCCACTCGGCGTCGCGGCCGAAGCCGTGGATCGCGTGCGGCGGGGAGTTCAGCGGCATCTGGTACGTCCGGCCGCCGTCCCGGAACCGGCCGTCGCGGATGCGCCCGCACCACGGCACCATCGGGAAGCACCCGTACCGGTCGCCCTGCCGCAGCAGTTCGGTACCGGCGATCTTCAGACTGCTCACCCGGCAGCCGTTCCCCGGCGCCACGGTCACTTCCGCGTCGCCCGCGGTCAGCGTCGTCTCCTGTGTCGTCACGACCACTGACCCTATGCGGCGTCCGGCTACCGCCGCCTGCGCAGGGCCCTTCCGACGACGATCGCCGAGGCGAGCGCGAGGGCGGCGGCGGGTGCGGCCCAGCGCAGGGTGGCGCTCGCGGTGACGCCGTCCGGGGCGGGCACCGGGGCGTACCGGCCGCGCGGCGGGGCGTGGTCGACCTCCTCCGCGCTGCGGCCGATCATGGTGCGGCGGGCGTGCGCGGCAGCCGGTTCGGCGGGCAGGTCCTCGTCGGACTCCTCGTCGTACGCGGCGTCCAGGGACGACGGCGGCACGTCGGTCTCGTACACGGACAGCGAGGCCACGTCCACGACGTCGTCCACCTCGGCGTCCGGTACGTCCGCGGCTCCTGTGGCCTCCGCGGCCTCGTCCTCCTCGCCCTCCTCGCCCTCGGGGTCCGAGCCGGGCTCCTGGCCCGCCGCTCCCAGGTTCTCCGCGAAACGGTTCAGCAGCCGGTGGGCCGCCGACGCCACCGCGTCCTGCGGGAGCTCGGCCACCCGGCCGTCGCCCGATGCGGTGCCGGTGAAGGTGAGCGCGGAGCCGCCGTCCGCCGCGGCGACCCGGGCGGTCAGGGCGAACTTCACGCCTCCCGCGCCGCGGGCCTCGGTGCCCTCGCCGTTCACGGCGTAGGAACCGTCGGACGCCTCGGTCACGGTGACGCTGCCGCGGTACGTGATGGCGTGCCCGCCGATGCGTACCTTGAGGCGGCCTCCGTCGCCGGAGGCGTCGCGCTGGAACCCTGGCAGGGCCCTGGCGACGCGGAGGGGGTCGCAGAGCACTCCCCGTAGGGACTCCGCCGGAACCGGAACGAACACCTCATGCTCCATGTCAGCCGAGCGTAGCGACTCCGTCGGGAACGTGAACCCTCTTCGCCGTTGCGGGTTGCTCTTTCGTCGGCGCCTGCGGGCCGGTGGCGAAGGTCAATATCGGGGATGCACCAGGGTCGACGGGGCGTACCCCGGCTCCGGCCGGAGGGTCTGGCCGCCCGCCGGCGGAACCAGCTCGGGAGACCGCCACCC
>NZ_JAMOLN010000188.1 GCF_024448165.1 Streptomyces longispororuber
AGCCACACCCGCAGCCGCCTGCGCATGCCCGATGTTCGACTTCAACGACCCCAACCACAACGGACGTTCACGGTCCCGGCCGCGCCCGTAGGTCGCCACCAGCGCCTGGGCCTCGATCGGGTCACCCAGCACCGTCCCCGTCCCGTGTCCCTCCACCACGTCCACATCAGCGGTGCCGAGACCGGCGGCCGCCAACGCCCCACGGATCACCCGCTGCTGCGCCACTCCGCTCGGCGCGGACAGGCCGTTGCTCGCCCCGTCCTGGTTCACCGCACTCCCCCGCAGCACCGCCAGCACCTGGTGCCCGTGACGCCGCGCGTCCGACAACCGCTCCAGCACCACCAGACCCACGCCCTCGGCGAAGCCGAAACCGTCCGCCTGCTCGGAGTAGGCCTTGCAGCGGCCGTCGGCGGCGAGCGCGCCCTGCGTGGCGAACTCGGTGAACACCTCTGGGCCCGCCATCACCGACACCCCACCGGCGACCGCGAGCGACGACTCGCCGTCCCGCAGCGAACGCGCCGCCAGATGCAACGCCACCAGCGACGACGAGCACGCCGTGTCCACCGTCAACGCCGGGCCTTCGAGCCCCAGCACGTACGCGACGCGGCCCGACGTGACGGCGGGTGAGCCGCCGGTGAGCAGGTAGCCCTCGCTGCTCTCGGGGAGCTCGACCCCGTGGCCGTACCCCTGGTAGGCGGCGCCGAGGAAGACGCCGGTGGCGCTGCCGCGCAGCGCGCGCGGGTCGATGCCGGCGTTCTCCATCGCCTCCCAGGTGACTTCAAGGATCTGGCGCTGCTGCGGGTCCATGGCGAGGGCCTCGCGCGGCGAGATCCCGAAGAACGCCGGATCGAAGTCCCCCGCCGCGTCGAGGAAGGACCCGTAGCGGGGTCCTGCCGTGCCGTCGGCGGCGGTGTCGCTCAGGCGGTCGAGGTCCCAGCCGCGGTCGTCGGGCAGTTCCGATACGGCGTCGCGGCCCGCGGAGATGAACTCCCAGAGGTCGGAAGGGGAGTTGATGCCGCCGGGGAACCGGCAGCCCATCCCCACGATCACCACCGGGTCGTCGGCGCTCTCCGCACTCCGTGCGGGACCGGCGGCGGGTGCCGTGCCCGTGTCCTGCTCGGTGTCCGTGCCGTGTTCGGGGGTGAACAGGCGGTCGAGGAGGTAGTCGGCGAGCGCGGTGGCGTTGGGCCGGTCGAAGACGAGGGTGGACGCTTCGCGCAGGCCGGTCGCCGCGGTGAGCCGGTTGCGCAGCTGCACGGCGGTCATCGAGTCGAACCCGGCGTCCCGGAAGGCCCGGTCCGGTTCGACGGCCCGGGCGTCGGGGTGTCCGAGCACGGCAGCGGCCTCGGCCCTGACCAGGCGCAGCAGATGGTCCCTGCGCTCCTTCGCCGACAGCGGCAGCAGCTTCTCGCGCAGCGGCGAACTGCCCTCCGGAGCTTCCGCCTCGGGGCCGCCGTCCTGCCCGGCCGTGGGCCGGGCGGGCGCCAGCTCGTCGAACAGCGGCCGGTGCCGGGCGGCGCCCATCAGGTCGAGGAACGCGGGCCGGTCGAGGTCGGCGACGGAGACGCAGGTCTCGCCGCGGTCGAGGCACGTGTCCAGTTCGGCGAGGGCCTGCTCGGGCGGCATCGGCCGGACGCCCTGGCTGCGCAGGAAGTCCTGGCCCGCGTCACCGGCCATGCCGGGACCGGCCCACAGACCCCAGGCCACGGACACGGCGGGCAGTCCGCGGTGCGCACGCCGCTGGGCGAAGCCGTCGAGGAAGGCGTTGGCGGCCGCGTAGGCACCGGCCCTGGCCGCGCCCCACACACCGGCGTTCGACGAGAACAGGACGAACGCCTGCGCGTCCGTGCAGAGTTCGTCGAGGTGCGCCGTGCCGGTGGTCTTGGCGGCGGTGACGTGCGCGAACTCCGCCTCGGTGATGTCGTCGAGAGGCGTGGACTGGGGGACGCCCGCCGTGTGGAGGACGGCGTCGACGCTCCGGCCCGCGGCCCGTTCGGCGGCGAGCAGCGCGGCGAGCGCGTCCCGGTCGGTGACGTCGCAGGCGGCGAGGGTCACTCCGCAGCCCGACTCGCGAATGTCCGCTGCCAGTTCGGCGGCGCCGGGCGCGTCGGGTCCGCCGCGGCTGGTGAGGACGAGATGGCCGGCGCCCGCGCGGGCCAGGCGGCGGGCGACGTGGGCGCCGATGCCGCCGGTGCCGCCGGTCACCAGGACGGTGCCGTGCGGCGACCAGCCGGGCGTACCGCCGACGGGGGTGCCGGCCGGGGCGGGCACGAGGCGGGGAACCCTCGCCCCGGTCGCCCGGAGCGCCACCTGGTCCTCGTCGCGCGGGCCGGCGAGCACCGCCGTCAGCCGGGCGCCGAGGTCGTCGTCGGGTCCGGGCAGGTCGATCAACCCGCCCCAGCGCGTGGGGTGTTCGAGCCCGATGACCCGGCCGAGGCCCCACACGGCGGTCTGCGCCGGATCGGGCTCGCCGTCGGTCTCCGTCACGGTCACGGCGCGGCTCGTCAGCACCCACAGGGGTACGTCGGCGCCCGCGTCGCCCAGCGCCTGGGCGAGGGTCAGGGTCCGCAGCGCAGGCAGCCGCGCCGGGTCGACGGGCCCGTCCCCCGCGGTGGCGTCCGGAGCGAGCAGGGCCAGCAGGGACAGCACTGCCGTCGGCTCGTGCTCCGCCGCTGCCGTGGCCGCGCGCAGGGCGGTCGCGGCAGTGGCGCGGTCCCAGCCGTCGCCCACGTCGACGGTCGTGACCGTCGCGCCGGCGCGTTCGAGGACCGTGCGGGCCATGTCGCCCCAGGCGTCCGGGACTTGGGGCCCGGTCACGAGGAGGACGGGGCCGCTGAGCGGGGCCGCTTCCCAGGCGGCGTCCCGCCACTCCACGCGGTAGCGGCGCCCTTCGTCGGCCGCCCCGGCCCTGCGGCCGGGTGCCGCGTGCCAGAACGGGCGGTGCTGGAAGGGGTAGGTGGGCAGGTCGGCCACGGCTGCGGCGGCCGGCAGCGCGGGCCGCCAGTCGACGCGCACGCCGTGCACATGGGCCTCGGCGAGTGCGGCCAGGAACCGGTCGGGGCCGCCCGCGTCCCGGCGCAGGGTGCCCAGGACCACGGCGTCGGCGCCGACCGCGTCGACGGTCGCCTCGATGCCGGGGGTGAGGACGGGCTGCGGGCTCACCTCGACGAAGGCGTCGAAACCGGCCTCGGCCAGCAGCCGCGTACCGGTCTCGAAGCGGACCTGCTCGCGCAGGTTCCGGAACCAGTAGTCGGCGCCCATCAGGGCGGTGTCGATCGGCTCGCCGGTGGTCGTGGAGTACAGCGGCACGGACGCGGTCCTGGCCACGACGCCGGACAGGGCGGCGGTCAGTTCCTCGCGCAGCGGCTCGACCATGGGCGAGTGGGAGGCGTAGTCGACCGGGATGTTCTTGGCGCGGACGCCGTCGGCGGCGCAGGCCGCCAGGAGCGCGTCGAGTTCCGCGCGGGGGCCGGCCACCACGACCGACCCGGGGCCGTTGACGGAGGCCACCGACAGGGCGCCCGCGTAGGGGGCGAGCAGCGCCTCGGCCTGCTCCTCGGTGCGGGCCAGGGAGACCATGCCGCCGGTGCCCGCGAGCGAGCGCAGCGCCTTGGCTCGGACGGCGACGACCGTCGCGGCGTCCTCCAGGGAGAGGGCGCCGGCGACGCAGGCGGCCGCGATCTCGCCCTGGGAGTGCCCGATCACGGCGGCCGGTTCGACGCCGTACGAACGCCAGAGCGCGGCCAGCGAGACCATCACCGCGAACAGCGCGGGCTGCACGACGTCCACCCGCTCCAGGGGCAGGCCGTCGGCGATCACCTCGGTCAGCGACCAGTCGACGTGCGGGGCGAGTGCCTGCTCGCAGGCGCGCAGGGAGCTGGCGAACTCCGGTTCCGACGCGAGGAGTTCGGCGGCCATACCGGCCCACTGCGAGCCCTGCCCGGGGAAGACCATCGCAATCTTGCGACCGGTCCTGGCCGGGCCGTTGCCGGTGACGGCCCGTGCGTGCGGTTCCTGCGCGGCGACGGCCCGCAGGGCGGCCACGGCGGCTTGGACGTCCGCGGGATCGGTGACGGCGACGGCGGCGCGGTGGGCGAACACGGTGCGCCGGGTGGCGAGGGTGCGTGCGGTGTCCGGCAGGGGTGCGGCGCCGGGCCGCTCCAGGTGGGCGGCGAGCCGGGCGGCCTGGTCGCGCAGGGCGCCGTCGGTCCTGCCTGACAGGAGCAGCGGGTAGGGGCCGGGCGCGGGGCGTTCGGCGGCGGGGCCTGCTGCGGACGGGTCGTCCGCGGCGGCGTCCGGCGCCTCCTCGACGAGGACGTGCGCGTTGGTGCCGCTGATGCCGAACGAGGAGACGCCCGCGCGGCGCGTGCGGCTCCCGGGCGGCCACGGCGTGCTCTCGCCGAGCGGGACGACGGCGCCGGTCTCCCAGTCGATGCGCGACGAGGGCGCGTCGAGGTGGAGGAGGCGGGGCAGCCGGCCGTGCCGGAGGGCGAGCACGGTCTTGATCAGGCCCGCGACCCCGGCGGCTGCCTGGGTGTGCCCGATGTTGGACTTCACGGAGCCGAGCCACAGCGGCCGGTCCGCGGGGCGCTCAGCGCCGTAGGTGTCCAGCAGGGCGTGGGCCTCGATGGGGTCGCCGAGGGTGGTTCCGGTGCCGTGCGCCTCGACGTAGTCGACGTCACCGGGGCCGAGCCGGGCGTCGTCGAGGGCCTGTCGGATCACCCGTTGCTGGGCGGGGCCGTTGGGGGCGGTGAGACCGTTGCTTGCGCCGTCCTGGTTGACGGCGGAGCCGCGCAGCACGGCCAGGACGCGGCGGCCCTCCTGCCGGGCCGTGGACAGCCGTTGCAGGACGAGGAGGCCGGCGCCCTCGGCGAGCGCGAAGCCGTCGGCGGCCTCGGCGAAGGGCTTGCACCGGCCGTCCGCGGCGAGCCCGCCCTGGCTGCTGAACTCGGTGAACGCGCCGGGGGTGCTCATGACGGTGACGCCGCCCGCGAGCGCGGTCGTGCACTCCCCGCGGCGCAGGGCCTGCATGGCCAGATGGGTCGCGGTGAGGGAGGAGGAGCAGGCGGTGTCCACGGTCAGCGCCGGGCCTTCGAGGCCCAGCGCGTACGCCACCCGGCCGGAGGCCACGCTGGACGCGGTGCCCGTGCCCAGGTAGCCGAGGACGTCGGGGGACGCCTCGTCGGGGCGCGGCCCGTAGTCGACGGCGCCCACCCCGGCGAAGACACCGGTGGCGGTGCCGGACAGCGACGCCGGGTCGAGGCCCGCGCGTTCCAGGGCCTCCCAGGCGACCTCCAGGAGCAGCCGCTGCTGCGGGTCCATGGCGAGGGCCTCGCGCGGCGAGATGCCGAAGAAGTCCGCGTCGAAGCCGGCCGCGTCGTGCAGGAACCCGCCGGTGCGCCCGTCGGCGGAGGCGGTGTCCCAGCCCCGGTCGGTGGGCGGACCCGACACGGCGTCGCCGTCCCCGTCGATCAACTCCCAGAGCTCTTCGGGGGAGTTGACGCCGCCGGGGAACCGGCAGCCCATGCCGACGACCGCGATCGGCTCACCGGCCCGGTACTCGGTCTCCCGCAGCCGTGCGCTGACCGCCTCCAGGTCCCCGACGGTGCGCCGCAGATAGCGGCGCAGCTTGCCCTCGGTGGTCTCCTGCTCCCCGCTCATCGTCCCTCGTTCCCCTCACCGAACCGCTGATCGAGAAGTTCGAACAGTTCCTCGTCGTCGGCGTCGTCGATGACGCCGACGGCACCGGCGGCCGTGCCGGTCTCCGTGCCGCCCGCGGCGCTCCACCTGCCGAGCAGCGCCGTCAACCGCGCCTCGATCGCACGGCGTTGACCGGCGGTCTCCGCGGTGGCCGGCGCGTCCCTGGTGCTGTCGTGCCAGCCGTCCAGCGCGGCCTCCAGGGCGTTCAGGTGCTCGATGACCGGGCGGCGCGGGTCCGTCTCCGCTCCGCCGGGCGCGTCCGCGAACAGCCGGCCGTCGACGTACGCGGCCACCGCCTCGGGCGTCGGGTGGTCGAAGACGAGGGTGCTCGGCAGCCGCAGGCCGACCGCGGTGCCCAGCCGGTTGCGCAGCTCGACCGAGGCCAGCGAGTCGAAGCCGAGGTCCTTGAACTGCCGTCCCGGCGCCACCGATTCCGCCGTGTCGTATCCGGCGACGGCGGCGGCCTGGGCCCGTACGGCCTCCGTCAGGGCGGCGATCCGCTCGGTCCTGGGCAGCGGCGCGAGGCGCGCGGCGAGCCCGGCGCCGGTCGGCGCGGCGGCGGCCCGGCGCAGCGGCGCGTGCAGCAGCCCGCGCAGCACCTCGGGCACCGCGTCCGGCTCCTGCGGCCTGGAGGTGTCCAGGTGCAGTGGGAAGAGGACCGGGTCGCCGCGCCGGATCGCGAGGTCGAACAGGGCCAGGGCGCGGGCGGTCGGCAGGGGCCGCATGCCGGCCCTGGCCATCCGCCGGGCGTCCCGCTCGTCGAGGGTGCCCGTCAGCCCGCTGGCCTCCTCCCACAGTCCCCAGCCGAGGGACGTCGCGGGCAGTCCGCGCGCCTGCCGGTGGCGGGCCAGCGCGTCCAGCGCGGCGTTGGCCGCCGCGTACGCGCCCTGTCCCGGTCCGGCCAGCACGGAGGCGCCGGAGCCGAACAGCGCGAAGAAGCTCAACTCCCGGTGGGCGGTGAGGTCGTGCAGGTGCCAGGCGGCGTCGGCCTTCGGCGCGAGGACCGCGGCGAGCGCGTCCGGCCGCAGGTCGGCGGCGAGGCCGTCCGCGAGGACGCCCGCGGTGTGCACGACGCCGGTCAGCGGGTGCTCGGCCGGGATGCCGTCGATGGCCGCCGCGAGCGCGGCACGGTCGGCGACGTCGCAGGCGAGCGTGGTCACGGTCGCGCCGAGCGCGGCGAGTTCCTCCTCGAACCGGGCCGCGCCGGGGGCGGCGGGCCCGCGGCGGCCGAGCAGCAGCAGGTGGCGTACGCCGTGCTCGGTCACGAGGTGACGGGCCAGCAGCCGGGCCAGGGTGCCCGTGCCGCCGGTGACGAGGACGGTGCCGTCGGGGTCGAGGGGGGCAGACTGGGTGAGCACCAGTTTCCCGGTGTGCCGTCCGGTGCTCATGTGCTGGAGCGCGGCGGACGCCCGCTGCAGTGGCCACGCCGTGACCGGGAGGCGGCCGATGCTGCCGTCGGCGACGAGGGCCGCGACCTCGGTCAGGATGGCGCCGAGCCGGTCGGGGCCCGCGTCGGCGAGGTCGAACGGCAGGTAGCGGCCGGGGAACCGGTCCGGGTCGCGCGGGTCGGTCTTGCCCATCTCGACGAACGCCCCGCCGTCCGCGAGGAGCCCGGCGGACTCGTCGAGCAGCGCGCCGGTCAGCGAGTTGACCACGACGTCCATGCCGCGGCCGCCCCGGAAGGACCGGAACCGCTCGCCGAACCCGGGTTCCCTGGAGGAGGCGATGTGGTCGTCGTCGAGGCCGAGTCCGCGCAGGACGTCGTGCTTGGCGGGGCTCGCGGTGGCGAAGACCTCAGCCCCGGCGAGGCGGGCCAGGCGGACCGCGGCGAGGCCGACGCCGGTGGCGGCGGCGTGCACCAGGACCGCCTGTCCCGGCCGCAGGCCCGCCAGGTCGTGCAGCGCGTAGTGGGCGGTGGTGAAGACGATGGGCAGGGCGGCGGCCTCGGTGCTGCTCCAGCCCTGCGGGACGGGCACCACCAGCCGGTGGTCGGTGACGGCCACCGGTCCGAAGGCGCCCTCGAACAGGCCCATGACGCGGTCGCCCACGGCGATGCCGGTGACGCCGGGTCCGGTGGCGGTGACGACTCCGGCGCCCTCGGTGCCCATGACGGCGGCGCCGGGGTACATGCCGAGGGCGATGAGGACGTCGCGGAAGTTCACGCCGGTGGCGCGGAGTTCGACGCGTACCTCGCCGGGGCCCGGCTGCCGTCCGGCGTCCGGGGCCGCCGCGAACGCGAGGGCGTCGAGGGAGGATCCGGTGGGTTCCAGGCGGGCGGGCGTCCGGGGCGGCAGCAGGGCCGCCGCGCCGCGGGTGGCGGCCAGCCGGGGCACCAGCGCGAGGTCGCCGCGCAGCGCCACCTGCGAGTGGTCGAGCACGGCGGGGAACCGGACGAGGGCCGCCGGGTCCGTGGCGCAGTCGACGAGCGCGAAGGTGCCCGGCGACTCCGCCTGGGCGGAGCGGACCAGGCCCCAGACGGCGGCCTGGGCGGGGTCCGCGTCCGTGTCGGCGGGTCCGGCGGCGACGGCGTGCCGGGTGAGGAACACCAGGCGGCCGGTGCGCTGCGGAGCGTCGAGCCAGGCGCGGACGAGTCCCGCCGCGTGCAGCACGCTCTCGCGCACGGAGCCGGCCGGGTCGTCGGCCCGCCACGGGAGGCAGCGCACGAAGACGGCGTCGGGTTCCGGTTCGCCGGTGGCGACCGCCGCGTCCAGGGCCGCCAGGTCGGGGTGGTCCTTGCCGAGTCCGGGCAGGCCGCCGCCGACGGTCGCGCAGCGCACGACCGCGTCGTCGGTCCGCGGCAGCGGCCGCCAGGACAGCCGGTAGAGGTCGTCGGCGCCCGCCTCCTCGGCGTCGCCGTGCTGCGGCGCGCCGCCGGCCGGGCGCACGGTGACGGCGCCGACCTGGGCGACCGGTGCTCCGGTGGGGTCGGTCACGGTCAGGCTCATCGCGGCGCCGTCGGCCGGGACCGCCGTCACGCGGACGGCCGTGGCCCCGGACGCGTACAGGGTGGTGCCGCTCCAGGAGAACGGCAGGAACGACCCTTCCCGGTCGGCCAGGGAGCTCAGGCCGAGCGTCTGTGCCGCCGCGTCGAGGAGGACGGGGTGCAGCGGGTAGCCCGCGTCACCGGTCCCGTCGGGGCCGGCGGCGGCGGGGAGTTCGGCCTCGGCGAACACCTCGTCGCCGCGCTGCCACGCGGCGCGCAGGGCGCGGAACGCGGGGCCGTAGGCGTAGCCCCGGTCGGCCAGGCGGGCGTAGGCGGCGTCGACGTCGAGGGGGCGGGCGTCCGGCGGCGGCCAGGCGGCCGGGGCCTCGGGCGGCGCCACGGCCTCGCCGAGGACACCGGTCGCATGCCGGGTCCAGGGGGCGTCGGGGCCGCCTGCGTCGCGGGCGTGCACGTCCACGGTGCGGGTGCCGTTCGGGTCGGCGGCGCCGACGGTGACGCGTACGGCGGTGGCCGGGCCGAGCTCCAGCGGCGCGGAGAGCACCAGTTCCTCCACGGCGGGGGTGCCCGCGTGCCGGCCTGCCGTGAGGGCCAGGTCGACCAGCGCGCTGCCGGGCAGGAGCGTGCGGCCGCCGACGGCGTGGTCGGCCAGCCAGGGCTGGTTGCCGAGCACGATCCGGCCGGTGAGGACGTGACCGCCGTCGGGCGTCTCCAGGGCCGTGGACAGGACGGGGTGTGCCACCGGGTCCATGCCGAGGGCGGCGGCGTCGCCGCGGGCGCGGCGCGGTCGCGGCCAGTAGGCGGTGTGCTCGAACGGGTAGGTCGGCAGTCCGGTCGCCGTGCCGGCGGGACCCGTGGCCGGGGTGAGGTCGACAGGCAGGCCGGCGGCGCGGGCCTCCAGCAGACCGCGCAGGAAGGTGCGCGGTCCCGGGCGGTCGCGGCGCAGCGAGGCGAGGGTGACGACGTCCTCGCGGCCCAGGTCGTCGGCGGTCCCCTGGATGCCGGGGAGCAGCACCGGGTGCGGGCTCACCTCGATGAACGTGTCGAAGCCCTGGCCGGTCAACTGCCGTACGGCGTCGTCGAGCCGGACCGTGCCGCGCAGGTTGCGGTACCAGTACGCCGCGTCGAGCCCGGCGGTGTCGATGAGGTCGCCGGTGACGGTGGAGCAGAAGGGGACGACGGCGGACCGGGTCTCGATCGTGCCGAGTTCGTCGGCGAGCTGCCGCTCGATCCGTTCGACCTGCGGGGAGTGGGAGCCGTAGCCGACGGCGATCCGCCGCGGCGACAGGCCCTCGGCCCGCGGCGAGCGGACGAACGCGTCGAGGGCGGTGGCCTCTCCGGCGACGACGAGGGAGCGCGGCCCGTTCACGGCGGCCACGCTCAGCCGGCCGTCCCACGGTGCGAGGGCGGCCTCGATCTCGTCGGGCGTGCCGGTGACGGAGGCCATGCCGCCCTGTCCGTCGAGCGCGCGCAGCACCTTGCTGCGCAGGGCCACGACCTTCGCGGCGGTGTCGAGGGTGAGGGCGCCGGCGACGCAGGCGGCGGCGATCTCGCCCTGGGAGTGGCCGACCACGGCGGCGGGTTGGACGCCGTGGGCCTGCCACAGCCTGGCCAGCGACACCATGACGGCGAACAGCAACGGCTGGACGACGTCGGGCCGTTCGTACGCGTCCTCGGGGCCCGCGCCGCGCAGCGTGGCGAGCAGGTCCCAGTCGGTGTACGGGGCGAGTGCCGTCGCGCACTGCTCCATCGACGCGGCGAAGACCTCGGACCGGTCGAGCAGGTCGCGGGCCATGCCGTCCCACTGCGAGCCCTGGCCGGGGAAGACCAGGACGGCCCTGCGGTCGGCGGCCGTGCGGGGCGGCACCACGTCGGCCGCGGCCTCGCCCGCCGCCAGCGCGTCCAGGGCGGCGCACAGCGCGGCCCGGTCGTCGCCGACGACGCCGGCCCTGACGTCGAACCGGGCCCGGCCGGCCGCGAGCGTACGGGCCGTGTCGGCGAGCGGGATCTGCGGTGCGGTGCGCAGGAGTTGGGCCAGTTCTCTGGCCTGGGTCGCGAGCGCGGCGGGTGTCCTGGCGGCCAGCGGGAGGGCGACGGCGTCGGCGGCGAGTCCGCGGCCGGCGGGCAGCCGGTCCGGGTCGGCGGCGGCGTCCGGTGCGGGTGCATCCGGGGCCTCTTCCACCAGGACGTGGGCGTTGGTGCCGCTGACGCCGAACGAGGAGACTCCGGCCCGGCGCACGCGGGGGCCCCGCGGCCAGTCCGCGTTCTCCCGCTGGACCTCGACGGTCCCCGCCGACCAGTCGATCTCGGGGGAGAGTTCCTCGGCGTGCAGGCTGCGCGGGAGCACGCCGTGCCGCAGGGCGAGGACCGTCTTGATGACGCCGGCGACGCCCGCGGCGGCCTGGGTGTGGCCGATGTTGGACTTCACCGAGCCGAGCGCCAGGGGCCGTTGGCGCTCCGACCCGTACGTGGCCTGGAGCGCGCCGGCCTCGATCGGGTCGCCGAGCCGGGTGCCGGTGCCGTGCGCCTCGACCGCGTCGACGTCGGCGGCCGACAGCCGGGCGTCGGCGAGCGCCTGCCGGATGACGGCTTCCTGGGCCGGGCCGTTCGGCGCGGCCAGGCCGTTGCTCGCGCCGTCCTGGTTGACGGCGCTGCCGCGCAGCACGGCGAGTACGGGATGCCCCGCTTCCAGGGCCTTGGAGAGGGGTTCGAGGAGCAGCGCGCCGGCGCCTTCGGCGAGGCCGAAGCCGTCGGCCCCGGCCGCGAACGGTTTGCACCGGCCGTCGGCGGCGAGGCCGCGCTGCCGGCTGAAGTCCACGAACGTGTAGGGGTCGGAGATCACGGTGACGCCGCCCGCCAGGGCCATGGTGCACTCGCCGCTGCGCAGGGCCCGCATCGCCAGGTGGATGCCGACCAGCGACGACGAGCAGGCCGTGTCGACGGTCAGGGCCGGGCCCTGCCAGCCGAAGACGTAGGCGAGCCGCCCGGACAGCACGCTGGCCGAGTTGCCGAGGCCCTGGTAGCCCTCGACGCGGGCGGCCTCGCTCTCCAGGAGCGGCATGTACGACTGTCCGTTGGAGCCGACGAAGACACCGACGCGGCTGCCGCGCAGCTGGTCGGGGTCGATACCGCCGCGTTCCACGGCCTCCCAGGCGACTTCGAGCATGAGCCGCTGCTGGGGGTCCATCGCGAGGGCCTCGCGGGGGGTGATGCCGAAGAAGTCGGCGTCGAAGCCCGCCGCGTCGGTGAGGAATCCGCCGCGGTCGCTGTAGCTGGTGCCGGGGTGGTCGGGGTCGGGGTGGACGAGGGCGGCCAGGTCCCAGCCGCGGTCCCGGGGCAGGCCGCCGGTGAGGTCCCGGCCGTCGGCGACGGCCCGCCACAGGTCGTCGGGCGACGCGATGCCGCCGGGGAAGCGGCAGCCCATGCCGACGACGGCGATCGGTTCCTGCTCGGCGAGCGGCGCGGTGCCGGTCGTCGCCCCGGCGGGGTCGTCCGGGCGGGGGCCGGTGGCCAGCAGCGACAGCAGGTGGCGGGCGAGGCGGGTGACGGTCGGGTGGTCGAAGACCAGGGAGGCGGGCAGCCGCAGACCGGTGGCGGCGGCGAGCCGCTTGCGCAGTTGCACGGTGCCCAGGGAGTCCAGGCCGAGTTCGGTGAACGCCCGGCGGCCGTTGACGTCGTGGGCGCTGTCGTGGCCGAGGACGGCGGCGGTGGCCTCGGCGACCACGCCGACCAGCAGGTCCTCCTGCTCGGCCGGGCTCAGGGCGGTGAGCCTGGCGGCGAGTTCGCCGGCCGGACCGCCGTCGGGACCGGTGGCCGGTGCCGCGGGCTCCGGCGTCTCGCGTGCCTCGGCGATCTCCGCGAACAGCGCGGTCGGCCGGACCGCGCGCCGGCCCGCGGCGAAGGCGGGCCAGTCCACGTCGGACACGGCGACGGCCGTCGCCCGCGCGTCGAGGACGGACTCCAGGACCGTCAGGGCGCGGTCGGCGGTCAGGGCGCGCAGTCCGCGCTGTGCCACCGGCCGGGCGGCGTCGGGGACTTCGGGGGCGCCAGGGACTTCGGGGGCGTCGGGCAGGGCCCAGGGGCTCCAGGCCACGGCGACGCTCGGGTGGCCCGCGGCGCGCCGGTGCGCGGCGAAGGCGTCCAGGCAGGCGCTGCCCGCCGCGTATCCGGCCATGCCCGCGCCGCCCCAGACGCCGGCCACGGACGAGCAGTGGATCTCCTGTTCCACGGGCTGCCCCGCCAGGACGCGGGCGAGCGTCAGGGCCGGTCCCGTCTTGGCGTGCACGGTGGCCGCGAAGTCCTCGGGGCCGGTCTCCAGGACCGGCCCGAACTGTGTGCGGGTCGCGGCGTGCAGGACGGTGCTGACGGCGTGCGGGGCCGCTTCGACAGCGGACCGGAGGGCGTCCTCGTCGGCTGTGCAGCGGGTGACCGTCGTACCGCCGTCCCGGAGCGCGCCGACGAGTTCCTCGTCCGCCTCCCCCACCAGGACGAGGTGGCCGGCCCCGGCGTCGGCGGCCCACCGGGCGAGCCGCTGCCCGATCGGGCTGTCGGCCCCGGTGACGACGACGGTCCCGTGCGGGCGCGGGGCCGGCTCGGCGGCGGCCGGCAACGCTGTCCGCACCAGCCGTCGCCCGTACACGTGGTCGTCGCGCAGGGCGAGTTGGTCCTCGGCGGCGGGTGCGCCCGCGAGGATTCCGGGCACCTTGGCGACGAGGGGTTCGGCCACGCCGCCGTGCGGCAGGTCGAGCACGCCGCCCCAGCGCTGCCCGAGTTCCAGGCCGGCGACCCGGCCGAGGCCGTGGACGGCGGCCTGCGCGAACGACCCCGTACCGGCGTCGTCGGCGGGGGTCCGTGCGGCGCCCTGCGTGAGGCACCACAGCGGTGCTTCGACGCCCGCGTCACCGAGGGCCTGGAGGAGCGTCAGGGTGGCGACCGCTCCGGCCGGTACGCCGGTCAGGCCGCGGTGGTCCGACTCGTCGGCGGCGAGCAGGGACACGACACCGCGCAGTGCGGTGCTGCCGGCCGTCGCGGCGGTGACGGCCGCGGTGGCCGCGGCGCGGTCCTGGTCCGGGTCGAGGACGCACGTCAGGGGTGTGCCGCCCGCCTCGCGGAGCGCGGCCGTCAGCGGTGCGGCGAAGGCGGGCGCGGTCGGCGGGGTGACGACCAGCCAGGTCCCGCGCGCACCGTCGGCTTCCGTCCGGTCCTGCGCGGGCAGCGGCTGCCACGTCTCGCCGTAGGTCACCTCACCGGCAGCGCGGACGGGCGCGGTGACGGACGTCCAGTAGTGCTTGCGCTGGAAGGGGTACGTGGGCAGCGGGACGTGGCGCGCGCCGGGGAAGGCGGGCTGCCAGCGCACGTCGACGCCCGCGACGTGGGCGCTCGCCAGGGAGGCGAGGAACGACTCCGGGCCGGGGGCGGCGCGGCGCAGGGTGCCGACGACCACGGAGTCGCCCGGCTCCCGGCCCCGTGCGTCGAGGGTCTCGTCGACCGTCGCCGCCAGCACCGGGTGCGGGCTGATCTCGACGAAGGCGTCGTGGTGCGCGGCGGCGGCGAGCTCCACGACGTCGTGCAGGCGCACCGGTTCGCGCAGGTTGCGGTACCAGTAGGAGGCGTCGAGCTCCTCGCCGCGCATCGGGCGGCCGGTCACCGTCGAGTAGAACGCCACCTGCGCACGGCCGGGCTTCACCTCCCGTGTCGCGGCGGCGAGTTCGTCGCGTACCTGGTCCATCTGCGCGGAGTGCGACGCGTAGTCGACGTCGATGGCGCGGGCCCGGACGCCCTGCTCGGCGCAGGCCGCCACGAGGGCGTGCACGGCGTCGGGTTCGCCGGAGACGACGACGGCGGCGGGGCCGTTGACGGCGGCCACCTCGACGGCGCCCCCGTACGGGGCGATCAGCCCCCGCACGGCGGTCTCGTCGAGGGCGACGGCGGCCATCGCGCCCTGCCCGGCCACCGACCGCAGCAGCCTGCTGCGCAGCACGATGAGCCGGGCGGCGTCCTCCAGGGTGAGGATCCCGGCGACGTGCGCGGCGGCGATCTCGCCCTGCGAGTGCCCGGCCACCGCCGCGGGTTCGACCCCGTACGAGCGCCACAGCGCGGCCAGCGACACCATCACCGCGAACAGCGCGGGCTGCACCACGTCGACCCGGTCGAGCCCGGGGGCGCCCGGCTCCTGGCGCAGCACCGCGGCCACCGACCAGTCCTGCCACGGCGCCATCGCCGCGTCGCAGGCGCGGATCGACTCGGCGAAGACCGGGGACCACTCCAGCAGGTCGGCGCCCATGCCGGCCCACTGCGAGCCCTGGCCGGGGAAGAGGAACACGGCGGAGCGCCCGCCCGATTCGACGGTTCCCCTGACCCGGGCCCGGCCGTCCGCCACCTCGCCGATGCCGAGGGCGGCCGCCTCTCGGGTACCGGCCAGGACCACCGCGCGGTGCTCGTGCCGGGCCCGGTCAACGGCCAACGAGAGGCCCAGGTCGGCCAGTTGGACGGTCTCGTCGGCGACGACGGCGGACAGCCGCCGCGCCTGGGCGCGCAGGGCGTCGTCGGTCCGCGCGGAGACGACCAGCGGCACCGGGCCGTGCGGCGCCGCCATAGGCGTTCCGGTCTTCGGCGTTCCGGTCTCCGGCGTCCCGGTCTCCGCCGGCTCGGGGGCCTGCGGTTCGGGGGCCTCCCCGAGGACGACGTGGGCGTTGGTGCCGCTGATGCCGAACGCGGAGACGGCCGCGTACCGGGGCCGGTCGCCGCGCGGCCAGTGCTGTTCCTCGGCGAGCAGGGCGACCGCCCCCGACGACCAGTCGACGTGCGGCGACGGCTCCTGCGCGTGCAGGGTCCTGGGCAGCCGCTCGTGCCGCAGGGCGAGCACCATCTTGAGGATGCCGACCGCGCCGGCGGCGCCCTGGGTGTGGCCGATGTTCGACTTCGCGGAGCCCAGCCACAGCGGGCGCCGCGCGTCGCGGTGCCGGCCGTATGTGTCGAGCAGGGCGTGCGCCTCGATGGGGTCGCCGAGGGTGGTGCCGGTGCCGTGCGCCTCGACCGCGTCGACGTCGCCGGGGGCGATGCCCGCGTTGGCGAGCGCCTGCTCGATGACCTTGCGCTGGGCGGCCCTGCTGGGGGCGGACAGGCCGTTGCTGGCACCGTCCTGGTTGATGCCGGTGCCGTGGACGACGGCGTGCACGGTGTGCCCGTTGCGCCGCGCGTCCGAGAGGCGTTCGAGGAGCAGCACGGCGACGCCCTCGCCGAAGCCGAAGCCGTCCGCCGTCGCGCCGAACGCCTTGGAGCGGCCGTCGGCGGCGAGGGCGCGCTGCCGCGCGAAGTCGATGAACACCTCGGGTCCCGCCATCACGGCGGCGCCGCCCACGATCGCCGTCGCGCACTCGCCGCGGCGCAGCGACGCCACCGCCAGGTGCAGGGCCACGAGGGAGGACGAGCAGGCGGTGTCCAGGGTGATGGCGGGCCCTTCGAGCCCGAGGGTGTACGCGATCCGGCCGGACGCCACGGACGGCGCGACACCGGTGACCGTGTACCCCTCGGCGTCCTCGGCGGAGCCCGCGGCGTCGCCGTAGCCGTGCCGGGCGACGCCGAGGAACACGCCGGTCTCCGTGCCGCGCAGCGCGTGCGGGTCGAGTCCGGCGTTCTCGACCAGCTCCCAGCAGGTCTCCAGCAGGAGGCGCTGCTGCGGGTCCATGGCGGCGGCCTCGCGCGGGGAGATCCCGAAGAACGCGGCGTCGAAGTCGCCCGCGCGCTCCAGGAATCCCCCGGTGCGCACGTAGGTGGTGCCGGGGTGGTCGGGGTCGGGGTGGTAGAGGCCGGTCAGGTCCCAGCCGCGGTCGTCGGGGAACCGGGACAGCCGTTCCTCGCCCGCCGCGAGCACGTCCCAGAAGCCCTCGGGGGTGTCGATCCCGCCGGGCAGCCGGCACGCCGTGCCGACGATCGCGATCGGGTCGGCCTCCAGCTCCTGGATGCGCTGCCGGGCCGCGCGCAGGTCGAGGGTCGCGCGACGCAGGTATGAAGCGACCTTGTCGTTGTCGTTCGTCACCGTGTTCAGTCCTTACCTGTTCGCCGTCGGCTGGCCGTTGTCGCCGAGCTCGCGCCCGAGGGCCTCCATCAGTTCGTCGAACCCGGCCTCGGCGAGGTCCGGCTCCGGATCGGGCGCGACGCGGGATCCGCCGTCGTGGCCGGGGCCGCTCCGCAGGGCGGTCAGCACGCGGTCGAGGTGCCGGGCCACTTCGGCACGCCGTGGCCCGGCCACCTGGGCGAGCCGCGCCTCCAGGCGGTCGAGGCCGCCGAGCGCCGCCGCGACGGCGTCGTCGACGCTGTCCGTGCCGTCGGGGCCGCCCGGGCCCGCCGCGTCCTCCGGATCCGTGAACAGTTCGGCGCGCAGGTGGGCGGCGAGCGCGGCGGCGTTGGGATGGTCGAAGATCAGGGTCGAGGGCAGGGCGAGCCCGGTGGCGCCGCTCAGGCTCTTGCGCAGGCGGACGGCGCCCAGCGAGTCGAAGCCGAGTTCGCGGAAGGCCGTGTCCACCGCGACCGCGCGGATGTCCTCGTGGCCGAGGACCGCGGCGGCGTGGGAGCGGACCAGGTGGGCCAGTTCGTGGTGCTGCTCGCCCGCGGGCCGGCCGGCGAGCCGGTCGCGCAGGGCGGATCCGGCGGCCGGTTCCCCCGGTGCGGTGTCGGCGGCCCGGGCGCCGGGGAGCGCGTCGAGCAGCGGCCTGCGCCGCAGGGCGGTGAACGTCTCGGTGAACCGCGCCCAGTCGACGTCGGCGACGACGGCGGTGGCCGCGCCGTCGGCCAGCACCGATTCGAGGACCGCCAGTGCCCGGTCGCCGGGCATCGGGCGCACGCCCTGGTCGCGGAGCCGGGCGACGGCCTCTCCGTCGTCGGTCATGCCGCCCTCCGCCCACAGCCCCCAGGCCACGGACGTCGCGGCCAGACCGTGGGCGCGGCGCTGCTCGGCGAAGGCGTCGAGGAAGGCGTTGCCCGCCGCGTACGCGCCCTGTCCCGCGCTGCCCCACACGGCTGCGCCCGAGGAGAAGAGCAGGAAGAGGCCCAGGTCGGGGCAGGCGTCCGCGAGGTGGCGGGCGCCCTGCACCTTGGCGGCCAGCACCTCCCGGTACTCCTCGACGGTCATGTCCCGTACCGGGGTCCGCTGGTTGAGTCCGGCCGCGTGCACGACGCCGGTGACGCTCGCGCCGTCGGCGCGCAGCCCGTCGACGAGTGCCGTCACCGCGTCGCGATCGCCGACGTCGCAGGCGTGGACGGTGACGCGGGCGCCCAGCGCGGTCAGTTCGGCGACCAGGGCGGCCACGCCCGGCGTCGCCTCGCCGCGGCGGCCGACCAGGGCCAGGTGCTCGGCGCCGCGGGCCGCGAGGCGGCGTGCGGTGAGCGCGCCTAGGCCACCGGTGCCGCCGGTGACGACGATCGTCCCCTGCGGCACGACGCCTTCGGCGGTGCCGGGCCGCTGGTCCGCGTCCTGCGGGGCGGGCAGCAGCCGGCGGGCGAGCACGGTGCCGGAGCGGATCGCGATCTGGTCCTCGGTCCCGGTCAACGCCTGAACGAGCAGGGCCTGTTGAGCTTCGGTCGGCTCCGGCGACAGGTCTACGAGGCCGGTGTGCAGGGCGCCGCGTTCGAGTGCGGCGGCCTGGACTAGGCCCCACACCTGCGCCCCGGCCGGGCAGGTCACGGGGTCGTCGGCCCCGGTGCCGACCGCGCCGCGCGTCGCCAGCCAGACGGGGGCCTCGGTGTCCGCCGCCGCCAGTTCGCGCAGCAGGACGAGGGTCGCCTCGGCCCCGGCGTCCGGGTCCTCCCCGAGCGCCAGCAGCGAGAGCACTCCCGCGTGGCCGCCGGACCCGGGCGGGTCGGCGAGGGCGGCGCGTACGGCGGTGGTCACCGCGTGCGGGTCGCCGACCGGGACGGTGACCGTGTGGGGCGGGGTCCCGTGGCCGGCGAGGGCGCCGGCCACGGCGCCGCACCAGGCGTGCCCGTCCTGCGGACCGTCCGGCGCCGCGGGCACGAGCAGCAGCCAACGCCCGTCCAGTGCGGCCGAGTTGAGGTTCTCGGTGGTCTCCTGCCAGCCGACGCGGTAGCGCCATGCGTCGGTGGCGCGGGCGGGTCCGGTCGCGTCGGGCAGCAGCCAGTAGCGTTCGTGGTCGAAGGCATAGGTCGGCAGGTCCACCGGTCCGTACGACCTGTCCGGCCTCTCCGTTCCGTCCGGTCCGCCGTCGCCGTGCACGGCCCGCCAGTCCACCGCGACACCGCCGACGTGTGCCTCGGCCACGGAGGCGAGGAAGCGTCCGGGGCTGTCGTCGCCGCGCCGCAGGGAGCCCACCACGGTGCTCGCGTCGCCGACGGTGGCCTGGATGCTCGCGCCGAGCACCGGGTGGGGGCTCACCTCGACGAACGCGTCGTAGCCCGTCGTGCCGAGGGTCCCGATGGCGTCCTCGAACTCGACGGTGCGACGCAGGTTCTCGTACCAGTACGCGGCGTCGAGGCCGGAGCCGTCGGTGAACGCGCCCCGCAGGGTGGAGTAGAGGGGGATGCCGGCCGCGCGCGGGGCGATGCCGGCCAGTGGTGCGGTGACCGAGTCCCGCAGCCGCTCCACGTGGGAGGTGTGGGAGGCGTAGTCGACGGGGAGCAGTCGCGCGTCGACGCCCACCTCGGCGCAGTGCTCCTGGAAGCGGCGCACCGCGTCGGGGTCACCGGCCACGACGACGGCGTCGGGCCCGTTGACAGCGGCCGTCTCCAGCGCGCCGGACGTGACCGTCTCCAGCTCACCGGACGCGGCGTCGCGCAGCAGTCGCTCCGCCTCCGCCCGGCCGACGCGGAGCGACAACATGGCTCCGTGGCCGCGCAGTTCGGCGAGGGCGCGGGCGCGCAGCGCCACCACCCGCGCGGCATCCTCCAACGACAGCGCGCCCGCCACGCAGGCGGCCGCGATCTCGCCCTGGGAGTGTCCGACCACGGCATCCGGCTCGACACCACAGGCCCGCCACAACCGCGCCAACGACACCATCACCGCGAACAGCACCGGCTGCACGACTTCGACCCGCTCCAGCGAAGGCGCACCCTCCACCCCACGGATCACCTCCACGACAGAGAACCCGGCAACCTCCGCAAGCGCCGCATCACACTCCGCCAACGCCTCGGCGAACACCGGGACGTCAAGCAGCCCGCGGCCCATCCCCTCCCACTGCGACCCCTGACCCGGGAACACCCACACCACACGCCGACCACCAGCACCGACACCGGTGACGGCGCGCGACGTGGGGCGGCTCTCGGCGAGGGCGCGCAGGGTGTCCTCGGCGTCCGCGACGTCACGTACGAGGGCCACGGCCCGCTGGTCGAAGGTCTGCCGCGACGAGGTGAGCGCCCTGGCCACGTCCGGCAACGGGACGTCCTGCTGCCGCGTCAGGTGCGCGGCGAGCCGGTGGGCCTGGGCGGCGAGGGCGGTCTCCGTACGGGCGGACAGCACCAGCGGCACCACACCCGCCGCCTCCAACACCCCCACCGAGCCCGCCACTTCGGCCTCCGCCAGCTCGGGCGGCTCCTCCACGATCACGTGCGCGTTCGTCCCACTCACCCCGAACGCCGACACCCCCGCCCGCCGCAACCGACCCGCCACCTGCGGCCAGGTACGCGCCTCCCGCAGCACCTCCACCCCACCCGACGACCAGTCCACATGCGACGACGGCACCCGCGCATGCAACGACGCCGGCACCACCCCACGCCCCAACGCCAACACCATCTTGATCACACC
>NZ_JAMOLN010000189.1 GCF_024448165.1 Streptomyces longispororuber
GCGCCGCGCTCCACCCCGCGGCCCCGCCGGAGGCGAACGCCGCGACGAGATGCACCCCGAGCCGCTCCCCGTCCCGCGCCACGGCCTCCAGCGCCCGCACCACGGACCCGGCGGCGGGCCGCCCGGGCGACCCCAGCGGAGGCGCGAGCAGCGCGTCCAGATCGTCCACGACGACCACGAGCCGCGGCAGCGGAGGCGCGGCCTCCGCCTTCTCCCGCGCGGCCCCCGGCCGCAGCCGGATCGTCGAACTGGGCGGCGCCTCCAGATCACCGGCCCCCGCGGCGGAGCCGGTGCGCTGCGCCACGAGCCGCCCGGCCACGGCCCGCTGGGTGTGCCACTCGGAGAAATGCGTACGCCCTATGAGCTCGGCCCGCCGCTTCAGCTCGGTGGTCAGCGACTGGGCGAACTCCCGCATCCGCACCGGGTCGTTGGCCGCGAGGTGCGTCGTGACGTGCGGCAGGTCCGTACAGACCCGCAGTCCCTCCACCCGCTCTCCACCGGGCCCGCCCTGACCGTCGACCAGTACGAGAGCGAGCCGGTCGGGCCGCTCGGCGGCGGCGAGGGACGCGGCGATCGACCGCAGCAGCTCCGTACGGCCGCTGCCCACCGGCCCCTCGACCAGCAGATGCGGCCCCTCGGCGGCGAGGTCCACTCCGACGGGACCGCGCGGCCCCGCCCCGAGCACCGCCCAGACCCGGCCGCCCAGCGAATCCGGATCGTCCGCGGCGGCCGCCCACCGTGCCATCAGGGAGGCGGGAGTGGCCCGCGCCAGCCCCAACTCGTCCAGGAGGCGCGCGACATGGGGCAGCGGCGCGGAGACCCGGGCCTGCCGCTCCCCGGGCCCGCCCGCACCCTCCGTGCGCAACGGCGCGAGGGCCCGCGCGAACCGCTCCGCCCACGCGAGCGAGACCGCGTCGGCCGTGGCGACCGTGCCGTGCCCGACGAGCCGGCCCTGCGCGGCCCGGTGCAGCCGCAGCGCCGTCGCCACGTCACCGCTGAGCAGGGCCACGGCGCCGCACGCCCGGAAGGCGGGGCTCTGCGCGCACGCCGACTCGTAGGTCCGGTCGACCGGGGAGGCGGGCGTGGTGGCCGGCGTCTCGGCCAGGCACACGACGTGGATCCCGGCGGCCGCGCCCTCGGCGGCGAGGCGCACGGTGGCCTCCCGGAGCGACGCGGAACCGGGGTCGCCGTCGATCACGACGACGGTGGAGATCGTGGAGACGGGGGAGACGGCGGAGGTGCCGCGGGTGCCGGCGGTGGCGGTCAGCGGTGACCCGGCGGGCTCCGCGGCCTCCCGCGAACCGCCCTGCGCCGGGATGCCGCCCGGGGCCGGCCGGTGCCCCGCCGCGTGGTCGTCCAGGCGGCGCAGCAGCTCACCGGTGCGGGCGGCGGCCTGCTCCCGGTCGTACGCGAGGAGCAGCCGGCAGTCCTGGCCGTGGGCCGGCCGCACGTGGGGCAGCCAGCCGAGCCAGGCCCAGTCGGCGATCCGCTGCTCGACGGGGCGGCCCCGGTCCGTGGCGATCAGCACGATCTCCAGGCGGTCCGGTGCGTGCAGCGCCGCGAGCTGGGACAGGGCGCAGCGGGCCAGCCCGGCGAGGCGGGTCCGCGGGCCGGCGAGGCCCAGGGCACCGGCCTCGGCGAGCCCCACGGTCACCGGGACCGCGGGCAGCAGCCCGGCGCCGTCCGGGCCCGTCCGGTCGACGGTGCCGAGCCGGACCGCCAGCGACTCCGGATGCCCGGGACCGCGCTCCCACAGCCGGGGGCCGGGGCCGAGCGCGGTGAGCAGCAGCGCCGCGGCGTCCGGCCAGGTCTCGGCGGCCGCAGACCCGGCAGACCCGGCAGACCCGGTGGGCGCGGCAGGCGCGTCCGGCTCCTCGTCCCGCGGCGGCTCGGCGCGCTGCGGGGCGCGCAGCGCGTACGGCTGGTGGATCTCGTGCTGCTGGTCGGCCTCGTCGCGGCCGGAGCCGCGCCGCAGCAGCCGGCCGAGCCCGCCGCGCTTGCGGGGGGCACGCGGGAGCTCGGTGCCGCGCGGCGGGGTGCCCCCGCGCGTGCGCTCCGCGCCGGGCGCCCCGCCCTGCTCCGGGACGACGGGCTGCGCGCCCCCGGGCGGCGCCTCACCGGCGGCGCCCCAGGACGCGTCCCCGTACGCGTGCCGCGTCTCGTCGGCGACGTCGGCAGAGCTCTTCGGGCTCCTCGGGCTCTCCGGGGGCTCCGGCTCGCCGAAGGCGACCCGTACGTGCCCCTCACCGTCCGCGGCGGTCCGCAGCGGTGCGGGGCGGGCGGCGTCGCCCACGGCCGCGACCCGCAGCGCGGACTCGCCCAGGCGCAGCAGGGCGCCGGGGGAGAGTCGCACCGGGCGCCTGCCGAGGGGGCGGCCGTCGACCGTCGTGCCGTTCGTGGAGTCGAGGTCGACCACCGAGACCTGGCCGTCGGCGGCGAGCGTCACCGCGCAGTGCAGCCGGGACACGTCGGGGTCGTCCAGCGGCACGTCCGCGTCGGCGGAGCGGCCGATGCGGATCTGGCCGCCGTGCAGGAGGTGCACGCCGCCCGCGTCGGGGCCGGCCACCACGTGGAGCTGTGCGGCCGCGCCGTCGGGCTCGGGACCCGGGTCGGCCGGGGCGCCCAGCGAGAGCACCGCGCCGTCGGTCAGGGGCGGCTCGCCCAGCAGACAGCGCTGCGCGTCGAGCCGGTCGAGTCCCGCGTACAGCACGGACGAGGGGGCGTCGCCGCCCGCGACGGCCGTGGCCAGGCCGGAGGCGACCGCGGCGAGCGCGGTGCCCGCCGGGGCCGTGACCAGGACGTCCACACCACGCGCGGGCGCGTCCGGGCGCGTGCCCAGGGGGTCTACGACGGTAAGCCGGATCTGCATCGCCGTCTGCGGTCCCTTCTGCGCGGGCGCCCGGGTGCAGGGCCGCCCGCGGTCCCCCACCGCAGATTCCCCCACCGTCACGGGCACGTCAGCCAGTGCTGAGAGGCATCCTCGCACCTGCCACTGACAACACGCCCGCCCCCCACCCGTAAGTGATCTTGAAGTGATCTTGATTGGTCGGCTCTGCCCGCAAAAGTGCCTGCGGGATGCCTGCTGGGTGCCCGGTTGAGATCGGTCACGTCGTCGCGCGGCAACCAACGGCCCCAGGTGTGCGTCTTCTCGTCGAACACGGGTTTGTCGTGGCTGGGACGGGTCAAAGAAGATCGACAGCCTGTACCCCGTACGGCGCCACTAGAGTGGGTCGGAACACCCGGGACCGGGCAGACCAAGCAAGTACCGATGCAGGGAGCGCATGACGTGCGGCCGGTAGGCAGCAAGTACCTGCTCGAGGAGCCGCTCGGACGCGGCGCCACGGGCACCGTCTGGCGAGCCCGCCAGCGCGAGACCGCGGGCGCCGAGGCGGCCGTCGCCGGGCAGCCCGGTGAGACCGTCGCCATCAAGGTCCTCAAGGAGGAGCTGGCGAACGACGCGGACGTGGTGATGCGCTTCCTGCGCGAACGCTCCGTCCTGCTCCGCCTCACGCACCCGAACATCGTGCGGACCCGCGACCTGGTCGTCGAGGGCGAGCTCCTCGCGCTCGTCATGGACCTGATCGACGGCCCGGATCTGCACCGCTACCTGCGGGAGAACGGCCCGTTCTCGCCGGTCGCCGCGGCCCTGCTGACCGCGCAGATCGCCGACGCGCTCGCCGCGAGCCATGCCGACGGCGTGGTGCACCGCGACCTGAAGCCGGCGAACGTGCTGCTCAAGCAGGACGCCAATGGCATGCACCCGATGCTCACCGACTTCGGCATCGCGCGCCTCGCCGACTCCCCGGGCCTGACCCGCACCCACGAGTTCGTGGGCACGCCCGCGTACGTCGCGCCCGAGTCCGCCGAGGGCCGCCCGCAGACCAGCGCCGTGGACATCTACGGCGCGGGCATCCTGCTGTACGAGCTGGTCACCGGCCGGCCGCCGTTCTCCGGCGGCTCCGCCCTCGAAGTGCTGCACCAGCACCTGAGCGCCGAGCCGCGCCGCCCCTCGACGGTCCCCGACCCGCTGTGGACGGTCATCGAGCGCTGTCTGCGCAAGAACCCGGACGAGCGGCCCAGCGCGGAGAACCTCGCGCGCGGTCTGCGCACCGTCGCCGAGGGCATCGGCGTGCACGCGAACAGCGCGCAGATCGCCGCGGCCGAGGGCGTCGGCGCCCTGCTGATGCCGGACCCGGACCCGGCGCACGTCCCCGGCGTCCCGGGCGCCGCCGACCCCACGCAGGTGCTGCCGAGCAACGCGGGCTCGTACGACCCGAACGCGGCGACGAGCGTCATGCAGCAGCAGGGCAACCAGAACAACCAGCCCAACCAGTACGGCGACGCGGACCCCACCTCCGTGCTGCCGAACAACCGCGGTGCCGCCGATCCGACGGCCGTCATGCCGCCGGTCCCGCAGACGCCTCCGGGCGGCAACCCGGACGATCCGCACCCCTGGCAGAACCAGCTGCGCGCGGCCCGCGACCGCAACGAGCAGACGCAGGTCCAGTACCTCGACCCGAACGAGGACCCGCTGCGCCGCCGCCCGCAGCGCCAGGTCGCGCGCCCGCAGCAGCAGCCGCCGCAGCAGCAGTACGCGCCCCGCCAGCAGCGCCCGGCGCCGCGGCGGCAGACCCCGCAGCCGCAGCAGCCCCAGCAGCCGCAGCAGTACGCGCCGCCGCAGCAGCCGCCCCAGCAGCCCCGGCCCCCGAGGGAGCCGAGGCAGCGCAGCGCGAACCCCATGAAGATCCCGGGGCTCGGCTGCCTCAAGGGCTGTCTCTTCATGATCGTGATGCTGTTCGTGGTGAGCTGGCTGGTCTGGGAGTTCACCCCGCTGCAGGACTGGATCGGCACCGGCAAGGGCTACTGGGCCCAGCTGTCCGACTGGTTCTCGACGGTGACCGGCTGGATCGGCGATCTGGGCGGCAATTCCGGCAACTAGTCCGTGACGTTGGAGATTTGTCGACATCCGACGGGTGATTTCCCCCGCTGATGCGTTGGTTGGCGTCCGAGCCGCGTAGCTTGGGCGCCAACACGCGTCTGTAGGAGCAGTCTTGGCACGGAAGATCGGCAGCCGGTACACCGCACACCAGATCCTGGGGCGCGGCAGTGCGGGCACGGTGTGGCTGGGCGAGGGACCCGAGGGTCCCGTCGCCATCAAACTGCTGCGCGAGGACCTGGCCTCCGACCAGGAGCTGGTCGGCCGCTTCGTCCAGGAGCGCACCGCCCTGCTGAGCCTCGACCACGCGCGCGTGGTCGGCGTCCGCGACCTGGTGGTCGACGGGAACGACCTGGCGCTGGTCATGGACCTCGTCCGCGGCACCGACCTGCGCACCCGGCTGGACCGGGAGCGCCGGCTGGCCCCGGAGGCCGCGGTCGCGATAGCCGCGGACGTCGCCGACGCCCTGTCCGCCGCGCACGCGGCGGGCATCGTGCACCGCGACGTGAAGCCCGAGAACGTCCTGCTGGACATGCAGGGCCCGCTCGGCCCCGGCGGCGCCCACCCGGCGCTCCTCACGGACTTCGGCATCGCGAAGCTCATCGACACCCCGCGCCGCACCCGCGCGACGAAGATCATCGGCACGCCGGACTACCTGGCGCCGGAGATCATCGAGGGCCTCCCGCCCCGCGCCGCGGTCGACATCTACGCGCTGGCGACGGTCCTCTACGAGCTCCTGGCCGGCTTCACGCCGTTCGGCGGCGGTCACCCCGGAGCGATCCTGCGCCGCCATGTCACGGAGACGGTCGTCCCGCTCCCCGGCATCCCGGACGAGCTGTGGCAGCTCCTGATCCAGTGCCTGGCGAAGGCCCCGGCCTCCCGGCTGCGGGCCTCGGAGATGGCCACCAGGCTGCGCGAGCTGCTGCCGCTGCTGGCCGGGATGGCGCCCCTGGACGTGGACGAGCCCGACGCGGAGCCGGTCGCCGACGAGCCCGAGGCGCCGGCCGTGGAGCCCGAGGAGCCGGAGCGGCCCCGCCGTGGCGCCGTCTCCCTGGTCCCCGGCGCCGCCCCCGCCGACTCCAACCGCGACACCCACACGTCGATGCGGGTCCCGGCACCGGACGAGCTGGCCGGCGGCGCCCGCGGCACGGCCCGCGCCCCGCGCGCCTCCGGCGCCCCGCGCCCCGGCTCCGCCCGCAACCGCCACTCGGCCCGGCGCCGCCGCATCACGCTGGCCGTGGCCGGGGTGGTGCTCGCGGCGGCGGTCGGGGGAGGCGTCTGGGCGGTCTCCTCCGGAGGGGACGACCCGCCCCCGTCCGACGGCCAGAACTCGGCTCCGGCGGAGCCGTAGGGGCGCGTTCTCGGGTGCGGGCGGGTGGGGGCTTCTCGCGCGGTTCCCCGCGCCCCTGGAGATACGCACTTCGTGCGCGATCTCCACCAGAGGGAAAGCACGGCGAAGCCGCAGGCTTTCAGGGGCGCGGGGAACTGCGCGAGAAGCCCCATCGGGCCCGCGGACGAGAACGCACCCCGAACCGGTACCCGGCGGAGAGCCGTTAGGCTGGTGTCGTGGCAGTCGTCGATGTTTCCGAAGAGCTGAAGTCCCTCTCCTCGACCATGGAGTCGATCGAGGCCGTCCTGGACCTCGACAAGCTGAGGGCAGATATCGCCGTGCTCGAGGAGCAGGCGGCCGCGCCGTCCCTGTGGGACGACCCGGAAGAGGCGCAGAAGATCACCAGCAAGCTGAGCCACCTCCAGGCGGAGGTCCGCAAGGCGGAGACGCTGCGAGGCCGCATCGACGACCTCGGTGTCCTCTTCGAGATGGCCGAGGAGGAGGACGACCCGGACACCCGCGCCGAGGCGGAGTCCGAGCTGACCTCCGTGAAGAAGGCGTTGGACGAGATGGAGGTCCGCACCCTCCTGTCCGGTGAGTACGACTCCCGCGAGGCGCTCGTCAACATCCGCGCGGAGGCGGGCGGCGTCGACGCCGCGGACTTCGCCGAGCAGCTGCAGCGCATGTACCTGCGCTGGGCCGAGCGCCACGGCTACAAGACAGAGGTCTACGAGACGTCGTACGCGGAAGAGGCCGGCATCAAGTCGACCACCTTCGCCGTCCAGGTGCCGTACGCGTACGGCACGCTCTCGGTGGAGCAGGGCACGCACCGCCTGGTCCGCATCTCCCCGTTCGACAACCAGGGCCGCCGCCAGACGTCCTTCGCGGGCGTCGAGGTGCTCCCCGTGGTCGAGCAGACCGACCACGTCGAGATCGACGAGTCCGAGCTGCGCGTCGACGTCTACCGCTCCTCGGGCCCCGGCGGCCAGGGCGTGAACACGACGGACTCCGCGGTCCGGCTGACCCACATCCCCACCGGCATCGTGGTCTCCTGCCAGAACGAGCGCTCGCAGATCCAGAACAAGGCGACCGCGATGAACGTGCTGCAGGCCAAGCTCCTGGAGCGCCAGCGCCAGGAGGAGCGCGCCAAGATGGACGCCCTCAAGGGCGACGGCGGCAGCTCCTGGGGCAACCAGATGCGGTCGTACGTCCTGCACCCGTACCAGATGGTCAAGGACCTGCGGACGGAGTTCGAGGTCGGAAATCCGCAGTCCGTGCTCGACGGCGAGATCGACGGTTTCCTGGAGGCCGGAATTCGCTGGCGCAAGCAGCAGGAGAAGTAACCGCCGCTTTATCGACAAGGCAACTGCCGCTCTCCGGGCGGCAGTTGCCTTTTGTTGTGCGGGAAATGTGAAGGCGTTTCCGCCTTTTACGTCACAGTCACATGTCCGTACGACGGTCAATTCACAGCATTCCAGACATTGCGTGCGCAACGACCTTGACGCTGATCTGAAAACTGGGAAGGCTGGCGCGCGGCATGCGTATCAGTGGGACGCGTGTGAACGGGGGAAGGGCCGAGCGTGGCCCCTGCTGCCCCCGGTTGAACGCGGTCCCGGGCGCTGCTCCATTGACGATTGGCTACTGGGGGTAGCAGACAGATGACCAAGAAGACGCGGATCCGTGTGGCGCGGATAGCTGCAGGCGCGGTGATCGCCGCCGGTGCCTCGCTGACCGCCGCGGGTGCCGCCTCGGCCGCTGACGTGAACATCGGCATCCTCGGTATCGGTGCGAACGTGCACGCGGGCGAGGACGGCGTGGACGCGGGTATCAGCCTGGGCGAGGACGAGGACGACCCGACCACCCCGGGCCCCACGGACCCGACGGGCGTGCCGGACCCGACCGAGGACCCGACCACCCCGCCCACCGAGGAGCCGCCCACCACGGACCCGACGGACCCGACGGACCCGACGGACGAGCCGACGGAGCCCACCGAGGACCCGACCGACCCCGGTAACGGCAACGGTGGCGGCAACGGCAACGGCGGCAACAACGGCGGCGGCAACGGGAACGGCGGGGGCAACGGCAACACCAACCCCGACGGCAACAACAACCCCGTCGAGCAGGGCCAGGGCAAGGACAGCCTGCAGGACACCGGCTCCGAGCCGGCCCAGCAGACCGGTACCGGCACGGGCACCGGCAAGTCCGGCGGCGAGCTCGCCGAGACCGGTGCCGACGGCACCACGATCCTGCTGATCGGCGCCGCGACCATGATCGCGGGCGGTGTCGGCTTCCGGCTGCTGCCGCGCCTCGCCAACAACCGCGGCGCTGCTGCGTGACGTAACGCACACCTGAGGCACACGAGAAGGCCCGGAGCCGACCGGCTCCGGGCCTTTTCACGTCAGTTGCGTGCTTCGCCTACACCGTCTGGTGCGCGAGCAGCGCCACGGCCGCCACGAGCACGGCGACCAGCGCGATCAGCGCCATCGGATTGAACCCCGCCAGCGGGTTCTCCTGCTGCAGCCGCTCGCGGTTCGCCCGGCACACCGGGCAGCGGCCCTCGCTCACGGGCGCCGCACAGTTCGCGCACACCAATCGGTCATAGGTCATGCGCCACTCCTCCTCCCGCGCGGCGGAGCCGGCCAACGGGTACCCACTGGTTCTCTCCGCTCAACGCTCCGGGAAACGCAACCGTTCCCCCTACCACTGTGCCAGCTTCCCGGATTTTCGGCGCGCCCCACTGGCAGGACCGTCCCTGACCAGGCACGGCACGGACAAAACAGGCGCCGGATCGACCCGGGCACCAGGACAAAACGCTCAACCGGGAACGGCGCCTGCACGCCGCCTCCCCATTCGCGTATGGTCACGCACACCTACCCCCGGCGACCCGTGGTGCACCCGTGATCCGATTCGACAACGTCTCCAAGGTCTATCCCAAGCAGACCCGCCCCGCTCTCAGGGATGTCTCCCTGGAGGTCGAGCGCGGTGAATTCGTCTTCCTGGTCGGCTCGTCCGGCTCCGGCAAGTCGACGTTCCTGCGCCTGATCCTGCGCGAGGAGCGGTGCAGTCATGGCCAGGTGCACGTCCTGGGCAAGGACCTGGGCCGCGTCTCCAACTGGAAGGTCCCGCAGATCCGCCGCCAGCTCGGCACGGTCTTCCAGGACTTCCGGCTCCTGCCCAACAAGACGGTCGGCGAGAACGTGGCCTTCGCCCAGGAGGTCATCGGCAAGCCCCGCGGTGAGATCCGCAAGGCCGTGCCCCAGGTGCTCGACCTCGTCGGCCTCGGCGGCAAGGAAGAGCGCATGCCGGGCGAGCTGTCCGGTGGTGAGCAGCAGCGCGTGGCCATCGCCCGCGCCTTCGTGAACCGTCCCAAGCTGCTGATCGCGGACGAGCCCACGGGCAACCTCGACCCGCAGACCTCGGTCGGCATCATGAAGCTGCTCGACCGCATCAACCGCACCGGCACCACCGTGGTGATGGCCACCCACGACCAGAACATCGTGGACCAGATGCGCAAGCGCGTCATCGAGCTGGAGAAGGGTCGCCTCGTGCGCGACCAGGCGCGCGGCGTCTACGGCTACCAGCACTGAGAAGTACCGAGAGAAGCTGCGAAAGGCTCAGTCAGCGCTATGCGTGCCCAATTCGTCCTGTCGGAGATCGGCGTCGGTCTCCGCCGCAATCTCACGATGACCTTCGCCGTCATCATCTCGGTGGCCCTCTCGCTCGCCCTGTTCGGCGGCTCGCTCCTCATGAGCGATCAGGTCAACCAGATGAAGGGTTTCTGGTACGACAAGGTCAACGTCTCGATCTTCCTGTGCAACAAGGGAGACGCTGAATCCGACCCGAACTGTGCCAAGGGCCCGGTCACGGCGGAGCAGAAGAAGCAGATCGTCGACGACCTCAACAAGATGGACGTCGTCGACAAGGTGGCGCACGAGTCGCAGGACGAGGCGTACAAGCACTACAAGGAGCAGTTCGGCGACTCCCCGCTGGCCAGCTCCCTCACGCCCGACCAGCTGCAGGAGTCGTACCGGATCAAGCTGAAGGACCCGGAGAAGTACGAGGTCATCGCGACCGCGTTCAACGGGCGGCCCGGTGTGCAGTCCGTGCAGGACCAGAAGGGCGTGCTCGACAACCTCTTCCGGCTGCTCAGCTACCTGAACTACGCGGCCGGCGCCGTGATGGCCGTGATGCTCGTCGTCGCGCTGCTGCTGATCGTGAACACCGTCCGGGTGTCCGCGTTCTCCCGGCGCCGGGAGACCGGCATCATGCGGCTGGTCGGTGCGTCCGGGTTCTACATCCAGGCGCCGTTCATCATGGAGGCCGCGGTCGCCGGACTCATCGGCGGCGGAATCGCCTGTGTGTTCCTCGCCGCCGGGCAGTACTTCGTGATCGACAACGGCGTGGCACTCTCCGACAAGCTCCAGCTCATCAACTTCATCGGCTGGGACGCCGTGTTGACGAAGCTGCCGCTCATCCTCGCGGTGAGCGTCGTGATGCCCGCGCTGGCCGCCTTCGTGGCGTTGCGCAAGTACCTCAAGGTGTGACGAGAGTCCCCCCGCAACGCAGGGCGCCCTACGGTTCAACACGCCGTACGGCGCCCTGCGTTGTCCTAGACTCACCGACATGTCAGGCCCGGACTTGTTCGCCCGGCCCCGCCGCATCGGCCGTGGGGCAGCCCTGACATTGGTCTTCGCGAGCGTCCTCGCGACCGGTGCCGCGACCGGCGCACTGCCCGGGGACGGCCGGAAAACCGCTGCGGGACGGGACAGTTCGGTCGCCGCCGCCGCGCACGAGAAGCCGCTCGACGACCCGGCCGAGGCCGCCGAGGAGGCGATGGCCGACGGCAAGTCCCCCGCGCAGGCCGCCGAGGAGGCCGTCAGCCGCAGCGGGGACCGCTGGGGCGCCGTCTACTCCCAGGGCGAGTACGAGGAGTTCGAGCAGGCCCTGGACGGCGAGTACACCGGCGTCGGCCTGTGGGCCCGGCGCACGGTGGACGGCGAGGTGCAGGTGACCCGGGTGCGCGGCGGCTCGCCCGCACAGCTCGCCGGGATCCGGGAGGGCGACCGCATCGCGGCCGTCGACGGCAGGCCGGTCACCGGCCGGCCCGTCACCGAGGTCCTCGGGCTGCTCCGCGGCGAGCGCGCCGGGACGTCCGTCCACGTGGGCCTGCAGCGCGGCACGCGCGCGTGGAGCGAAACCCTGCGCCGCGCGAACCTCTCCACGGACTCCGTCGCCGTCACCCACCTCGCCGACGGGGCCGTGCTGATCAAGGTGAGCGCGTTCACCAAGGGAGCGGGCAGCCGGGTGCGTACGGCGGTGCGTGCGGCCCCCGCGCGCGCGGGCGTCGTCCTCGACCTGCGGGGCAACTCCGGCGGCCTGGTCACCGAGGCCGTCACCGCGGCCTCCGCATTCCTCGACGGCGGGCTCGTGGCGACGTACGACGTGCGCGGCGCGCAGCGCGCCCTGCACGCGGAGCGCGGCGGGAACACCTCCAGACCGGTGGTCGTGCTCGTCGACAGCGGGACGATGAGCGCGGCCGAGCTGCTCACCGGAGCCTTGCAGGACCGTGGCCGCGCGGTCGTCGTGGGCACCAGGACCTTCGGCAAGGGCTCGGTCCAGATGCCGAGCCGACTGCCCGACGGCTCCGTCGCCGAGCTGACCGTCGGGCACTACCGCACCCCTTCGGGGCGCAGCGTCGACGGCCGGGGCATCACCCCCGACTTGGAGGCCGCCGACGGGCAGCTGCAGCGGGCCGAGACGGTATTGAGTGGCCTCGGGGCCCCCTCGTAGTGCGAAAATGGCCAGCACTATGGCCAAGGGAATGTACGTACCGAAGGAGTCCCAGCCCAAACAGGGCAAGGGGAAGGCGTCCGACCAGAAGGACGGCAAGCGCAAGATCGTCGCGCAGAACAAGAAGGCGCGGCACGACTACCTGATCATGGACACCTACGAGGCCGGCATCGTGCTGTCCGGCACCGAGGTCAAGTCGCTGCGCCAGGGGCGGACGTCCCTGGCCGACGCCTTCGTCCAGATCGACGGGGGCGAGGCGTGGCTGCACAACGCCCACATCCCCGAGTACAGCCAGGGCACCTGGACCAACCACGCGGTGCGCCGCAAGCGCAAGCTGCTCCTGCACCGCGACGAGATCGACAAGCTGGACTCGAAGTCCCAGGAGTCGGGTCACACGATCGTGACCCTCGCGATCTACTTCAAGGACGGCCGCGCCAAGGCCGAGATCGCGCTCGCCAAGGGCAAGAAGGAGTACGACAAGCGGCAGACGCTGCGCGAGCAGCAGGACCGGCGGGACTCGGACCGCGCCATCGCGGCGGCCAAGCGGCGGCAGCGGGCACGGGAGCACTGACCCGCGGTGCGGGGGCGTCAGGAATAGGCTGGCATCGCCGCGCGTTGTTCACGTACGATGGCACTGCTCCTCACCGAAGGGGCGCCGGATCGAAAGATCCACTTTGAAAAAACAACATGGGGATGATCGGTTTCGACAGCGGCTGTCGAAGCAGGTGAAGCGTGTCGAGGAAGCGGCAATGATCTCGTAAACCATATGTCGCAACCAATAATCGCCAATTCTAAGAGCGATTCCCAGTCCTTCGCCCTCGCTGCCTAATAACAGCGACTGAAGGACCCTAAAAGGGTGTCAGCCCGGGAGTGTTCCCGGCCCGGATCCTGGCATAATCTAGGGGACTAAACCATCGAGCCCGGTCACGGGGTTCGATGGGAAATCAAACAGTGACTGGGCCCGTCGGCGACTTGTTCGCGTGATTGCCGGGGCCGAGAAAATCGAAGCGAACTGCACACGGAGAAGCCCTGCTGCTGCACCGTTGGACGCGGGTTCGATTCCCGCCATCTCCACTCATCCCATGCGATTCAGGCCCGACTGTCACCAGTCGGGCCTTTGTCGTGGTGCGGTCCCGTGACCTTGGCGCTCGTGGGGTCTTGGCTGAGCCCTGCTCCTCCGGGATGCTCCTGAGCCATGAGCAGACCTGACGGACCTGTGAGACGAGCCATCGACCTCAACTTCCGTACCAGAGCACGGCGGTGGGCCCTGCCCGCCGTCGCGCTCGTCACCGCCGCCACGCTCTCCTGGGGCGCGCCCGCCGGCGCCGACTCGGACCCCAGCGGGCTGCCCGAGGCCATCGACACCATCCTGGGCGACGCGCGGATGGAGGGCGGCGCGGCGAGCGTCGTCGTCGCCGACGCCGCCACCGGCGAGACCCTCTACCAGCACAACCCGACCGGGCGGCTGATGCCCGCCTCCAACACCAAGCTCGCCACGTCCACCGCCGCGATGGCGGTGCTCGGGCCCGACTACCGGTTCAGCACCGACGTGCTCGCCGGGGGCAAGGTGCGGGGCGGGGTGCTCGCCGGGGACCTGTACCTGCGCGGCACCGGCGACCCGACGACCCTCGCCGCCGACTACGACAAGCTGGCCGCCGGGGTCGCCGCGGCCGGGGTGAAGCGGGTGAGCGGGCGGCTCGTCGCCGACGACACCCGGTTCGACGCCCAGCGCCAGGGCGACACCTGGGGCGCCGACGACGAGTCCTCGTACTACGCCGCCCAGATCTCCGCCCTGAGCGTCGCCCCGGACACCGACTACGACACCGGCACCGTGATCGTGGAGGTGAAGCCCGGCGCCCGCGCGGGCGACAAGCCCGTCGTCAGCGTCACGCCGAAGAACGACTACGTGCACGTCGACCTGCGGGCGAGCACCGTGGGCACCGGCGGCGACGACACCGTCGGCGTGGTCCGTGAGCACGGGACCAACACCATCACCGTCAGCGGGACCGTCCCGGTGGGCGGTGACACCACCAAGGAGTGGGTCACGGTGTGGGAGCCGACCGGGTACGCGGCCGCCGTGTTCCGGGACGCGCTCGCCGCGCACGGGGTGAAGGTCACCGGCGCCACCCGGCTCGGCCGGGCCGCCCCGGCCGGCGTCCAGCGGCTCGCCACGCACGACTCGATGGCCCTGAAGGACCTGCTCGTCCCCTTCATGAAGCTGTCCAACAACATGCACGCCGAGTCGCTGACGAAGGCCATGGGGTACGAGACCACCGGCCGCCCCGGCAGCTGGGGCGACGGCATCGCCGCCGTCGCCGGCTACCTCAAGGGCGCGGGTGTCGACGCGACGAAGATCCGCCAGGTCGACGGGTCCGGCCTGTCCCGCAAGGACAACTTCGCCGCACGGCAGATCGCCGACCTGCTGCTCTCCGTCCAGCACGAGCCCTGGTACGCCGACTGGTACAAGTCGCTGCCGGTGGCCTGTGACCCCGACCGGTTCGCCGGCGGGACGCTGCGGACCCGGATGTGCGGCACGCCCGCCGCCCTCAACGCCCGGGGGAAGACCGGGTCGTTGACGGGGGCGTCCGGACTGTCCGGCTACGTGAAGGACGCCGACGGGCGGCTGCTCGTCTACAGCATCGTGCAGAACAACTACCTGGCGTCCTCCGTGAAGCCGCTGGAGGACGCCATCGTGGTGACCCTCGCCGGGTCGACCGGGGAGAAGGCCGCCGCCGTGCCGCCGAAGGCCACCCGGTCCGTGCCGGCCGCCGAGCGCCGCGGCGACCTGGAGTGCTCGTGGCTCAAGCCCGCCCAGTGCTAGGCGGTCACCGCGCGATGCCGCGTACGTAGCCGTAGAGCGACAGCAGCAGGGCGCACGCCGCGGCTGTGACCGGCACCGTGTACGCCGCGGTGGGGCCCCAGTGCTCCACCGCGGCACCGCCCGTCGCCGAGCCGCACGCGATGCCGCCGAGCAGCGCGGTCACCGCGAGGGTCATGCCCTCGTTCAACTGGCCGTCCGGCGTGCGCTCCTGGACCAGCGTCATGCCCGTCACCATCGTCGGCGCCGTGGCCATGCCCGCGATCAGGAGCGCCGCGCCGAGCACGTACAGCGAACCCGTGAGGGCCGCCGCGAGCAGCGGCAGCGTCATCAGCGCGGCCATCGCCGCGACGCACACCGGGTGCCGGCGGGCCGCGGGCCCCGACGGCTTCACCGCCCCGAACACCAGGCCCGCCACGCACGACCCGGCCGCCTGGAGCGCCAGGACGCCCCCGGCCCACGCCTTGTGGCCCAGCTCGTCCGCGAAGGCGACGGTCACCACCTCCAGGGAGCCGAAGATCGCGCCGAGCGCGAGGAACGCGACCAGCAGCGGCGGCATGCCCGGCGCGCGCAGCGGCGTCCGCGTCGCCTCCGTGCGCGGCCGCGCGGGCGGTTCCGTCGCACGCTGCGCGGCGAAGACCAGTACGCCCGTCACCATCAGGACCGTACCGACGAGCGCGCCCGCCTCCGGGAACAGCGCACTGCACAGGAACGCGGCCACCACCGGGCCGAGCATGAAGCAGAGTTCGTCGGCCGCCTGCTCGAAGGAGTTCGCGGTGTGCAGCGCCTTCGGGTCGCCGTCGAGCAGGTGCGCCCAGCGGGCCCGCGACATGCCGCCGGTGTTGGGCTGCGCGGCCGTCGGCAGGTACGCCACGAACAGCACCCAGTCGGGAACGTCGAGCCGTACGCAGAGCAGGAGCGCGAGGGCGCCGGAGGCCGCGACGAGCGTCGCGGGCACGGCGATCCTGGCCTGCCCGTGGCGGTCCACCATCCGCGCGAGCCACGGTCCGAGGAACGCGCCGGCGACGAGGCCCGTCGCGGTGAGCGCCCCGGCGAGCGCGTACGAGCCGCGGACGCCGGAGATCAGCATCACCGCGCTGATGCTGAACATGCCCTGCGGGAAGCGTGCGAGGAGGTTGCCGAGGGTGAAGGCGAGGGCGCCGGGGATCGCGAAGAGCCGGGTGTACGAGGTGACCGCCGTGGCGGGCGCGGCAGGGGACGAAGCAGGGGCGGCAGTGGGCATGCCAAGAGCGTCGCCGCAGGCCACCCGATGGGTCCAACACTTACTCGGTACCCATTCACGCACCTGCGTTGTAAGTTCGCCCGATGCCCCCGGTGAATGTCGAACCACGCCTGCTGCGCGCCTTCCTGGCCGTCGCCGACGAGCTGCACTTCACGCGCGCCGCCGCCCGGCTCTACGTCGCCCAGCAGGCGCTCAGCCGGGACATCCGGCGCCTGGAGCGGGAGCTGGGCGCCGAGCTGTTCGGCCGGACCACCCGGCAGGTGACGCTCACGGCGGAGGGCGCCAGGCTGCTGCCGTACGCGCGGCGGGCCGTCGAGGCGCAGGACGAGCTGCTCGCCGCGTTCGCCCGGCCCGCCGCCGAGGCCCGGCCGCTGCTGGTCGACGTGAACAGTCCGGGACTTGTTCATGAACAGGTCCTCGCGCGGGCCCGCGAACTCGCCCCGGACTGCGAGCTGATGGCCCGCTACGAGAGCGGGCTGACCGGGGCCGCCGCCGAACTGCTCGCCGGGCGCCTCGACGTGTCCTTCGGACGGTTCGGCGGGCTCGACCCCGCGGTGCGCGAGCGGCTCTCCCAGCAGCCCCTGCGGTACGAGCCGATGGCGGTCGTGCTGCCCGACGACCATCCGCTGGCCGCACTCGACGCGGTGCCCCTCGGGCGGCTCGCGGGGGAGACGGTCTACGCGGGCGCGGGCAACCCCCGGACGCCCGAATGGACCGATCTGGCACGGCAGTTGTTCGCCGGGCGGGGCATCGGGATCGCGCCGCCCGCGCCGCTCGCCGTCGGCAAGGAGGAATTCCGGCGGATCATGACGAAATACCGGAATCCGGTCCTCACCGGGGTGGACTTTCCGGCCATGCCGGGATCGGTTCTGCGGCCCCTGGTCGACCCGGTGCCCCTGTCCCCGGTGTCGCTGGTGTGGCTGAAGGGGAGGCAGCACCCCGGAATCGACGCCCTGCGGGCCGCCGCGGCCGGTCTGGCCGAGATGAACGGGTGGCTGGAGCGGCCTGCCGGGGCGTGGATACCGGCCACAGATGCACTCATCATGGTGAGCTCCGACTGAACCGTGGCAACGGCTGTCACCCACGTGCGCTACATTCATAGTCCGGGCGCGGTGTGATAAGGGGGGCGCTCGGATCGGGTGGGGGCCCGGTCCGGCCGACGAGTGCCCGGGGAGTCGCGCGCGCACCCATGAACATGTCCTTGGGGGGATGTGCGTACGGTGGAGAACTGGCGAGAAGACGCCCTGCCCGGGCAGACCCATGACCCGAACGAGGTGACGGTCCAACTGGACGGCGCAGGCCGGCAGTTGGGCGACCTGCTCGCGTCACGGGGTGAGACCGGGCCGGCCGAAGCCACGGGGGACGACAAGGAAGTACCGGTCTTCGTCGACGACTCGGGGCGGCGCAGCCGCAGATTCCGGCGCGTCGGCGTGTTCGTCGGCATGGCCTGTGCCGTGTACGCCGTCGTCATCGTGATCACCCTGCTCTCGGGGAACTCGAGCGCGCCCTGGCTGCCCATGGGCCCCGAGGACAAGCCGGCGGGCAAGGTGGACACCAAGCCGCTGCCCGCCGACCCCGCGACGCCGTCCGTGTCCCCGGGCACCACCCCGGACCCGAGCGCCTCCGGCACCGCGCCCGGCGCCACCGGCGCGCCCGGCACGTCGACGTCGCCGACGGCCGACCCGAGCACGGGGGACGACGAGCCGGGCACCGGCACCACACCGTCGGACCGGCCCACCGGCGGCAAGACGACGCCGCCGGTCGAGCCGTCCAAGCCCGGGGGGCACACGACGCCGCCGGTCGACCCGACCACCGACCCGCCCACGGACCCGAGCACCCCGCCGGTCGACCCGACGGACGACCCGACCACCGACCCCGTGGGCGGTGGCACCGACACCGTCGCCGACGGCACCTCATCGCCCCTGCCCGTCGAGGTGAGCCCGAGCGGCGATCCGTCGGCGCCGACCGTCGCGTCCCAGGAAAGCAGCGTCCTGTAGATGTCCCACCCCTCACGCCGCCGGCACACCGGTCCCCGCAGGCGCCGCCTCCCGCTGCGCTATCTCCTGCCGTCCCTGCTGCTCGTGGCCCTGATCGCGATGCTCATGCTCCGCGGCTACGTGCACAGCGAGATCATGGCCGACCACCGCATCCAGCCCGAGGCCGCCACCGACAAGGTGCCGGAGAAGATCCTCGACGGCGGCCCCGTCATCGACACCCGCGAGGGCCGCCAGGAGAGCCGCTCCATCGGCAGCCACAAGCTGGTGCTCACCTTTGACGACGGGCCGGACCCGGAGTGGACCCCGAAGGTCCTCGACGTCCTGAAGAAGCACGACGCGCACGCCGTCTTCTTCGTCACCGGCACGATGGCCTCGCGCTACCCCGACCTGGTGCACCGCATGGTCGAGGAGGGTCACGAGGTCGGCCTGCACACCTTCAACCACCCGGACCTCTCGTACCAGTCGACGAAGCGGATCGACTGGGAGCTGTCGCAGAACCAGCTGGCCCTGGAGGGCGCGGCAGGCGTGCGCACCTCCCTGTTCCGGCCGCCGTACTCGTCGTTCGCCGACGCCATGGACGACATGTCGTGGCCGGTCACCCAGTACATCGGCTCGCGCGGCTACATCACGGTGGTCAACAACACCGACAGCGAGGACTGGAAGCGCCCCGGCGTCGACGAGATCATCCGGCGCGCCACCCCGCACGACGGCAAGGGCGCCATCGTCCTGATGCACGACTCGGGCGGCAACCGCTCGCAGACCGTCGCCGCCCTCGACCGCTTCCTGCCCCACCTCCAGGACGAGGGCTACAAGTTCCAGAACCTCACCGAGGCCCTGGGCATCGCCAGCGCGCACACCCCCGTCACCGGCCCCGAGCTGTGGAAGGGCAAGGCGTGGATCGTGGCGGTCCAGGCCTCGGAGAACATCACGGGCGTGCTGGTCGCCGGGCTCGCCGTCATCGGCGTCCTCGTCATGGGCCGCTTCGGCCTGATGCTGGTCCTGTCCGCGATCCACGCCCGCCGGGTGCGCAAGAAGGGCTTCGCCTGGGGGCCGCCGGTCACGGAGCCGGTCTCCGTCCTGGTCCCGGCCTTCAACGAGGCCAAGTGCATCGAGAACACGGTGCGTTCGCTGATGTCCAGCGAGCACCCGATCGAGATCATCGTCATCGACGACGGCTCCACGGACGGCACGGCCCGCATCGTGGAGAACCTCCGGCTGCCCAACGTGCGCGTGGTCCGCCAGCACAACGCGGGCAAGCCCGCCGCCCTCAACAGGGGCCTGGCGAACGCCCGGTTCGACCTCGTCGTGATGATGGACGGCGACACGGTCTTCGAGCCGGCCACCGTGCGCGAACTGGTCCAGCCGTTCGGCGACCCGCGCGTCGGCGCGGTCGCGGGCAACGCGAAGGTGGGCAACCGGGACTCGCTGATCGGCGCCTGGCAGCACATCGAGTACGTGATGGGCTTCAACCTCGACCGCCGGATGTACGACATCCTGCGCTGCATGCCGACGATCCCCGGCGCCGTGGGAGCCTTCCGCCGCAGCGCCCTGGAGCGCATCGGCGGCATGAGCGACGACACGCTCGCCGAGGACACCGACGTCACGATGGCGCTGCACCGCGACGGCTGGCGCGTCGTCTACGCGGAGAAGGCCCGCGCCTGGACCGAGGCGCCCGAGTCCGTCCAGCAGCTGTGGTCGCAGCGCTACCGCTGGTCGTACGGCACCATGCAGGCGATCTGGAAGCACCGCCGTGCCCTGATCGAGAGCGGCCCGTCCGGCCGCTTCGGCCGCGTCGGCCTGCCGCTGGTCTCCCTGTTCATGGTCCTGGCCCCGCTCCTCGCCCCGCTGATCGACGTCTTCCTGCTGTACGGGGTGGTCTTCGGCCCCACCGAGAAGACGGTGATCGCGTGGCTGGGCGTGCTCGCGATCCAGGCGGTCTGCGCGGCGTACGCCTTCCGGCTCGACAAGGAACGCATGACGCACCTCATATCCCTCCCGCTCCAGCAGCTCCTCTACCGGCAGTTGATGTACGTCGTGCTGCTCCAGTCCTGGATCACGGCGCTCACCGGTGGCCGGCTCCGCTGGCAGAAGCTGCGCCGCACCGGCGCGGTCGGCTCCGTCCCCGGCGGACTGCCGCGCCAGCGGACGTCCTCGGTGTCCGGTGACGACAGGAGGCCGGTGGCATGACGTACCCCCACGACCCGTC
>NZ_JAMOLN010000019.1 GCF_024448165.1 Streptomyces longispororuber
GCCCGCTCGCCCATGTCGTCCCGTTCACTCGCCCAGCACCGTCGTCCTCCAGGACGAACCAGGTGGGCCGCCGGGTTCCGCCACTCCGCGCGCGGAGTACGGCGAGCGGCCGCGGCGCCTGAGTACCCGTACTCAGACGCCGTGCGTGCGGGGGCTCTGCCGCCCTCGCGCCGGCCTTCCGAGGATGGGACCGCCCCCCACGCCAACGCGCCACACCGAAAGAGGGAGCCATGGGCCGTCACCTGCAGCTGCGTGCCGCCACCCCGGAGGACCTGGACTGGATCCACGAGCTCCGGCACCGGGTGTACGCCGAGGAGTTGGGCCAGCACGCCCCCACCGCGGCCGGACGGCTGAGCGACGGGCTCGACGGGGACAACGTCTATCTGGTCGCGGCGCGCGGCACGGACCGGGTCGGCTTCGTGAGCCTGACCCCGCCCTGGGCCGGCCGGTACGGACTCGACAAGTACCTGACCCACGACGAACTGCCGCTCCTCGCCGAGCCCGACGTGTTCGAGGTCCGCATCCTCACCGTCGAACCCCGCTGGCGGTCCACCGCCGCCGCGCCGCTGCTGATGTACGCGGCACTGCGCTGGATCGCTTCCCGCGGCGGCCGCCGCGTGGTGGCCATGGGCCGCACCGACCTCCTCGCCATGTACCTCGCCGCGGGACTGCACCCGGCGGGCCGGACCGTACGCAGCGGCGCGGTGACCTTCGAGGTCCTCACGGGTGACGTGCGCGAGGTGACCCGGACGGCCCTCGACCGGCACCGCACGCTCCTCGGCCGGCTGCGGGCGGCCGTCGACTGGCGCCTCGACGTGCCGTTCGCACCCCGCGCCGACGGATGCGAGCACGGCGGCGCCTCGTTCACCGCCGTCGGCACGGACTTCCGCAGCCTGCACCGGCGCCGGCAGATCGTCGCCGCCGACGTGCTGGACGCCTGGTTCGACCCGGCCCCCGGAGTGCGCGCCGCGCTCGCCGACGACCCGGGCTGGATGGCCAGGACCTCCCCGCCGACCGACGCCGACGGCCTCGTCGCGGAGATCGCCGCCGCCAGGGGACTGCCCGCCGGGACGCTCACGGTCGGCGCCGGCTCCTCCGACCTGATCTTCCGGGCGTTCGGGCAGTGGCTCACGGCGCGCAGCCGGGTCCTGCTCATGGACCCGGGATACGGCGAGTACGCCCACGTCACCGAGCAGGTCGTCGGCTGCCGCGTGGACCGGTTCCGGCTGCGCCGCGAGGAGGACTGGCGGATCGACCCCGACCGGCTCTCCGCGGCCGTCGCACGGCACCACTACGACCTCGTCGTCGTGGTCAACCCCAACAACCCGACGGGCCGTCACGCCCCGGCCGCCGTCCTGCGCGAGGTGATCGCCACGGCCCCGGCCGCGACCCGCTGGTGGATCGACGAGGCCTACCTCGGCTACGTCGACCCGGCCGAATCCCTCGCCGAACTCGCCACGACCGATGCGCGCGTGACCGTCTGCACCTCGCTCTCCAAGATGTACGCGCTGTCCGGCGCACGGGCCGCCTACCTCGTCGCCACCGCCGACACCACGGACCTCCTGCGCCGCTGGACGCCGCCCTGGCCGGTCGGACTGCCCGCCCAACTGGCCGCCGTGGCCGCCCTGCGCGACCCCGCGTACTACACCGACCGCTGGCGGCGGACCCACGCCCTGCGCGGCCGGCTCGCCACCGACCTCGCCGAGCTGGGCGAAGGCGTGCTGGTCGAGGAAGGCGTGGCGAACTTCCTGAACCTGACCCTGCCGGCCGGCGGGCCGAGCGCCGCGCACCTGGTCGCCGAGTGCCGCAGGCACGGCGTGTACCTGCGCGACCTGTCCCCGCTGTCGCCCGAGTACCAGGGGCGGACCGTACGGATCGCCGTCCGGGACACCGCTGAGAACGCCCGCATCGTGACCGCCTGCCAGGCCGCCCTCGACGTGCTGCTTCCGCTCCTGCCGCGCCGGACCGCGCCCGTGCCCGCATCCCTGGCCGCCGGAACCGCCCGATGACCACGGTCGCCGGCCTCGCGCCCTACCTCGGCGGGGCACTCGCGGCGGGCGGCGTCGCGGTGGCGGCGTCCCGGCGCCGGGAGCTGATGGTCCGCTGGTGTGCGTGGGCCGTCGGCGTGCCCCTGGTCAGCGCCGCGTTCTGGTGGGGCCGGCCGGGCGCCGCCGCGATCGCCGCCGTGGCCGGGGTGATCGCCGTCCTCGAGTTCGGCGGACTCATGCGGCTCGGCCGGGCCGACCGGCTCGTCCTCGCCGCCGCCGTCACCGCGGTGATCGCCGCTGCCTGGCTCGCGCCGGACCAGGTCCTGCGGGTCGTCGCGGTCGGCGCGCTCGCGGTGGCCGCCGTCCCGCTGCTGGCCGGCGACGCCGACGGGGGACTGCACCGGCTCGGCGCCGGACTGCTCGGACTCGCCTGGCTGAGCGTCCTGGCCGCGCTCGTACCGCTCGGGGCGAGCGCGCTCGCACTGTTCGTGGCGGTCTCCGTCGCCGACATCACCGCGTACTTCGCCGGGCCCCGGCTCGGCGGCCCGCACCTCTCGCCGCTGTCCCCGGCCAAACGCTGGAGCGGCACCCTGGCCGGTGCCGTCACCGGCATCGGCGTGCTCGCCGCCCTCTCCGCGCTGAGCTGGCCCACCGCCCTCGCCGTGGCGGTCGGCGGCCCGGCAGGCGACCTCCTCGAATCCATGGTCAAACGGGGTGCGCGGGTCAAGGACGCCGCGTCCTGGCTGCCCGGCTCCGGCGGCCTGCTCGACCGGATCGACTCGCTGCTCGTCGCCCTGGCGGTGGTCCTCGTCCTGAGCTGAGGCGACGGCTCCGGTCGTGCACAACCGGTGCGGCAGGTCACCGTGTGGTCGCGGTTGTCGCGTGACCCAGGCCGGGTCCGTACCCTGCGGTCAGGAGGTGCGGCATGCGCGAAGCGGACCCGGGACTCTTCGGCCCCGACTCGGTGACCTGGCAGATGCACGCCGACCCGATGATGTGGGTCGCGGGCGTCCGCGCCCTGTACTTCCAGGCGCTGCACCCGCGCGCCGTCCGCGGCGTCATCCAGAACTCCGACTTCCGGCGCGACGCGTGGGGCCGCCTCATGCGTACGGCGAGCTTCGTCGGCACGACCACGTACGGGACGACGGAGGCCGCGGAGAAGGCCGGAGCCAGGGTCCGCACCATCCACCGGCACCTCACGGCCACCGACCCCGACACCGGCGAGCGCTACGGCGTCGACGAACCGGACCTTCTGCTGTGGGTGCACTGCGCCGAGATCGACTCGTACCTGCACGTCGCCCGCCGCTCCGGCTTCCGCCTCACCGCGGCCCAGGCCGACCGGTACGTCGCCGAACACCGCACCAGCGCCCGGCTCGTCGGCCTCGAACCAGCCGAAGTGCCGGGCAGCCAGGCCGAGTTGGCCGCCTACTTCGAGGAGGTGCGGCCCGAACTCGCCGCCGGCCCCGAAGCGCGCGAGGTCGACGACTTCCTGCAACGGCCGCCCACCCCCGCCCTGCTCGTCCCGGCGCGCGCGGCACTGTGGCGGCGCGTCGCGAACCTGGCGTACGCCTCTCTGCCCTCGTACGCCCACGACCTGTACGGACGACCCGCGCCCGCCCCGGAAGTGGTCACCCGCCGCCTGCGCGCCACGGGCACCGCACTGCGGTGCGTCCCCGCCCGTGTCCGCTGGCAACTCCCGCCGAAACACATCCTGCGCGCCATGGCGCGACTCGGCCCCGACACCCGCCCCGCACCGTACAAAGTCGGCAGATGGGTAGCCATACTGGACTAGGTCCTGTCCGGGGAGGGCGCAGCGGCTAGGCGACGGGGGCGACAGCGGGACATGCCAGAGTTGGGGGACACCGGGAACATCAGGCTGATCCACGGGCGGTACCGACTGCTCGACCAGATCGGCCGCGGTGGCATGGGCGAGGTGTGGCGGGCCCGCGACGAGTCGCTCGGGCGACAGGTCGCAGTCAAGTGCCTCAAGCCGCTGGGGCCGCAGCGCGACCAGTCCTTCACCCGGGTCCTGCGTGAGCGCTTCCGCAGAGAGGCCCGCGTCGCCGCCGCGTTACAGCACCGCGGGATCACCGTCGTGCACGACTTCGGCGAGTACGAGGGCATCCTGTACCTGGTGATGGAGCTCCTGGAGGGCAAGAACCTCAGCCAGCTCCTGGAGGAGAACCGGCACCACCCGCTGCCGGTCGACGACATCGTCGACATGGCCGAGCAGGTCGCCGCCGCCCTCGCCTACACCCACGAACAGGGCATCGTGCACCGGGACCTGAAGCCCGCGAACATCGTGATGCTCGGCGACGGCACCGCGAAGATATGCGACTTCGGCATCGCCCGGCTCGGCCACGACATCGGCTTCACCGCCCGCCTCACCGGCACCGGCATCGCCATGGGCACCCCGCACTACATGTCGCCCGAGCAGATCGGCGGCACCCACGTCGACCAGCGCAGCGACCTGTACTCGCTTGGCTGCGTCCTCTACGAAGTCGCCACCGGGGCACCGCCGTTCGACCTGGCGGACGCGTGGGCCGTGCTCGTCGGGCACCGCGACACCGCACCGCGGGCCCCGCGCGACCACCGCCCCGACCTGCCGGCCTACGTCGACCGGATCATCCTCGACCTGCTGGCCAAGGACCCCGAGCAACGGCCGCGCGACGCCCGCGAGCTGGGCCGCCGGATCGCCGCGGGACGGTCCGGGCGCGGTGCCTACGTGCCCACGGTGCGGGCCCCGCAGGTCGAACCGCGCACCAGTACCCAGGTGGTGCGGGAGCAGCCCGCCTCCCGCGAGCCGCGGCTGCCGTCCTGGACGCGCGGCATGACCACGGGCCACAAGGCGACCGGCGGATCCGGGCTGCGCGCCACCCCGCCGGACGGCGCCTCGGGCCTCGCCGGCGAGTGGATCCCGCGCCCCGCGGGACGCACCCCGGCGACACCTCCCGACGCCGTCGAACGGCCCACGCCCGCACCGGAGTTGCTCGCCACCCTGGTCTCCCGGCACAACGCGGGCCTCAGCCTGGGCCGGCTCGGCCGCTGGACCGAGGCGGGCGAGGTGCACCGGGCCGTCGCCGCCGAACGCGAGCACGCGCTCGGCCCCGACCACCCCGACACCCTCGCCAGCCGCTACGAGGTCGCCTTCTGTCTGAGCCGCACCGGGCGCGCCGCCGACGCGCTGCGCGAGTACCGGCGGGTCGTGACCGGCCGGGAGCGGGTGCTGGGCGCCGAGCATCCCGAGACGCTCGGGGCGCGCCAGGAAGTGGCGTACGTCCTCGGTAAACTGGGCCGCCACTTCGACGCGCACCAGGCGTACACGTCGGTCCTCGCCGCCCGTGAGCGCGCCATGGGGCCCGACCACCCGGACACCCTGCGCTGCCGCCACAACCTCGCCTTCAACCTGAGCCGCCTCGGCCGCCTGGAGGACTCCTTCCGGATGGCGAGCGAGGTCGCCGACGCCCGGGCCCGCGTCCTCGGTCCCGATCACCCCGACACCTTGGTGACCCGCTGCGAAGTCGGTTACACACTGGGCCAGTTGGGGCGCTGGGGCGAGGCGCTGCGCAGCTACCGGGAGGTGGCGGAGGCCCGTGCCCACGCGCTGGGCGCCGACCACCCGGACACCCTGGCCGCCCGCTACGAGGTCGGCATCAGCCTCGGCCGCCTCGGCCGCAGCGCCGAGGCGCTCACCCTCTACCGCGACCTGATCGACGACCGCACCCGGGTCAGCGGGCCCAACGACCCGGAGACGCTGCGCGCCCGGCACGGACTCGGCGTCAACCTCGGCCGCATGGCCCGCTGGGAGGAGGCACTCGCCGAGGCCCGCGACGTCTGCGCGATCCGCGAGCGGGTACTCGGCCCCGACCATCCCGACACGCTGATCAGCCACCGCGAGGTCGCCGTCGGGCTCGGCTGGCTCGGCCGCTGGCAGGACGCGCTGACCGAGTACCGCACGGTGGCCGTCGCCCGGGAGCGGGTGCTCGGTGAGGCCCATCCGGACACGCTGGCCAGCCGCAACGACGAGGCGCACTGTCTGGAACAGCTGGGCCGTGGGACGGAGGCGGTCCAGTTGTACCGTCGTGTCGCGGCTCTGCGGCAGCGTGGCTGAGCTCGTGGGGGCCGGGTAACCGAGGGGCGCGGGGAACCGCGCGATCAGCCACAGCGGAGCCGCACTCGCCTACGATCAAGCAACCAGCCACGGCGCACGGGCGGCGACGCCCGATCGAGGAGGCCGAAACGTGCAGTCCCGCGACGTAGTAGTCATCGGCGGCGGCCACAACGGACTGGTGGCCGCCGCCTACCTCGCCCGTGCGGGCCACACCGTCACCGTGCTCGAAAGACTGGGCAGCACCGGCGGAGCCGCCGTCTCGACCCGCCCGTTCACGGGCGTGGACGCCCGCCTCAGCCGCTACTCGTACCTGGTCAGCCTGCTGCCCCACAAGATCGTCCGGGACCTGGGGCTCGACTTCGCGGTGCGGCAGCGCACCGTGTCCTCGTACACCCCGACCCTGCGCGACGGCCGGCCCACCGGACTGCTCGTCGGCGGCGGGGAGGACGCCACCCGCGACTCCTTCGCCCGGCTGACCGGCTCGGACCGCGAGTACGCGGCGTGGACCCGCTTCTACGAGACGACCCGGCAGGTCGCCGAGCGGGTCTTCCCGACGCTCACCGAGCCGCTGCCCACCCGCGACGCCCTGCGCGAGAGGGTCGGCGACGACGCGGCGTGGCGGCTGCTGTTCGAGCAGCCCATCGGCGTCGGCATCGAGGAGACCTTCAGCGACGACCTGGTGCGCGGCGTCGTCCTGACCGACGCGCTCATCGGCACGTTCGCCGACGCCCACGACCCGACGCTCGCCCAGAACCGCTGCTTCCTCTACCACGTGATCGGCAACGGCACCGGCGACTGGGACGTACCCGTCGGCGGCATGGGCGCCCTGACCGACGCGCTCGCCGCGGCGGCCCGCGCGGCGCGCGCCGACCTGCGCACCGGATGCGAGGCGACCCGGATCGAGACGGACGGCCGGGCCGCCGAGGTGACCTACCGGACGGACGGCGGCGAGCACACGGTCGCCGCCCGGCACGTCCTGGTCAACGCCTCGCCGCAGGAACTGGCCCGGCTGCTCGACGAGGTGCCGCCGTCGCCCGCCGAGGGCGCCCAGCTCAAGGTCAACATGCTGCTGAAGCGGCTGCCGCGCCTCCGGGACACCACCGTCGACCCGCGCCAGGCATTCGCCGGAACCTTCCACGTCGCCGAGGGATACGGCCAGTTGGCGACCGCCTACGCCGAGGCCGCCTCCGGCGCCCTGCCCAGCGCCCCGCCCTCCGAGATCTACTGCCACTCCCTGACCGACCCGACGATCCTCGCCCCCGACCTCGTCGAGCGCGGCTACCAGACCCTCACCCTCTTCGGTCTCCACACCCCGGCCCGGCTGTTCACCGCCGACAACGACACCGCGCGGGCCGGCCTCCTCAAGGCGACCCTCGCCCAGCTGGACGCACAGCTCGCCGAGCCGATCGAGGACTGCCTCGCCGAGGACGCCGACGGCCGCCCCTGCATCGAGGCGAAGACCCCGCTCGACCTGGAGCGCGATCTGCGGCTGCCCGGCGGGAACATCTTCCACCGGGAGCTCGCCTTCCCGTACGGGCAGCAGGACACGGGCCGTTGGGGTGTGGAGACGGCGCATCCGAACGTGCTGCTGTGCGGCGCGGGCGCGGTACGCGGCGGCGGGGTCAGCGGCATTCCCGGGCACAACGCCGCGATGGCGGTGCTCGGCCGCTGACCCCGCGCCCTGGCCTACGTTCCGAACACGCCCCGCAGCGCGGCGATCTTCCGCGGCAGGTCGTACTCGGCGCCGCCCTCGTGCCCGTTGTACGGGAACACCTCGATGGCGGCGGGCCCGGCGTAGCGGTGGTACGCGGCGAAGACGGTGGAGGACGGACAGATCTTGTCCATCAGGCCGACCGAGAACCAGGCGGGACTCGTCGCCCGCGCCGCGAAGTTGACCCCGTCGAAGTAGGAGAGGGTCTCCATCGCCGCCTCGATGCCGAACCGGTGCCCCGACAGGAAGCGGGCGATCTCCGCGTACGGGCCGCTGTCCGTGATCTGCGAGGCCCGCCGGTAGTGGCACAGGAACGGCACGTCGGCGACCGTCGCCGCCACGTCGTCGCGCAGCCCGGACACGGCGAGCGCCAGACCGCCGCCCTGGCTGCCGCCGAGGACCGCGACGCGGGTGGCGTCGACGTCCTCGTGCTCCCGGACCGCGTCGACGGCCCGGACCGCGTCGGTGATCAGCCGCCGGTAGTAGTGCCGGTGCGGGTCCTCGATGCCGCGGGTCAGGAAGCCGGGCGACGACGAGCCGTGGCCCTCGGGTGCGACGTCGGGGGTGTCGGCGGTGTTCTTGCCGCCACCGCCCTGGCCACGGTTGTCCATGATCAGATGGGCGTGGCCGAGGGCGCTCCAGGTCAGCCAGGAGTACGGGATGCCCCGGCCGCCGTTGTAGCCGATGTACTGGACGACCGCGGGCAGTGGCCCGGTCCGTCCGCGCGGCAGCAGCAGCCACGCCTTCACGGGCTGGCCGCCCCACCCGTTGAACGTCACGTCGAACACGTCCACGGTCGCCAGGCCCGCCTCGTACGGCACGAAGCGGGCGTCCACCGGATGACGGGCGGTGTCGTCGAGCGTCTTGCGCCAGAACGCGTCGAAGTCCGCGGGCTCCTCCGGCGCGGGACGGTACTCCCGCAGCCGGTCGAGCGGCATGTCGAACAGCAAGGTCAACTCCTCGAGAGGGTCAGGGAGACGGTCGCGCCGTGCAGGCCGGCGGTGTCGACGGTGATCCGGGTGCCGGACCGGCCGCGGGCGACGGCGACGCCCCGGTCGGCCCGCCGCACCCGGTAGCCGCGCAGGTCGAGATCGAGGACCACCCGGTCCCGCAGCTGGGTCGGATCGCTCACCGCCACCTCGACCTGACCGTCGCGCGGCCGCACGAGGACGGCGGCCGGGCCGTCGGAGGTGAGCTCACCCGCCTGCCCGGCCGCCCAGAAGTTCGCGGCGAGCAGCCCGTCGGCCGCGCGCCGCACCGCGTGCACGGCCGTCGACGCGGCCACCGTGCTCACCGGCGGCGCGAGCGCCACCTGCGCGGTCCGCTCGGCCGAGGCGCCCGGCAGCTGCAGCCAGCAGTAGCCCGCGTCCGAGGGCGCCGTGCCGTGGTCCTGCCACAGCGTGAGGTAGGGGCGCGTGACCGGGGTGTCCGTGCCGTACTTGATGTTGATGTCCCGCCAGGTCGCGGTGCGCTGCTCGCGCAGGGCCCGCAGCGCCGTCGGGTTCGGGAAGACGTAGCCGCCGGTCCCCGCGAGGTGCACGCCGCGCACGTTCTCGTACCCGGCGGTCCAGTCCGCGCCGGACGGTGCGAGGACCCCGTCCACGGTCAACTCGGCCGCGGCGTCGCGGAGTTTGCGGTTCTCGACGATCGTCTCGACCGGTCCGGCGCCGGCCGTGATCCCCGAGCCGACGTGCACGATCACGTCGTCCAGGCAGAACCAGCTCTTGAGCACCCTGAGATCGCTCCCGAACGCCCGCAGGTCCTGCCCGTACGCGCCGAGCGTCGTGCCGGGCAGCGCCGCCCCGCCCGCCCAGTCGGCGGTGCTCGTGGTGCGCTGGCCCGCGGCGTCGGCGGGGCGCTGCGCGACGACCGTGGTACCGGCAAGCCGCAGCGGGTCCACGGTCGGCCAGTAGTCCTCGCTGTAGTGGCCGAGGTCGTCGTCGTACAGCAGGACCATGCCGTCGGACAGGTGCCAGCCGTGCAGGTTCTCGTTCTGGATGGACTCGTAGTTGTAGATGCGCGTGGAGCAGGCGGAGATGCCGAGCGTGAAGCCGGGACGGTGGTGCATCGCCTTGTCCATGCGCGGGAACTGGCGGTGCGTCACCAGTGTGCCGCGCGGCTTCGTGGCGGAGGCGAGCAGACGCTGCGCGGCCACGAGCGAGGCCAGGTCGGTGACGTCGAGGAAGTCGCGGTACGTGTCCTCGGTGATCCACTGCTTGACCAGCGCCGCGAACCGGTCGGCGTCCGCGCCGGTCAGCCCCGGCAGCAGCCGCAGCACCGCCTCGATCACGGTCTGCGCCGCGACGTGGCCCTGCTTGCTGGAGCGGGCGATCTCCCGGCCGCACACTCCGTGCTGCACGTCGCCGCGGGCGATGAGCGGCTCGAAGCCGTCCGTCACCCAGTGCCGCACGTTCGCGACGTCCGGGTCGGTGAGTTCCCAGGAGGTGCCGTCGAGCAGGTTCAGGAGCCGCGACAGATTGCCCAGCAGCTCCTTCCCGTAGCCGCCGTTGTAGGGGTGCTTGTAGTGCTGGAGGAAGGAACCGTCGGAGTAGAAGCCCTCGCCGGTGCCCGCACCGGCGTCCTGGAACGCGAGCACGCTGTTCGCACCGCCGCCGTCCACGTCGGACAGGGCGTCCCGTACCCGCGCCAGGTCGCTGCCGTCGCCGCGCAGGACCGCGTTGACCGCGACGACCGTGCAGATCCAGACGCGGTTGGCGCCGGTGGCGATCTGCCGGTCCGCCCGCCACAGGTTCGGGTCGGGCGTGTAGTGGCGCACGGCGTCGTTGACCCGGGTCAGCCGGTCGGCGCCGAGCGCGTCGTGCAGCAGCACGGCCGTGTCGTTCAGGGCCAGGGCGCAGCCGATCTCCCAGTCCCAGTCGTTGTCGAAGCGGACGTGGCCGGGGCCGTAGCGGTTCTCCAGCATCCAGTCGACGCCCCGGCCGAGCAGCTCGGCGAGGGCCGGATCGCCGTACCGCGTCGTGCCGGGCACGGCCCACGCGGTGGCGGCGGTGGCGAGCCGCTTGAACGACGTGGTGACGTGGTTCGAGATCGCGGTGCTGGTCAGATCCGGCCACAGGCCGTCGGTGCGGGACGGGTCGAGTCCCTTCAGGGCACTCGTCGCCGCCCGGTCGATCCGGGCGATCGCGGCGGCGATCCGCGGCTCGGCCGTGTCGAGCCCCGGTCCGCCGGTGAGCAGGGTGTGCCAGCGGGTGCGCAGCAGCGTCGTGTCGTCGGCGCCGGCGGCGTGCGCCGCGCTCAGCAGCGGCGTGGGCAGGGCGAGCGCGGCGAGGGTGGCGCCGGTGCCGGCCAGCACGGTGCGGCGGGTGGTGGTCATGACGCGGCCCCGGCCGAGCAGAGGGCCGTCGGGTCGTAGTCGGCGCCGTAGGTGCCCACGGAGTTCCCGCCGGTGTTGCCGCTCATCGTGTTGCTGCACACCTGCCCCTGCGGCGTGCGCATGACCTTGATGCCGCCGCCCGCGTTGTCGGTGATCGTGTTGCCGTAGACCTCGGTGTCGATGCCGTCGGTGGCCGTGTCGCCGCCGAGCCGGACGCCCGCGCCCGTGTTGTCGTGCAGGGTGTTGTACCGGAAGATGTTGCCGCTGCCGCGCGCGTCGAGACCACCGGAGCTGGCGTCACGCTGCTGCGAACAGTCGTTGTACTCCACGTAGTTGTGGGTGGAGTTCTCCTTCACGTCGACGCACTCGTTGCCGCGCGTGGCGATCGTGTTGTGGTGGATGCGGTTGTTCTTGCTGACGTCGGGGGCCGCGTCCGGTGCGCCGTTCGCGCCCTGCTGCTCGGGGGCCGTGCCGAGGTAGATGCCCTCGCCGTTCTTGCCGCCCCCGCCGAACTTGAAGTCGGCGACGCCGCAGTCGCTGATCGTGTTGCCCGACACGTCGGCGCCGGTGATCAGATAGCGCAGCCGCAGGCACTCGTCGGCCGCGTTCTTGAGCGTCATGTCCGTGATGCTCAGGGCGTTCACGCCGTTGCCCGGGGTGGTGCTCATGACGTAGACGAGCTTGAGACGGTAGCCGGCCACGTCGCTCGACGAGCCGAACAGGCCGTCCACGGTGAACCCGTCGAGCACGGTGCCGTCGTGCTGCACCTGCACGATGCGGGCGTTGCCCGCGCCCTTGACCACGGCGGTCGACGGACCGGTGAGGGTGACGTTCTCGCGGCGCGTCACGACGTCCTGCCGGTAGGTGCCCGACGCCAGGTGGACGACGGCGCCCTCCGGCGCCACGTCCAGCGCGTGCTGGATGGTGGCGAACGGCGCGCCCGACGACGTGCCGGCGTTGCCGTCGCTGCCGCTCGGCGCGACGTAGTACGCGGACGCGGCCGACGCCGGTGCGGCGGGCAGGGCCAGGGCGGCGCAGGCGCCGAGGGCCAGCGCGTACAGGGCGCGCGCGGACGGTCTCGGCAGTCTCGGCGGCTTCGGCAGGTGCGACATCAGGTGGTCCTCTCTGGTTGCGGTGCGGCGAGGTGCAGGGCGAGCAGGACGGGCACGCTCGGACCGAACAGCAGCGGGCCGAGCGGGATGGGCAGGGTCAGGACGACCGCGGAGACCGCGGCGCCGAGCAGGGCGGTGCCGCGGGCGGGCGAGGCGAAGGCCAGGGCGAGCGCCCGCCGGTGCCACTCGGCGGGCGGTTCGTCGGGGGCGAGGCCCGCGTGCGCCGCGAAGGCGGTGCAGTGGACGAACAGAGCGGCCCCGAGACCCGCCTGCGCGGCCAGCAGCACGAACGCGTACGGGCTCGAACGGCCGGTCAGGAACAGCGAGTTGGCGGCGAGCACGGACACGGCCGCCGCCGTCAGCGCACTGTGCCGCCACAGGACGCGCCAGTAGCGGGGGAACGCGCCGAACACCCCGGTGAAGGACCAGTTGTCCCCGTCGGAGCGCCAGCGCTGAAGGGTGTGCGCGAGGGCGGCCAGCGCCGGCAGCCAGGTGACCACCCCGAGCGCGATGACGACGAACGCGGCGCCCGCGGCGGCCGGTTGGGCGATCCAGTCGAGCACCCGCAGCAGTCGGCCCCGACCGCTGCCGCGCCCGGCGACGGACCAGGACAGCGTCATCGCTCCACCACCGCTCCGGTGTACGGCTCGGCCCACTCCCGGACCGGCCGCCCGGACAGGGCCAGCCGCCGGGCCGCCACCACGTACGGGGCGCGGCCCGGCGCGAGCAGCACCGCCGCCGCGTCCGCCGTCACCTCGGCGGTACGGATCGCGTGGTCGGCGGGGGAGAGCAGCACCGTCTCCGTGCCGTCCGGGGTGTCGAGGACGACGCCGTGCGGCACGGCGCGGGCCGTCGCCGCCCCGGCCCCGGGTTCGATCGTCGTCAGGAAGCCCGCGCGTTCCCGGGCGGGGGTCGTCACCGACAGCGTGTGCAAGGTGTGCGTGATGCTCAACTCCGGTGTGCTGGAAGTGGGGTTGGCGGCCACGTGGGTCTCCTCCGAGGTGACGTCGGCGTCGTCGGGGGCGAGGCGGCGCAGCCACGCGCGGGCGTCGCCCGAGCGGATCAGCCGGTCCCGGCCGTCCGCCGGTCCGACGGTGGTCGGCGCGTCCGTCTGCAACAGGAACGTCCAGGAGCGCGGCGCCCCGGCCTCGGCGTCGTCGGACAGCACGAGCCGCCCCGACGGGGTGCAGACCAGGGTGCGGTCCAGGCGTCGCACGTCGAGCTCGGCCGGGTACATCGCGCCGATCTCCGCGGTGCCGTGCGCCCAGCCGCCGTCCGCCAGCACGTCCCGCATCCGGGCCTGCTGCTCGAACGGCAGCCCCTCGTACACGTGGTAGCGGTCCTCGCCCGCGAAGCCCCGGCCGTCGACCAGGAGCAGGTTGTGGTGTGCGGCCCGCTTGCGGTTGCTGTAGCCCTCGTCCACGGCGAGGAAGGCGCCCTGGGAGGTGAGGACGAAGGAGCCGGAGTCCGGGTGGTGGTGCCCCTGGTTGAGGGTCTCCCGGCCGAGCTCCGACCGGTGCTTCGCCGACGTCTCCCAGGCCTGGTGCCCGCCGCCCGGCGACGCCTTGAACGACACGAACGTCGCCGCCGCGTCCCAGCCGGTACGGGCCGTCAGCAGCCCCAGGTCGGGGAAGTACGCGTGCGTGCGCCCGGGTGCCACCGGCGGCACCGACGGGTCGTGCCACAGGTACTCCAGATACGCCTCCGCCCGGATCCCCGGCCGCACCCCGCTCAACGCGGCCTCGCCGTCGAAGAGTTCACGGTCCACGAGGTCGGCGAGCCACTGCGCCTCGCCGATCCCGAACCGCGCGGCGAGCCGCCGGTACAGGGCGACGCTGTGGCCACTGCGCCGGTCGTGGCAGTCGCCGTGGCCGGCCTGCTCGGCGAAACCCGGCGCCGACTGGTGCAGCCGGAAGCCGAAGGTGTGTTCCATGAAGCCGCCCCGGCCCCACCAGTCGAGGCCCTCGCGCTCCTGGAGCAGATCCAGGTGGATCGCCAGCCACGGCACCCCGTACCGCCAGTAGACGACGCCCTCCGCGTGCGAGCCGTCGGCGGGCAGCGCGTCCAGCACCCGCCCGAGGTTGTCCCTGGCGCGCTCCGTCCACTCCTCCCGGCCCAGCGCGTATCCGGCCGTGGCCAGACCCGCGTAACAGATCCAGTTGTGGTTCTGCCAGTACGAGGACGACCACCAGCGGCCCTCGGTGGCCACCGCGAACTCGTACAACCGGCGCCCCTGGACCAGGAGTTTGTAGCGCAGCAGGTCCGCGAGGTCGGGGGAGAGGGCGTCGCCCAGCCAGTGGTGGGCGAGGCCGAGGCCGTGCAGCAGCCAGCCCGCGTCCAGGTCGTGGTCGGGCATGTGCGCGCGGCCCCAGTGCGGGAAGCGGACCGCCGCCGCGATCCACCGCTCGGCCTCCGCCAGGTGCGCCGGATCCCCGGTGACGCGGTACGCGAGCGCCGGGTTCGCGGCGGCCGGACCCAGCCAGGTGATGCTGGCCATCGGGTGCCGGGCCGGCGGCACCAGCGCCCGGTGCCGCACCGCCTCGTCGAGCAGCCGGCGCTCCTGGTAGGGGCGGGGACCGGCGGGCGGCGTCGCGGACAGCAGCACGTCAGACCCCCGTCCCGTGCACGGCCCGGGAGCCGTCCGCCAGGTCCACCACGACCTCGTCCCCGGCCAGCCGCACGCCCGTCACCGCCGGGCCCTCGGCCGCGCTCTGGTACACCGAGACGAGCACGAACCGGTCAGCCGTCGCCGTGAAGTCGACCCAGCTGCGCGTCAGTTGGGGGTCGTCGGCCGGACCGGGCCCGGGACGGGTCACCGGCCGCACGGGGACCGACGCCGCGTGCCAGCCGTGCAGCACCTCGTCGTCGCCGTACCAGGTCGTGCGGACCGCTCCGTCCGGCTGCACCTGGACGTCGAGGGCGACGCCCGGACGCAGCTGGCCGGTCACCTGCCGCTCGTCACCGGCCACCACCGTCAGCACGTCCACGAGGTGGCAGGCGCCCGCCTCGACCCGGCGCACCGCCCGCACCCCCTGGTACGCGTCCGTCACCTCGGCCGTCACCGACGTCGCGTCCCGCGCCAGGAGCCGGCCCGCGCACTCCGCCTGCTCGGCACCGTCCACCCGGAACGCCGGATGCGCGGCCGTCGAGGCGTAGTGGTCACGGAACTCGGCGTGCGCGTACGGCACTTCACCCGGATCCGGCTGCCAGCACGCGCCCGCCCCGTACAGCGACAGAGCGAGCTTGTCGCGGTGGCCGTGCGAACCGCCGTGCGGCCCGAACGCGAGGACGGCCTGCACCCCCGCGGCCCGTACGACCGCGTATCCCGCCTCGTCGAACACGGTGACCGGCGCGGGCGCCGGGCGCTCCGGCAGGGCCGGGCCGGCGAACCAGCCCGTCCCCGCCACGAGCAGATCCAGCCCGTCGTCCGCCGCACCCGCCTCGGCGCGCGCCCGCCGGGCGACCGCGTCGAGCCGCGGCGACGGCGTGAACTCCTGTGCCAGCGCGCACAGTTCGAGCCATTCGAGAGCGAGTGGGGCGCGCAGGTAGGGGCCATCGTTGAGGGCGGGCAGTACCCCGCCGTCCGTGGCGATCGCCGCGAGGACGTCCACCATGCCGGCCAGGCGCTGGGCCACGTCGGACGGCACGTCGGCGGGGGCGACGCCGCGCAGCGCGAGCAGCGCGGCCCGCAGCACGAACCCGTGGTAGTACGTGCTGCCCTCCCACTCCCAGCCGTCGCCGCCGACGCACGCCCGCAGCTGTGCGTACAGCCCGTGCGGGCCGTCGAGCCACTGCTTGGCGCCGTCCCACTCCGTCCCGCGCACCAGGGCCGCGGCCCGGCCCGTCGCGATGCCCGCCGCCGTCAGCCACGTCGTGTAGTTCGACGCCAGATCGCCCCGGTCGACCAGGACGTGCCGGGACTCCAGCGCGGCCCGCTCCAGCTCGTCGAGCAGCGGCAGCAGCCCTTCGGTGCCGGGCGCGCCGCGCAGCGCGAGCGTCCACACCGCGTGCCCGACGTTCACCGCCCAGATCGCATCGGTCAGCGCCTGGTGGAAGAGGCGGCCGCGCAGCATCCAGGACTGCGCGCCCTCGTGCCCCTCGGCGGCCAACTCCCGGTACACGTCCGCGTATTCGAGAAGCAGCCGAACCGCCTCTGTGTCCGTGCCGTCCGTGCCGTCCGTGCCGTCTTCGCCGCGCAGCGCCAGGACCCGGATGTGGCGCGCCCACGCCTGATGGGAGAGGACCGTCCACGCGCCCCGCACCTCGGGGGTGTCCACCCGGCAGCCGCGGGCGCACAGCGCCCCGCCCTCGGGGAACACCCCGGACAGCACGTCACCGTGATCCAGTTCGAGACCGTGCGCGGGACACACGAACGCGTGCCACCAGCCGCCCCGCTCCCGCGGGATCATCCGGTTCACCGGGGCCATACGCCACCGTCGATGTCCAGCGTCGTACCGGTGAGGAAACCGGCGGCGGGCGAGGCGAGGTGGACGACGGACGCCGCCACGTCCTCGGGCGTGCCGGGCCGGCCGACGGGGATGCCCGCGGCCATCGCCGCCTGCGCCTCGGGCGCCGTGAACGTGTCGTGGAACGCGGTGCCCTTGATGAAGCCCGGCGCGACCGCGTTCACCGTCACGCCCGACGCCGCGACCTCCTTGGCGAGCGCCTTGGTGAAGCCGCGGATGCCGGCCTTCGCGGCGGCGTACGCCACCGAGCCGGGGCCGCCGCCGTTGTGCGCGGCCAGCGACGACATGGTGACGATGCGCCCGGCGGACGACTCGGCCAGGTGCGGCAGCGCGGCCCGGCAGGTGCGGAACGTGGAGGTCAGGTTCGCGTCGACGACCTGGTCGAAGTGGGCGTCGCTCATCTCCGCGACGGTCGCCCGGCCGATCAGATGGCCCGCGTTGCACACGAGGACGTCGAGCCCGCCGAGGAATCCGGTGGCCTCCGCGACGAGCCGGTCCACCTCCGCCGTGACGGTGACATCGGCCTGGAACGCCTTGGCGCGCCGGCCCAGCTGCTCGATCGCGGCGACCGTGAGCCCGGCCTCGTCGGCCGAGCTGCGGTAGTGCACGGCGACGTCGCAGCCCGCCTCGGCGAGCGCGACGGCGATGGCCCGGCCGATGCCGTGACCCGCGCCGGTCACGAGCGCACGGGAACCCTGGAGATCACTGGACATGCGGAGGAAGACCTTTCACGAAGCGAACGAGGAGAGAGTGGAGAGCAGGGGGAGAAGGGGGTGTCACTTGAGGCCGGTGTGCGCGAACCCCTGGACGAAGTAGCGCTGTCCGACGAGGAAGAGCAGCACCATGGGCAGCGTCGCGAGCGTCGTGCCGGCCATGAGGAAGTGCCACTGGGTGCCGTTCTCGGTCTTGAAGACCGACAGGCCGACCTGGATGACGCGCAGACTGTCGGTGCGGGTCACGAGCAGCGGCCACAGGAAGTTGTTCCACGACGACTCGAAGGTCAGCAGCGCCACCGTGGTCAGGGCGGGCTTGACCTGCGGCGTCATGATCCGGGCGTAGATCCGGAACTCGCCGAGCCCGTCGAGCCGCGCCGCCTCCTCCAGCTCCACCGGCAGGTCCAGGTAGAACTGGCGGAACAGGAACACCGCGAACGGGGTGATCGCGCCGGGCACGATCAGCGCCCACCACGTGTCGAGCCAGCCGCTGCCGCCCTGCCCGAACAGGTCGTTGCCGCCCGCCAGCGGCATGAACCGCACGATCAGGAACTCCGGCAGGACCTTCGTGTACGTCGGGATCATCAGCGCCGCGACGAAGCAGTAGAACAGGAACTCACTGCCGCGGAACCTGATCCGGGCCAGCGCGTAGCCGGCCATCGACGCGAAGACCACGTTCAGGACGGTGTGGCTCGCCGCGATGACGAAGCTGTTGCGGGCGTACGTCGCGAACGGGGCGGCCCGCAGGGCGTCGGCGTAGTTCCCGAAGGCCCAGTGCGTGGGCAGCAGGCTCGTGTCGGCGGAGGCGATCTCCGCCGGTGTCTTCAGGGACGTCACGATCATCCACAGGAACGGCACCACCATCAGCAGCGCGACCAGGGACAGCGTGACGTACAGGGCGATGCGGCCGGGGGCCGGTGGCCGCCGGGTGTCAGTCGTGGCCACGGGTGCCTCCCATGATGCGCCGGTTGACCAGGGTGAACCCCATGAGGAGCACGAACAGCACCAGCGACTGGGCGCAGGCGTAGCCCACGCGGAACTCGCGGAACGCCGACTTGTAGATCTCGTACGTCATCATCGTCGTGGAGCCCGCCGGGCCGCCGTCGGTGAGGATGTAGATCTGGTCGAAGGACTGGAACGCGCTGATCAGCGAGGTGATCAGGACGAAGAACGTGGCGGGCTTGAGCAGCGGCAGCGTGATCGAGAAGAACTGCCGCACCGGCGACGCCCCGTCGACCGACGCGGCCTCGTACAGGTCCTTGGGCAGGTTCTGCAGCGCGGCCAGATAGATCAGCATCTTCATGCCGATGCCCTGCCAGATGCCGACGAGGATCACCGAGGGCATCGCCCACGACGTCGACGCGAGCCAGGCGGGGCCCTCGATGCCGAACAGGCCGAGGAGCGTGTTGAACAGGCCGTTGCGCGGGTTGTAGATCCACAGCCACACCAGCGCGATGGCCACCGTCGCCGTCACCTGCGGCAGGAAGATCGCGGTGCGGAACACCCCGCGGGCCCGCAGCCCCCGGTCGAGCGCGAGGGCGAGCAGCAGTCCGAGGAGCATCCCGAACGGCACGGTGAAGAAGGTGTAGATGACGGTGTTGACGATCGACTTGCGGAACATCGCGTCGTCGAGCATGTCGCGGAAGTTGGCGAGGCCCACGAACCGCGGCGCGGTCAGCACGTCGTACGACGTGAACGCCAGATACACGGCGGCGATGATCGGCAGGCCGATCCAGAGCGCCGCGTGCAGCAGGGCGGGCGTCACCATCAGCAGACCGGCCCGGCGGCGGCGGGCGCCAGGGCCCTTGCCGCGCGGGGGAGTCGAGGGACGGGGTGGCTCAGCGGGCGCGGCCGGCGGCCGCGTCTTCAGTACGGAGACGGCTCCCACGGTCAGCGCCCCTCACAGCCGGGAGATGGCCGCGTCGGCCAGCTCGCCCAGCTCGGCGATGGCGGCGGCCGCCGACTTGCCGCTCACGACGGCGGGTTCGAGTGTCGGCTTGATCTTCTCGCGGATCTCCATCCAGGCCGGGGTGCCGCCCTCGGCGCAGGCGTCCTTGAGGTTGCGCACCGAGAAGTCGACGAGCTTGTTGCTCTTCACGTACGACGAGGAGCGCAGCGAGGTGATGCCGGGCACGGTCTCGCGCTGCGCGGCGGCGGCGAGGACGTTGTCGGGCGCGGCCAGGTGGGCGACCAGCGCCTGGGCGGCCGCGGCATGCTGAGTGCGCGCCGACTGGCACACCAGGGTGCCGCCGGTGAGCATCGCGGGCTTGCGGCCGCGCAGCACGAACGCGCCGATGAGGTCCTTCTCGATGAGGTCCGGGCTCTGCTCCTGCAGCTGCTTCCACAGGCCGCTGCCGGTCATCATCATCGACGCCTTGCCGAGCTGGAGGTTGGTGGTGGCGCCGGCGTCCCCGTCGGTCTTCTTCGTGTAGTCGGCGGAGCCGTCCTTCTGCAGGTCCTTGAAGAACTGCAGCGACTCCACGCCCCGCGCGCCGGTGAACGCGGTCTTGGTGCCGTCCGCGTTGAACAGCGTGGCGCCGTTGGCGTAGAGGAACGTCTCCCAACACTGCCGCAGATCGATGGAGAACGGGTCGATGCCCATCCGGTCGCCCTTGGTCAACTCCTTGGCCATCGCACGCAGTTCGTGCAGGGAGGCCGGGGGCTTCTTGATGCCGGCCGCAGCGAAGTGGTCCTTGCGGTAGGCGACCAGGCGGGTCGCCATGACGGTCGGCAGCGCGTACAACTTGCCCTGGTAGCGGGAGGGTTCGAGGACGCGTTCTTCGTAGTCGTACTTGGCCGCGAGGGACTCGGGCAGCTCGGCGAGGACCTTCTTCGCGGCGAACGGCGGGATCCAGCCGACGCCCATCATCAGCACGTCGGGCAGCAGCCCGCCGGCGAGGGCGGTGGTGATCTTCTCGTTGAGCTGGGTGTAGTTGGTGTAGTCGACGTTCACCTTCACGTCGGGGTGCTTCTTGCGGAACTCCTTGAGGATCTTGCCCTCCAGGAGCTGCTTGCCGTCCGCACCCTCGTAGATGGGGGTGAGCAGCGTGATCTCCCCCTCGGCCGGTCCGTCGGCCTTGCCGCCTGCGTCGGTTCCGGCGCCGCAGCCGGTGAGCGCCGCAGCCGTGCCGGCGCCGAGCGCGGCCAGGAGCGATCGTCTCGTGAGTTCCATGGGACACCCCTTAAGAGGCGAGGGAAGCGAGATGTGACTGATGCCAGTGGTGCACCGATCACTGCACCGATGCAGTGATCGGCACAGTCAGGCCCGATGAAGTCGGCCAGGCAGAAGGCAAGATGGGGAACCCGTGACGGGTCGGGCCTTCGGTAAATCGATGCACTGATGCTAGGAACGGCCTCAACGAGGCGTCAACAGCCAAGGCACAGTTATTTTTCCGGGAGTTTACGGGGATCAAGAAGCGCTCGGGCGGTGTTGCTCGTTCAGTAAATCGGTACACTGCTGCGTACAGTGACGTGACGAGCCGGAGGTGGCACCGCGTTGAACGGGGTAACGATCCATCAAGTCGCGCAGGCGGCAGGGGTGTCGGCGAGCACGGTCTCGAACGTTCTCAACGGACGCACGGACCGCATGCAGCCCGCGACCCTCGCCCGCGTGGAACAGGTCATAGAGACGCTCGGGTACCGGCCCAACCGTGCGGCCCGCATGCTGCGCACCGGCCGGATCCAGGTCATCGGCCTGATCGTCCCGTCCGTGGCGAACCCCTTCTGGGGCGCTCTGGCACGGGAGTTGGAGGCAGTCGCGCTGGCCGAGGGCTATCACGTGCTGCTGTGCAACAGCGAGCGCGATCCGGCCCGCGAGCTCAAGTACGGCGAGGAGCTCCTCGCGGACGGGGTCAGCGGCGTCGTCCTGTGCTCCTCGCTGCCGACCCTCGACCACGTGGCGCCGCTGCTCAAGCGGGGCCTGAAGATGGTCGCGTTCGACCGGGCGGCCCAGTCCGGCGACCCGGCGTCGCTCGCCAGCATCAGCGTCGACAACGCCATGGGCGCCGAGCTCGCCACCCGTCATCTGCTCGAACTCGGCCACCGCAAGCTGGCGTTCGTCTCCGGCTCGGTCAGCAGCGTCAACCGGCGCGAGCGGATGCGGGGCTTCCGTGCGGCCCTGGAGGACGGCGGCGTCGACCCGGCCTCGGCGGTGGTCTGGCCGGGCGCCGCCACCAGTGAGTTCGGCGACAAGGAGTCCGCCGAGCTGGGCCGGGCCGCGGCCCGCGAACTGCTCACGGCACCCGAGCCGCCCACCGGGTTCGTCGCCATCAACGACATGTGCGCGATCGGCGTGTGCCGGGGAGCGAAGGACGCCGGGGTCAGCGCGGGCCGGGAGGTCTCCGTGGTCGGCTTCGACGACATACTGCTCGCCGAGCTCTTCGAGCCGCCGCTCACCACGGTCCGCCAGCCGCTGCCCGAGATGGCCGCCGAGACCTTCCAGCAGCTGCGCTCCCGCATCGAGACGTCGTCGGGCGCGGGCCGCTCGCTGCTGATCCGCCCCCGGCTGGTGGTCCGTGAGTCGACGGCGCCCGCCCGCTGACCGCGCGGGTCACGGGGCGGGCGCCGCGCGGCGCGTCAGTCCCGGGAGGCCGTCCAGCCGGTCGCCTCGATCCGGGACGAGTCGGCCGGACGCGACTCGTCGAAGGCGACCTTGCGGCCGTCGTCGACCCGGATGCCGTCCACGTACGCCCCGCGTCCGACGTACAGCTGGTCCGTCGTGTACCGCCAGCGCACCCGGGCCGCCGCCGACGTGAAGCCGCCCAGGTCCGCCGTCAGCCGGTGCCAGGAGCGGCCCGCGTAGCCGTCGACGGAACCCGCCGGACGGGCCTCGGTGCGGTCCGTCGTGAACGGGAGCGGCGCCCAGCTCGCGCCGCCGTCCGTCGACACCTCCAGGTACAGGAAGTCGGAGTGCGGCTCCGTGTCCCACCACAGCGCGCACGACAGCCGGGCGTCCGGTGAGGTCAGTCGCAGGTCCGGCAGCGTCAGCGTGGCGGAGGCGGCGCTCGCCATGCCGGAGAACCACGCGGTGCGGCCGTGCGTGGGACGCACCGCGACGGCGCGCGCCATGTTGTTCGCCGTGGCGACCCGGGGAGCGGAGCCGGACCGCCAATTGCGCACGGGGTGGACCGAGTTGCCCAGCACGATGAGGAACGAGTCGGTCGTCGGGTCGAGCACCAGCGAGGTGCCCGTGAAGCCCGTGTGCCCCGCCGTGCGGGGCGTCGCCATCGCGCCCATGTACCAGTGCTGGTACAGCTCGAAGCCGAGGCCGTGCTCGTCACCGGGGAAGGCCGTGTTGAAGTCCGTGAACATCAGGTCCACCGACTTCTCGGAGAGGATCCGGGCCTTGCCGTAGATCCCGCCGTTGAGCAGCGTGCGGCCCAGGATCGCCAGGTCCCACGCGGTGGAGAAGACCCCCGCGTGGCCGGCGACACCGCCGAGCCCGAACGCGTTCTCGTCGTGCACCTCGCCCCAGACCAGGCCACGGTCGAGCCCCGACCACGGGGCGCGCGCGTCCTCGGTCGCCGCGACCTTCGGCTTCCAGGCGGCGGGCGGGTTGTAGCGGGTGCGGGTCATCCCGAGCGGTCCCGTGATCCGCTCGCGCAGCAGCACGTCGAGCGCCTTGCCCGTGAGTTCCTCCAGGACGAGCTGGAGGGAGATGAGGTTGAGGTCGGAGTAGAGGTAGGTGGTGCCCGGCGCGTTGAGCAGCTTCTCGGTCCAGATGAGCCGGATCTGGCCCTCGCGGGTGGGCTCCTTGTAGAGCGGGATCCAGGAGCGGAATCCCGAGGTGTGCGTGAGGAGTTGACGGACGGTCACGTCCTGCTTGCCCGCGCCCGCGAAGTCCGGCAGGTACGAGGCGACCGTCGCCTCCAGTTCCAGGGCGCCGCGCTCGATCTCCTGCACGGCCAGGATCGAGGTGAACAGCTTTGACACCGAGGCCAGGTCGAAGACCGTGTCCTCGGCCATGTCGATCTGCTGCTCCGGCGGGAACTCGATGCCGGTGTCCGTCGTGTCGTCGTAGTGGGAGTAGCGCACCGCCTTGCCGATCGGCTGGTGCAGCGCGACCGTGCCGCCGCGGCCCGCGAGCAGCACCGCGCCCGCGTACCAGGGGTGCTTGGGGCCGCCCGGGTAGGGGCCGAGGAACTTCTCCGCGTCGACGACCAGCTGGCGCAGGTGCCCGGCGAGCAGACCCGCACGCTCGGGGGAGCCGCGGCGCAGCGTGGGCCGCGCGCGTTCCGCCGCGGCCGCGGTCGCGGGGCCCGCGGGGAACGGGGCGAGGGCGAGCGCGCCGCCCAGTGCGAGGCCGAAGGCGCCCAGTTGGCGCCGGGTGGGTCCGCCCGTTGCCGGGTCGGGTCTGGCAGCGCTCTCCGGTCTCTCCGGCCTGTCCGCCGCTTCGGTTGTTCCGGTCATGAACGGGGCCCTCCTGAAAGTATCTTTCGGGATCTACCGCGACGGGTGAAACTTTCATGTCAGTGGTGGCCCGTGTCAACCACTTGTGCCCGTGACCGGCCCGTGAAGAATCTGACGCTGCATCAGAAAACCTCTTCCGTCGGCCGGTTCGCTGCGGCATCCTGCGCCCATGCAGACGGAGCTGAGCAAGAAACTGGGGATCGAGCACGCCGTCTTCGGCTTCACGCCGTTCCCTGCGGTGGCCGCCGCCATCAGCAGGGCCGGAGGCTTCGGCGTGCTCGGCGCGGTCCGCTACACGGCACCCGACGAACTCAAACGCGACCTGGACTGGCTGCAGGCGCACGCCGACGGCAAGCCGTACGGACTCGACGTCGTCATGCCCGCCAAGAAGGTGGAGGGCGTCTCCGAGGCCGACGTCGAGGCGATGATCCCGGAGGGCCACCGGCAGTTCGTCAAGGACACCCTCGCCCGGCACGGCGTGCCCGAACTCGCCGAGGGAGAGGCGTCCGGCTGGCGCATCACCGGCTGGATGGAACAGGTCGCCCGCAGCCAACTCGACGTCGCCTTCGACTACCCGATCAAACTCCTGGCCAACGCGCTGGGTTCACCGCCCGCCGACGTCATCGCCCGCGCCCACGACCAGGACGTCCTCGTCGCCGCGCTCGCGGGCAGCGCCCGGCACGCCCGCAAGCACGCCGACGCGGGCATCGACGTCGTCGTCGCCCAGGGCTACGAGGCCGGCGGCCACACCGGCGAGATCGCCTCCATGGTCCTCACTCCCGAGGTCGTGGAGGCCGTCGACCCGCTGCCGGTCCTCGCCGCGGGCGGCATCGGCAGCGGACAGCAGGTCGCCGCCGCGCTGGCGCTCGGCGCGCAGGGCGTATGGCTCGGTTCGGTGTGGCTGACCACGACCGAGGCCGACATGCACTCGGCGGCCCTCACCCGCAAGCTGCTCGCCGCGGGCTCCGGCGACACGGTGCGCTCACGCGCGCTGACCGGGAAGCCGGCGCGGCAGTTGCGCACGCAGTGGACGGACGCGTGGGACGACCCCGCGGGGCCCGGCACACTGCCCATGCCGTTGCAGGGGCTGCTCGTCGCCGAGGCCGTCTCGCGGATCCAGAAGTACGAGGTGGAGCCGTTGCTCGGGACGCCCGTCGGACAGATCGTCGGCCGGATGAACGAGGAGCGCAGTGTGCAAGCCGTGTTCGACGAGTTGACGCGGGGCTTCGAGCGGGCGATCGACCGGGTGAACCGGATCGCTGGGCGGGACGCGTGAGCGCCGTGGGGGCGTGCGGATGTTCGCGGCTGCGGGCCGGTGGTCCATCCCCGCGCAGTTCCCCGCGCCCCTGAAGGGCGCACTCCGTGCGCCTTCATGAGGGCGCACGGAACTGCGCGACCAGCCCCCACGACCCGCGGTCGCCCACCGGACAGAACCGGGCAGACGAGTGGACCGGACCCACAGGAGGAGAGCCGCCCCATGAGCACACCCCCGAACGGATTCTGGGCGCAGGCCACGGCCGACCCCGACCGCACGATCCTGCACGCCCCGGACGGCGAGACCTGGACGGCAGGCCGCCTGCACGCCGCCGCCAACCAACTGGTGCACGGCCTCCGCGAGGCCGGCCTCACCCGCGGCGACGCCTTCGCCGTCGTCCTCCCCAACGGCGTCGAGTTCTTCACCGCCTACCTGGCCGCCTCCCAGGCCGGCTTCTACCTCGTGCCGGTCAACCACCACCTCGTCGGCCCGGAGATCGCCTGGATCGTCGCCGACTCCGGCGCCAAGGTGCTGATCGCGCACGAACGGTTCGCCGAACAGGCGCGGGCCGCCGCCGACGAGGCGAAGCTCCCGGCCAGTCACCGGTACGCCGTCGGCACGGTCGACACCTTCCGCCCGTACGCCGAACTCCTCGACGGACAAAGCGAGTCGGCGCCGGACGACCGGACCCTCGGCTGGGTCATGAACTACACCTCCGGCACGACGGGCCGCCCGCGCGGCATCCGGCGCCCGCTGTCCGGCAAGCTGCCCGAGGAGTCCTACCTCGGCGGCTTCCTCGCCATCTTCGGCATCAAGCCCTACGACGACAACGTGCACCTCGTCTGCTCGCCGCTCTACCACACGGCCGTGCTCCAGTTCGCGGGCGCGTCGCTGCACATCGGGCACCCGCTGGTCCTCATGGACAAGTGGACGCCCGAGGAGATGCTCCGCCTCATCGACACCCACCGGGCCACGCACACCCACATGGTGCCGACCCAGTTCCACCGCCTCCTCGCGGTGCCGCAGGAGACGAAGGACCGCTACGACGTGACGTCCATGCGGCACGCCATCCACGGCGCCGCGCCCTGCCCCGACCACGTGAAGCGGGCGATGATCGACTGGTGGGGGACGTGTGTCGAGGAGTACTACGCGGCCAGTGAGGGCGGCGGCGCGTTCGCCACCGCCGAGGACTGGCTGAAGAAGCCGGGAACCGTCGGAAAGGCCTGGCCCATCAGCGAGTTGGCGGTCTTTGACGACGACGGCAACCGGCTGGCGGCCGGGCAGCTGGGCACCGTCTACCTGAAGATGAGCACGGGCGGCTTCGCGTACCACAAGGACGAGGGCAAGACGAAGAAGAACCGCATCGGCGACTTCTTCACCGTCGGCGACCTCGGCCTGATCGACGAGGACGGCTACCTCTTCCTGCGCGACCGCAAGATCGACATGATCATCTCGGGCGGGGTCAACATCTACCCCGCCGAGATCGAGTCCGCCCTCCTCACCCACCCCGCCGTCGCCGACGCCGCGGCCTTCGGAATCCCGAACGACGACTGGGGCGAGGAGGTCAAGGCCGTCGTCGAGGTCGCCGAGGGCCGGACGGCCGGGCCCGCCCTCGCCGCCGAGATCCTCGCCCACTGCGAGACACAGCTCGCCGGCTACAAACGGCCCAAGAGCGTCGACTTCATCGAGACGATACCGCGCGATCCCAACGGCAAGCTGTACAAGCGGCGGCTGCGGGACCCGTACTGGGAGGGGCGGACCCGGGTGGTGTGAGACCGCTGAGGGCTACGGGCCGGCCGGGATTCCGTCCCGGCCGGCCCGTCACCACGGCTGCCTAGCCGCGCACCCGCACCACCTTCAGTGCGGGCGACTTGCGGATGTCCTTCTCGCAGAAGCGCTCCGTGACCCACTTCTGCTGCGCGTAGAGGTGCGTCTGGTCGCTGTAGTGCGGCGAGTTCGGGTTCGACGACTGGGAGTACGTGACGAGGGTGCGCGCCACCGGGCAGCGCCCGCCGTCCCAGCCGACCGCCTGGATGTAGCTCGACCCGTGCGCGACCTCCGTGTAGCCGCCGCCCGCCGCGTCCCACACCGGCTCGACCTTGTTCCAGACGCCGAGCGACTCCGTGCCGCCGGGCACGGGGATGCGCTCACCGCCGCGCACCACGAACTGGTTCTCGCCCAGCTTCGCGTCCAACGGGACGCCCGCGGCCCTCAGTTCGGCCACCGTGTCGGCGAGCGCCGTCGCGAAGCCGGGCGCGTCCGTGGCGAGGGTGTTCGGGGTCCGGACCGGATCCGCCGCCGAGAAGGGGACCTTCCACAGCTGCGCCGCCGGCACCACCGCCGTCAGCTTCCGCCAGAACCGGTCGAAGAGCAGCGCGCCCCGGCTGCCCGTGGTCATGGTCCGGTCCCAGGAGGCGAGCGCGGTGCACGCCCCGGACACGTCGACCGCCGTGCCGTCACTCGCGGCCGCCCGGCCGCCGGGCAGTGCCGCACACGCCTTCGCGGCGTCCGCCGCCGCCAGGTCACCGGCCGGGACCCGGTTCGTGAACTGCTGCCGCTGCAGGTCCGCGACCGTCAGCGAACCCTTGCCCGCCATCGCCGCGACGTCCTCGACCGCACCCCGCGTCCGCATCGACCGCGGCGTGCCGACCGTCCCGAAGACCCGCTCGTAGCCGGTCAGCGGCCGGTCCGCGTTGGCCAGCCAGGCGCTGTCGTTGGAGTTCTCGGCGTACGGGGCGTCCTTGAGCACCGGCATCTTCGACGGTCCGAAGATGCCCGGCTGCACCGCGTCCTTGTCGCTGCCCAGCGCGCAGTCGCCGCGCGAGCCGTCGAGGACCGCGACGCCCGACGCCGGGTACGTGACCTTGCCCAGCGGCGTCGAGCAGCGGGCCGCCAGGTCGTCGGTGATCCGCGGCAGGACCTGCGACTGGGTGAACAGGGAGTGGCCGGAGGAGTCCGCCGCGATCGTGTTCACCCACGGGATGCCCTGGCTGCGGCGCAGCGACCTGAGCACGTCGTCCGTCGAGCGTGCCTTGCTGAAGCCGAGCGCGGTGTCCGAGGCGCGCAGGTTGGCCGCGTTCGGGTCGTTGAGGGCGTACGCCGCCGTCGTCGACCAGGGCAGGGGCAGGCCCGCGCCGAGCGAGGTGACCACCGGCCCGTACCGCGTCCACCACTGGGTCCGCGTCACGTCGGCGGCGCCCTTCACGGGCACGGTCACCGTCCGCTTCGTCATCCGCTCGCGCTTGCCGTCGACCAGGTAGGCGGTCGGGTCGGCCGGGTCGAGGGTGAGCTGGTGGAGGTTGAGGGTGACGCCGGTGGCGACCGTGTGGCTCCAGGCGACGTGCGCGTTGTGTCCGATGGAGATCCCGGTGGTGCCGAGCAGCGAGCCGCCCATGACGTCGAGTTCGCCGGGGATCGTCTGCTGCGACTGCCAGAAGCGGCGGCCGCCCTGCCACGGGTAGTGCGGATTGCCGAGCAGCAGGCCCCGCCCGTTCGCCGTCGTCGCGCCGCTGAACGCCACCGCGTTCGAGCCCATCGTGGAGTCGTCCTGGGAGAACAACGCCCGGGCCGCGTCCGCCAGTTCGTCCTTCGACGGCGCCTTGCCGGGCGCCGCGGGCGCCGTCGGCGGCTGGGCGGCCGTGATGCCGTCGATGCCGCGCCCCTGCCCGCCGAGCACCGAGATGGCGAACCCGCGCGCCGCCACGTCCATCGACGTGACCGGCCGCACCCAGGCCGCGCCCTTGCAGGCGGGGTCGGTGATCCGGTTCTGCTTCAGCCACGCGTTGTACCCGGCGGCCCAGCCGCGCATCGCGTCCTCGGCGTTGTCGCTCGGCCCGGCCGGCGCCGGTGTGGCGAGCAGCTTCTCCACCGTGCGCGACTCCCGTACGCCCCGGAAGTAGAGGTCGCTGGAGAGGTTCTTGGCCGCGGAGGAGAGCGAGCCGTCGGGTGCGCCGTCCGCCCCGAAGTAGCGCGACCGCTCACCGCGCACGGTCACGAACCCGTCGGCCAGCGTGCACACCTGGTCGGCGGCCTGCGCCCAGCCGGTGCCGAAGCCGAGGTTCGCGTAGTCCTTGGCGACGATGTGCGGAATGCCGTACTCGGTGTACCGGATCGTGGCGGACAGACCGCCGCCGTGCGGGCGCTCGGACCGGTCGGCGGCGGCCGACGGCAGCGCGGCGGTGGTGGCCAGCGCGGTGAACAGGGCGATCCCGGCGACCGCGAGGCGCCGTTGTCTCGGGCGGTAGCGCATCGTGCTCCCAACTGCAGTGCGGACAGGGGCGGTTGAGCGTACCAATCGGTATGTCGCCTGCCGAGGGGGCGGCGGCACCCTTCCGGGTCCGGCGTCCGGCACCTTGACCTGGCGTCCGGCACCGCACAGGATCACGCCATGACGAGGTCACAGGCAGCAGGAGCGGCAGTCAGCACCGTCGACGGAGTGCTGCGGCGCAGCGCCCGCCGCACCCCGGCGCGCGTCGCCGTCCGCTACGGGCCGCGCGCCTGGACGTACCAGGAGCTCGACGACGCGGTCTCCCGCGCGGCGGGCGCCCTGCGCGGCCTGGGCCTGGCACCGGGCGACCGGGTCGGCGCCTACGCGCACAACTCCGACGCCTACCTCATCGGCTTCCTCGCCTGCGCCCGCGCGGGCCTGGTGCACGTCCCCGTCAACCAGAACCTGACCGGCGACGACCTCGCGTACATCGTCCACCAGTCCGGCAGCGCCCTGGTGCTCGCCGACCCCGACCTGGCGGGCCGCCTCCCCGACGGCGTGCGGACCCTGCCGCTGCGCGACGCGGACGACTCGCTGCTCGCCCGCCTGGCCACCGCCGCCCCGTACGACGGGGAGCAGCCGGGCGCCGACGACCTCGTGCAGCTCCTCTACACGTCCGGGACGACGGCCCTGCCCAAGGGGGCCCGGATGACGCACCGGGCGCTCGTCCACGAGTACGTCAGCGCGATCCACGCGCTCGACCTGAAGGAGACGGACCGCCCGGTCCACTCGCTGCCGCTGTACCACTCGGCGCAGATGCACGTGTTCCTGCTGCCCTACCTCGCGGTCGGCGCCATGAACACGGTCCTGGACGCGCCGGACGCCGCCCGGATCTTCGACCTCGTCGAGGCGGGCGAGGCCGACAGCCTGTTCGCGCCGCCCACCGTCTGGATCGGCCTCTCCCAGCACCCGGACTTCGCCACCCGCGACCTCGGCGGACTGCGCAAGGCGTACTACGGCGCCTCGATCATGCCCGTGCCGGTCCTGGAGCGGCTGCGCGAGCGGCTGCCCGCGCTCGCCTTCTACAACTGCTTCGGCCAGAGCGAGATCGGCCCCCTCGCCACCGTCCTCGGACCCGACGAGCACGAGGGGCGGATGGACTCCTGCGGGCGGCCCGTCCTCTTCGTCGAGGCGAAGGTCGTCGACGACGACGGCAAGGACGTGCCCGACGGCACGCCCGGCGAGGTCGTCTACCGGTCCCCGCAGCTGTGCGACGGCTACTGGGACAAGCCGGAGGAGTCCGAACTGGCCTTCCGGGACGGCTGGTTCAGGTCCGGCGACCTCGCGGTGCGCGACAGCGAGGGTTACTTCACCGTGGTCGACCGGGTGAAGGACGTCATCAACTCCGGTGGCGTACTGGTCGCTTCGCGGCAGGTGGAGGACGCCCTCTACACGCACCCGGCCGTCGCCGAGACCGCCGTGATCGGGCTGCCCGACGAGCGCTGGATCGAGGCCGTCACCGCTGTCGTCGTCCGCTCGGGCGACGTCACCGAGGACGAACTCGTCGCGCACGCGCGCGAGAAGCTCGCCCACTTCAAGGCGCCCAAGCGGGTCGTCTTCGTGGACGAGCTGCCGCGCAACGCGAGCGGGAAGATCCTCAAGCGCGAGCTCAGGGACCGGTTCGCCGGCTGACGTGCCCGGTCACGGGGTCCGGTCGCGCAGGTCCATGATCCGCTTGATCTTGCCGACCGAGCGCTCCAGGGTCTCCGGGTCGACGATCTCGACGCCCACCGTGACCCCGACCCCGTCCTTCATCCCCGCCGCGATGGCCCGCGCCGCCGCGTCCCGCTCCTCGCGGGTCGCGTCCGGACGGGCCTCCGCACGGACCGTGAGCGCGTCCATCCGGCCCTCGCGGGTCAGCCGCAGCTGGAAGTGCGGCGCCACCCCCGGCGTGCGCAGCACGATCTCCTCGACCTGCGTGGGGAAGAGGTTCACCCCGCGCAGGATCACCATGTCGTCACTGCGCCCGGTGAGCTTCTCGATCCGGCGGAAGGCGGGCCGCGCCGTGCCGGGCAGCAGCCGCGTCAGGTCCTTCGTCCGATAGCGGATCACCGGCATCGCCTGCTTGGTCAGCGAGGTGAAGACCAGTTCGCCATGAGCCCCGTCCGGCAGCACCTCGCCGGTGAGCGGATCGACGACCTCGGGGTAGAAGTGGTCCTCCCAGACGTGCAGTCCGTCCTTGGTCTCCACGCACTCCTGCGCGACGCCCGGGCCGACGACCTCCGACAGGCCGTAGATGTCGACCGCGTCGATCCCGCAGCGCTCCTCGATCTCCCGGCGCATCTCCTGCGTCCACGGCTCCGCGCCGAAGATCCCCACCTCGAGGGACGTGGAGCGGGGGTCCACGCCCTGGCGCTCGAACTCGTCCAGCAGCGTCAGCATGTACGACGGGGTCACCATGATGACCCGGGGCTTCAGGTCCTGGATCAGCCGGACCTGGCGGGCGGTCATGCCACCGGACGCGGGCACCACGGTGCAGCCGAGCCGCTCCGCCCCGTAGTGCGCGCCGAGACCACCCGTGAACAGGCCGTACCCGTACGCCACGTGGACCGTGTCGCCGGGCCTGCCGCCCGCCGCGCGGATCGCCCGCGCCACCATGTCCGCCCACATCGACAGATCGGCCTCGGTGTACCCGACGACGGTCGGCAGCCCTGTCGTGCCGCTCGACGCGTGCAGCCGGCGGACCTCGGAACGGTCCACGGCGAACATCCCGAACGGGTAGTTGTCGCGCAGGTCCGCCTTGGTCGTGAACGGGAACCGGGCGAGGTCCTCCAAGGTCGCGCAGTCCTCGGGCCGCACCCCGGCCTTGTCGAACGCGTCCCGGTAGAAGGGCACCCGCTCGTACACCCGGTGCAGGGTCTCGCGCAGCCGCTCCAGTTGCAGCGCCCGCAGCTCCGGCGCGCTCAGCCGCTCGCCCTGGTCCCACCATTCCGTCATCGAAACGCACTCCCGACCGATCATTCGGTTGATTTGCTGGCGCCAGTAACGCAAGGCAGGACTGCCCACGTCAAGGGATGTGCCGCAAACGCGTTGCCCTCGTGACGGCGGGCCTGTGAGGATCACGGCATGTTCACGTTCACCGCGCCCGACGGCACCGCCCTCGCCTGTCACGTCCGGGGCTCAGGGCCGCCGCTGGTGTGCCTGCCCGGCGGACCGATGCGCGCGTCCGAGTACCTCGGGGACCTGGGCGGACTCACCGCACACCGCACCCTGCACCTCCTCGACCTGCGCGGCACGGGGGAGTCCGCGGTCCCGGCCGACGAGGCGACGTACCGCTGCGACCGGCAGGTCGACGACGTCGAGGCGCTCCGGATCCGGCTGGGCCTGGAGCGGATGGACGTCCTCGCCCACTCCGCCGGCGGCAACCTCGCCGCGCAGTACGCGGCCCGGCACCCGGAGCGGATCGGCCGCCTCGTCCAGGTCACCTCCCCGCAGCGGGCCCTCGGATGCGCGGCGAGCGCACAGGACCGCAGGGACGCGGCCGCCCTGCGGTCGCACGAACCGTGGTTCGCCGCGGCGTACGCCGAGTACGAGAAGCTCCTCGCCGGCCGCGACGATGCAACCTATCTGTACGACGCGTTCTTCTACGGGCGGTGGGACGAGCGGGCGCAGGCGCACGCCGCCCGCACCGACGCGCAGACCAACGAGCGGGCCGAGGCGGTCTTCGCGTCCGAGGGCGCCTTCGACCCGCCCGCGACCCGCGCCGCCCTCGCCCGCCTCGTCGCACCCGCCCTGCTGCTCGCCGGGGAGCTGGACGGCGGACCGAACCCCGAACTGGTGCGGCGCACCGCGGAGTTCTACCCGCGCGGTCAGGTCGTCGTCCTGCCGGGCGCCGCGCACTACCCCTGGCTCGACGACGCGGAGTCCTTCGTGGCCGCGGTGGAGGGGTTCCTCGCGGCGGAGTCCTGATCCGGCTCGTCGGAGGCGGCGGCCAGCTCCGCCGCCCTGATGGTGAGGTGGTGCCGCTCCGGCAGGCTCGCCGTGCGGGCGGCCGCCGCCCGGTAGTCGGCGATCGCACCGTCCAGGTCACCGGCGAGCTGCCGCAGTTGGGCGCGGACCGCGAACAGCCGGTGGTGCGCGGCGAGCCGGGGATCCGCCGCCAGGACCCGCACCGCGTCCAGGCCCGCGCCGGGACCGTGCACCATCGCCGTGGCGACCGCCCGGTTCAGGGCCACGAACGGATTCGGCGCGATGCCCTCCAGGACCCCGTACAGCGCGAGGATCTGCGGCCAGTCCGTGCGCTCCGCGCTCTGCGCCTCGTCGTGCACCGCCGCGATCGCGGCCTGCACCTGGTACGGGCCGACGGGCCCGCGCGGCAGGGCCGCCGTGATCAGGGCGACGCCCTCGTCGATCGCCGCCGCGTCCCACCGCGAGCGGTCCTGGTCGGCCAGCGGGACCAGCTCGCCGTCCGGCCCGGTGCGGGCCGCGCTGCGGGCGTGCGTGAGCAGCATGAGCGCGAGCAGCCCGGTCACCTCGCTGTCGTCGGGCAGCAGCCGGTGCACGGCGCGGGTCAGCCGGATCGCCTCCCGCGACAGCTCCACGTGCTGCAGGGCGGGGCCCTCCGTGGTCGCGTACCCCTCGTTGAAGATCAGGTACAGCACGTGCAGGACGGCCGCGAGCCGCTCGGGCCACTCGTCGGCGCCGGGCATGGCGAAGGGGGCGCCCGACGCCTTGATGCGGGCCTTGGCCCGGCTGATGCGCTGCCCCATCGTCGCCTCGGGCACCATGAACGCCCGCGCGATCCCCGGGGTCGTCAGACCGCCCACGCAACGCAGCGTCAGCGCGATCGCCGACGCGGCACTGAGCGCCGGGTGGCAGGACAGGAACAGCAGCGTCAGGGTCTCGTCCCGGCCCGCCGGGTCGTCCGCGTCGGCGGCCGGCGCCGTCCGCAGGTCACCCGGCGTGCGCGCGACGACCAGGTCCTCCCGGCGCCGCCGCGCCTGCTCGCCGCGGACGGCCTCCGTCATCCGCCGCTGCGCCACCGTGATCAGCCAGCCGCGGGGCCGGTCCGGCACGCCCTCGTGCGGCCACTGCCGCAGGGCCGCGAGGAGCGCCTCCTGCACGGCGTCCTCCGCGGCGTCGAAGTCGCCGAAGCGGCGGGTGAGCACGCCGACGACCTGCGGCGCGAGCGTGCGCAGCAGGTCGTCGAAGGAACCCTCGATGTGGTGGGGCAGCGGTCACAGCTCCTGGGGCGGCGCGGACATCACCTGACGCACCTCGATGGGCATGTTCAGCGGGCGGCCGCCGGGACCGGGCGCCGCCGACACCTGCGCGGCCAGCTCCACGGCCCGCTCCTCGCTCGCGCAGTCCACGATCCAGTACCCCGCGAGGAACTCCTTCGTCTCCGGGAACGGCCCCTCGGTGATCACCGGAGCACCCTGGCCGCCGGCCCGCACGATCCGTGCGGTGTCGGGCATCGCGAGACCCTGCGCGTCGACGAACTCGCCGTTCTTCTCCAGCGTCGCGTTCGTCTCGCCCATGAACGCGATGTGCGCCTTGAGCTCGTCGGGCGACCAGCTGTCGATCGGCGGGACCTCGTCGTGCTGGGCGGCGCTGAACTGCATCAACAGCATGTACTTCATGGTGTTCTCCTCAAGGTCGGTGCCCGCTTCTCGCCGGCTCTCACGAGGAGGTAGAAGCCGATGCCGCGCTTTCGACATCGCCGAGCGGATTCCCCGGAAAAAGTTAGCGGGACTTCGGGCCGGCCGCCTCCAGAACGTACGGCGTGGTCGTCCCGAGGGCCTCGAACCCCAGCCGCCGCAGGATCGGCCGGCTGAAGGAGGACGCGTCGACGTGCACGTACGAGACGCCGCGCTCGGCGGCGATCCGCACCCGGAACGCGACGAGCGCCCGGTAGATGCCGCGCCCGCGCCACGCGGGGACCGTGCCGCCGCCCCACAGGCTCGCGAAGTCCGTGCCGGGATGCAGTTCGAGGCGGGCCGCGCTGACCGGCTCGTCGCCGTGCAGGGCGACCACGGCGGGCACGGTCGACGGGTCGTGCGCGAGCTGCCGGCGCACCTGGTGCCCGATCGAGGACCGGCCGCCGTCGAAGGCCAGGTCGTGCACCCGCTCGACCAGCTCGACCTGTGCCTCGTCCGTCACGGGCAGCAGCCGGACGCCGTCCGGCGGGTCCACGTCCATGGGCACCCGCGCCGTCTCCGCGACAAGGAGCGTCTCCGTCTCCTCCGCCACGAACCCGGCGGCGAGCAGCCGCGCGGGCAGATCCGCGGGCCGGTCGTGCCCGTACGTCTTCCACTCCATCTCGACCCCGCGCTCGCGGGCGAACCGCACCTGCTCGGCGACGGCCGCGTCCACGGTGTGCTCGTCGAGGTCCGACCACAGCACCCCGTTCCACCCGGCCGGCGGTCCGGTCTGCCGCACCACGTCGCCCACCCGCTCGACCCGGGCGCCCGGTTCGTCGGGTCGCGCCTCGCGCCGCAGCTGCCGGTCGAACAGGTTCAGCACCGCTTCTTGATCCATCGGGTCACTCCAGCAGGGGCCCGCCCGGGCGGCAACCGGATTAGGGTGCCGGGCATGCCTCCGACACCCTCATCGGCGCGCCGGTTCTACGACGAGCTGGCCCCCGACTACCACCGGATCTTCCCGGACTGGGACACGAGCATGGCCCGGCAGGCGCGCGCCCTCGACGCGCTGCTCGGCGCGGGCCCCCGCCGGATCCTGGACTGCGCCTGCGGCATCGGCACCCAGGCGATCGGTCTCGCGCTGCGCGGCCACGACGTCACCGGCACCGACCTGAGCCCGGTCGCGGCGGCCCGCGCCACCGCGGAGGCGGCCGCACGCGGGGCGCGTCTGCCGACGGCTGCGGCGGACATGCGGGCCCTGCCCTTCGCGCCGGACACCTTCGACGTGGTGCTGTGCGCCGACAACTCCCTGCCGCACCTGCTCACCGCCGCCGATGTGCGCACGGCCCTGACCGGCATGCGCCGCCTGCTCCACGACGAGGGTCTGCTCGTGCTCACGGTCCGCGACTACGACGAACTCCGCCGCACCCGCCCCGCCGCCACGCCCCCGCAGCTCTCGGCCGGGCCCGACGCCGACGGGACCATCACCTTCCAGCTCTGGGACTGGCACGACGACGGCGAACGCTACGACCTGCGCCACTTCCAGCTGCTGCCCGACGGCCAGGAGTGGCGGGTGCGGGAGCGGCGCACGACCTCCTGGGCGCTGACCGGGCAGCAGCTGACGGACCTGGCGGCGGAGGCGGGCCTCACCGACATCACCTGGCACTCCCCGGAGACGACCGGCTTCTACCAGCCGATCCTCACCGCCCGCCGCACCGCGCGCTAGGCACTCGCGGGCTTCGCCGAGTCGGCCGCCACCGACCGCGCCCACCGGTAGTCCGCCTTGCCGCTGGGCGAGCGCTGGATGTGGTCCGCGACCACGAGCTGGCGGGGGATCTTGTAGCCCGCCAGGTGCGGGCGGCAGTGGACCTGGACGGCGTCAAGGGTCAAGTCGGGCGCGCCGTCCCTGAGTTGGACGACGGCCGCCACGTGGTTGCCCCACTTCGGGTCGGGGACGCCGGCGACCAGCGCGTCGTAGATGTCCGGATGCGACTTGAGGGCCTGCTCGACCTCCTCCGGATACACCTTCTCGCCGCCCGTGTTGATGCACTGCGAGCCCCGGCCGAGCACCGTGACGATGCCCTCCGCGTCGACCGTCGCCATGTCGCCGAGCAGCACCCACCGCTCGTCGCCCTTCTGGAAGAACGTCTCGGCGGTCTTCTTCGGGTCGTTGTAGTAGCCGAGCGGTACGTGGCCGCGCTGCGCGATCCGCCCCACCTCACCGACGGCGACCGGCTCGTACGTCGCCGGATCCACCACCTGCGTACGGGCGTTGACCCGGAGCCGGAAGCCCTGGCCCGCGCCGGAGTCGTCCGTCGCCGTGCCGTTGAAGCCGGACTCGGACGAGCCGAAGTTGTTGAGCAGCATCACGGTCGGCACCAGGGCCTGGAACTGGGCGCGCACCGTGTCCGACATGATCGCCCCCGACGACGACACACTGAACATCGACGAGCAGTCCGTGCCCTGCAGCGGGCCGCTGAGGGCGTCGATCAGCGGGCGCAGCATCGCGTCGCCCACCAGCGACATGCTCGTCACCTTCTCCTTCTCGATCGTGCGCAGCACCTCCTCCGGCACGAACTTCCGGTGGATGACGATGCGTTGACCGAAGTTGAAGCCGATGAAGGCCGTCAGCGTGGAGGTGCCGTGCATCAGCGGGGGAGTGGGGAAGAACGTGATGCCGTCGCCGCCCGCGGCCACCCGCTCCGCCAGCTCCTCGGGCCGCGCCACCGGCTCGCCCGTCGGCGCGCCACCGCCCAGCCCCGAGAAGAACAGGTCCTCCTGACGCCACATCACGCCCTTGGGCATGCCCGTCGTGCCGCCGGTGTAGATGATGAACTGGTCGTCCGCCGAGCGCCGCGCGAAGCCGCGCTCCGGCGACGAGGTCGCCTCCGCCTCGGTGAAGTCCACGGCCTTGAGCGGCGGCGCACCCGCCGGCGGGGTTCCCACCCGCACCAGGTGCCGCAGCTTCTCCGTGCGCGGCAGTGCCGCCGCCACGCGCTCGGTGAACTCCGCGTCGAAGACCAGCGCGGCGAGATCCGCGTCCTGGTAGAGGTAGATCAACTCCTCTTCCACGTAGCGGTAGTTGACGTTGACCGGGACGACCCGCGCCTTGAGGCAGGCGAGCACCGTCTGGAGGTACTCGACGCCGTTGTACAGGTGCAGCCCCAGGTGCTCGCCCGGGCGCAGTCCGCTGTCGACGAGGTGGTGCGCGATGCGGTTCGCCGCAGCGTCCAGTTCCGCGTACGTCAGCCGGCGCTCCGCCCCCGTGCCGGGATGGTCGACGTAGACGAGCGCCTCGCGGTCGGGGACCACGTCGACGACCGACTCGAACAGGTCGGCAAGGTTGTACTCCACCGCTCCTCCTGACCCAGGCCGCATCTCGTGTGGCCGTCATCAGAGCAGAGACGGGGGGAAGGCGGAAGGGCCTCCGCACAAGAAATCTGACTGAGTGTCAGAAAACTCTTGAACTGGTCGGTCCCCTCCTGCAACCTGTTCCGGGTCCGAGCTCCGGCCGACTGGAGGACAGCCATGGGTGGGACCGAACATCTCGACGTGCGCCGCGAGGGCGCGACGCTCGTGCTCACGCTCAACCGGCCCGAGGCCAAGAACGCGCTGTCCCTGCCGATGCTGGTCGGCCTGTACGACGGGTGGCTGGAGGCCGACGCCGACGACACGATCCGCTCGGTGGTGCTCACCGGGGCGGGCGGCGTGTTCTGCGCGGGCATGGACCTCAAGGCCCTGGCCGGGAAGGGCATGGCGGGCGAGCACTACCGGGACCGTCTCAAGGCGGACCCCGATCTGCACTGGAAGGCGATGCTGCGCCACCACCGGCCCCGCAAGCCCGTCGTCGCGGCGGTCGAGGGGCACTGCGTGGCCGGCGGCACGGAGATCCTGCAGGGCACGGACATCCGGGTGGCGGGGGAGTCGGCGACGTTCGGCCTCTTCGAGGTGAAGCGCGGACTGTTCCCCATCGGCGGCTCGACCGTGCGGCTGCCCCGGCAGATCGCACGGACCCACGCCCTGGAGATGCTGCTGACCGGGCGGCCCTACGCGGCGCCGGAGGCGGCGGCGATCGGGCTCGTCGGGCGCGTGGTGCCCGACGGCACGGCGCTGGACGCCGCCCTGGAGATCGCCGAACGGATCAACGCGTGCGGCCCGTTGGCCGTCGAGGCCGTGAAGGCGTCGGTGTACGAGACCGCCGAGATGACCGAGACGGACGGGCTGGCGGCGGAGCTGAAGCGGGGGTGGCCGATCTTCGACACGGCCGATGCGAAGGAAGGGGCTCGTGCGTTCGCGGAGCGGCGGGAGCCTGTGTTCCGGCGGGAGTGAGGGTGCCGTCCGGCGGGGTTCCGGGGGCGTCTGCGGGTGCGTGGGGGCTGGTCGCGCAGTTCCCCGCGCCCCTGAGATGCACACCCTCCGGGTGGCATCTCCCGGCGCGGCCGGCCCCCACCGGACCCGCAGACGCAACCCCGAACCCCGCCGGACGGCACTCGCATCACCCACCACCACCGAAGGAGACCGCACCATGGCAGTCGCACCTCAACCCGACATCCTCAAAGCCCCCCTGGTCGTGGAGTTTCCGTTCACCCGGTCACTCGGGCCCGTCCAGGCCGCGTTCCTGAGCGGACTGCGCCACCGCACCGTGCTGGGCGTCCGCACGACCGACGACAGGGTCCTCGTCCCCCCGGTCGAGTACGACCCGGTCACCGCGGCCGAGATACGGGACCTGGTCGAGGTCGGAGACACCGGCACCGTCACCACCTGGGCCTGGAACCCCGCCCCGCGCCGCGGCCAGCCCCTGGACACCCCGTTCGCCTGGGTCCTCGTCAAGCTGGACGGCGCCGACACCGCCCTCCTGCACGCCCTCGACGCCACCGGCCCCGACGCCGTCCACAGCGGCCTGCGCGTCCGCGTCCGCTGGGCGGCGGAACGCACCGGAGCCATCACCGACATCGCCTGCTTCGAACCCGACGACAGCACCCCGGAGCAGATCCGACCGGCCCCGCACACGGGTGAGTTCGAGGACGGAGTCACCGGCATCGTCGCCGCCGCCCGCCTCGACTACACCTACAGCCCGGGCGGCGCCCAGAGCCGCTACATCAACGCCCTCGCGGACAACCGCACCGTCGGCGAACGCTGCCCCTCCTGCCGCAAGGTCTACGTCCCGCCCCGCGGCGCCTGCCCGACCTGCGGCGTGGCCACCACCGAGCAGGTCGAGGTCGGCCCGGCCGGCACCGTCACCACGTACTGCATCGTCAACGTCAAGGCGAAGAACCTCGACATCGAACTGCCCTACGTCTACGCGCACATCGCCCTCGACGGCGCCGACCTCGCCCTGCACGGACGGATCGGCGGCATCCCCTACGACCAGGTCCGGATGGGCCTGCGCGTCGAACCGGTGTGGACCGAGGGCGGGCGCTACCCCGACCACTACCGGCCGACCGGCGAGCCGGACGCCGACTACGACACGTACAAGGAGCTGATCTGAATGCGGCCGCCGATCCGGGACATCGCCGTCGTCGCCTTCGGGCAGACCGACCACCGGCGCACCACCGAGGAGCAGTCGGAGGTGGAGATGCTGATGCCGGTCCTCCACCAGGTCCTCGACGCCACCGGGCTGAAGACCAGCGACATCGGGTTCACCTGCTCGGGGTCGAGCGACTACCTCGCGGGGCGCGCCTTCTCCTTCACCATGGCGCTCGACGGCGTCGGCGCCTGGCCGCCCATCTCCGAGTCGCACGTCGAGATGGACGGCGCGTGGGCGCTGTACGAGGCGTGGACGAAGCTGCTGACCGGGGACGCCGACACCGCGCTGGTCTACTCGTACGGCAAGTCGTCGCCCGGCTCCGTGCGCGACGTGCTCACCCGGCAGCTCGACCCGTACTACGTCGCCCCGCTCTGGCCCGACTCCGTCGCCCTCGCCGCCCTCCAGGCGCAGGCCCTCATCGACGCGGGCCACACCGACGAACCCGCTCTCGCCGGGGTCGCCGCCCGCAGCCGCGCCGACGCCGCCGGCAATCCGCACGCCCAGCTGCGCGGCGCGGACGTCCCGCACGGCGACTACGTCGTCCAGCCACTGCGCACCGGAGACTGCCCGCCCATCGGCGACGGCGCCGCCGCCGTGATCCTCGCCGCGGGCGACCGGGCCCGCGAACTGTGCGAGCGGCCCGCGTGGATCAGCGGCATCGACCACCGCATCGAGGCGCACAGCCTCGGCGTGCGCGACCTGACCGACTCGCCCTCCACGCGGCTCGCCGCCGAGAACGCGGGGCTCTTCGAACGGCCCGTGGACACCGCTGAGCTGCACGCCCCCTTCAGTTCGCAGGAGGTCGTCCTGCGCAAGGTGCTGCGGCTCGGCGACGACGTGGCCGTCAATCCGTCCGGGGGCGCGCTCGCCGCCAACCCGGTCATGGCCGCGGGCCTCATCCGCATCGGTGAGGCCGCCGCCCGCATCCACCGGGGCGAGTCCCGGCGCGCGCTCGCCCACGCCACCTCCGGGCCCTGCCTCCAGCAGAACCTGGTCGCCGTACTCGAAGGACGTCAAGGAGAGGACCGATGACGAACAAGGAACCGGTAGCGATCGTCGGCATCGGGCAGACCCACCACGTCGCCGCCCGGCGGGACGTCTCCATCGCGGGCCTCGTCCGCGAGGCCGCCCAACGTGCCCTGACGGACGCCGAGTTGACCTGGGCTGACATCGACGCCGTCGTCATCGGGAAGGCGCCCGACTTCTTCGAGGGCGTCATGATGCCGGAGCTGTACCTCGCCGACGCGCTCGGCGCGGTCGGCAAGCCGATGCTCCGGGTACACACCGCGGGCTCCGTCGGCGGGTCGACGGCGCTCGTCGCCGCCAACCTCGTCGCGGGCCGCGTCCACGGCACGGTCCTCACCCTCGCCTTCGAAAAGCAGTCGGAATCCAACGCCATGTGGGGGCTCTCGCTGCCGATCCCCTTCCAGCAGCCGCTGCTCGCCGGCGCCGGCGGCTTCTTCGCACCGCACGTCCGCGCCTACATGCGGCGGACCGGTGCGCCCGACACCGTGGGCTCCCTCGTCGCGTACAAGGACCGGCGCAACGCGCTCAAGAATCCGTACGCGCACCTGCACGAGCACGACGTCACCCTGGAGAAGGTCCAGGCGTCGCCCATGCTCTGGGACCCGATCCGCTACTCGGAGACCTGCCCGTCGTCCGACGGCGCCTGCGCCATGATCCTCACCGACCGGGCCGGCGCCGCCCGTTCGCCGAAGCCGCCGGCCTGGATGCTCGGCGGTGCCATGCGCAGCGAGCCGACCCTCTTCGCGGGCAAGGACTTCGTGTCCCCGCAGGCGGGCAAGGACTGCGCCGCCGACGTGTACCGGCAGGCCGGGATCGCCGATCCGCGCCGGGAGATCGACGCCGTCGAGATGTACGTGCCGTTCTCCTGGTACGAGCCGATGTGGCTGGAGAACCTCGGCTTCGCCGACGAGGGCGGCGGCTGGAAGCTCACCGAGTCCGGCGTGACCGAGCTCGACGGCGACCTGCCGGTCAACATGTCGGGCGGCGTCCTGTCCACGAACCCCATCGGCGCCTCCGGCATGATCCGCTTCGCCGAGGCCGCCCTCCAGGTCCGCGGCCAGGCCGGCGAGCACCAGGTCGACGGGGCACGCAAGGTCCTCGGGCACGCCTACGGAGGCGGCTCGCAGTTCTTCTCGATGTGGCTCGTCGGCGCCGAGCCGCCCACCCGCTGACGGACGGATGAGCATGCGGTGACCTTCGACCACCGTCGTGGCCTGTGCGGGGCACGGACCGATCGCTAGGCTGGCGCACGGACGACGAACCGGGAGGAGCACGGACGTGGCCGAAAGCACCATCGACCAGCACCCGCTCACGGGGTGGGACAAGCCGGACCTGGACCTGAGCAGCGCGGACTGGCGCTCCAGCAGCAGGGGTCTGGGCGATGTCCAGATCGCCTTCGTCGAGGGGTTCATCGCGATGCGCAACGGAGGAAGCCCGCAGAACCCGTCGCTGATCTTCACGCCGGCGGAGTGGGGGGCGTTCGTGCTGGGCGCCCGGGAGGGCGAGTTCGACCTGACGTAGCGGAGCGGACGGCGCCGTCCCACGAGCCGTGGACGGGCGCCGGATTTCGTCCGGTTTCCGACACGTGACCTTCGGCCCTGTCCTGTGGCCCTCGCGTGAGCGACCCTGGCCACAGGAACAGCCGGTCAAATCAGGGCACGACCAGCGTGCCCGGTGTCGGAGGCGAACCAGTCATGAGCACGCCGCACAACCTGCCCGTCGTCGCCGCGGTCGACGGGTCCGACGACAGCCAGCGCGCCCTCGAATGGGCCCTTGCCGAGGCGGCCAGGCGCGGCGCCGACCTGCGCATCGTGCACGTGGCGCAGTACGCGTACCCGCTCCAGCCCGGCGTGCTGATGGCAGGGCCTCCCGAGCCCATCGAGGACCCCCTCATCGAGGAGCTGCGCGAGAAGCTCGCGGGGCGTGAGGGGCTGCCGGCCCTGGAGTTCATCAGCCGGACCGGTCTGCCCGCCGCGGTACTGCCCGAGATGAGCAAGGAGGCCCAGCTCGTCGTGCTGGGCTCCCGTGGCCGCGGCGGATTCGCCAGTCTGCTGCTCGGCTCGAACGGCGTGGCCACCGCCCGCGACGCCGTCTGCCCCGTGGTCGTCGTGCCGCGCCCCGACCGCACCGTGGACAGCGAGGCACCCGTACCGCCGGGACCGCGCGTCGTGGTCGGCCTGCAGACCGACGACCCGGACGAGGCCACGCTCTCCTTCGCCTTCGAGCACGCCGCGCGCACCGGCGCCAAGCTGCAGGTCGTCGCCGCCTACCCGTGGCCGGTGCTCGCCTGGTCGGCGTTCGGCGACTTCACGCCGACCGCCGTGGACCAGGAGGCGACCGAGCGGGAGACGCTGAGCTTCGCCAACGACGCCGTCGCCGAACTGCGCAAGGCCCACCCCGACGTGGCGGTCGACCTCTACGTGGCGCCGGGCGACGCCGCCGGCCACCTCGTGGACAACTCCCGCGAGGCCGACCTGGTCGTCGTCGGCCGGCACCGCCGCCGCTTCACCCGGCCCGCCCCGATGCTCGGCTCGGTCACCCACGCCGTCCTGCTGCACGCGGCGGCCCCGGTCGCGGTGGTCCCGCCTGCCCCGGCCGACTAGCACGTCAGCGCAGCACCACACAGCCGCGCCCGGTCAGCTCGTCGAGCAGGCCGGGCGCGACGCGTACCTCGTTCCAGCGCAGGTCCAGCTTCTCCAGCGCGGGCAGCTCCGCGAGCCACCCCGGCAGCTGCCGCAGCCGGTTGCTCCGCAGGTCGAGGCGGCGCAGCCGCGGCAGTCCGCGCAGCGCCCCGGGCACCGCGCCGAACGCGTTCTCCCGCAGGTCCAGCTCGCGCAGCTCCCGCAGATCGGCCACGGAGCCGGGGAGATCGGTCAGGGCGTTGCCGCGCAGCCACAGCTCCCGCAGCGCGGAGAGGGAGCCGAGCGTGGCGGGCAGGGCCGTGAGCCGGTTGTGCTGGGCCCGCAGCTCCACGAGTCCCGCCAGGTCGCCGAGCGTGTCCGGCAAGGCGGTGAGCCGGTTCTCGCCGACGTTGAGGTAGCCGAGCCGGGTGAGCGCCCCGAGGCCGTCCGGCAGGTCCGTCAACCGGTTGTCGTGCAGGTACAGGAACCGGGTCAGGCCGGTCAGCTCGCCGATCTCGCGCGGCACCGACGTCAGCAGGTTGTGGCCGAGGTCGAGCGTGTGCAGCCGGTCCAGCGTGCCGATGCGCGCGGGCACGGACGTCAGCCGGTTGTCCGGCAGCAGCAGGACCTCCAGCGCCGGTTCCCGCCACACTTCGTCGGGTACGGCGTCCAGGCCCGCCCGCCAGTAGTTCAGCGTCCCCCCGGTCACGGCCACAGCAGCTGCTTCCGCCAGCCGTCCCCGGTGCGCAGGTAGCTGAGCCGGGTGTGCCGCCGCTCCCTGTCGCCCTGCCAGAACTCCACCGCGTCCGGCCGCACCGTGTGCAGCGTCCAGCCCGGCGCGACGAGACCGGGCTCCCGCGCGAGGCGGGCCTCGGCCTCCCGCACCGCGGCGTCCCGCTCGTCCGGGCCGGCCAGCGGCCGGGACTGCCTGCCGAGCAGCGCCTCCGCGCGCGCCGCCGCGCCCCGCGCCCGGAAGTCCGCCGCGCCCGCCTCCGCCGACTCCCGGACGACGGGCCCGCGCACCCGCACCTGGCGGGCCAGCGGCGACCAGTAGAAGGTGAGGGCCGCATAGGGGCGGGCGGCGAGATCGCGGGCCTTGACGCTGCCGCCGTCCGAGGCGAACTGCCAGCCGTCCGCCGTCACCGCCTTCAGGATCAGTGTCCGGGCCTGCGGGTTTCCGTCGGCCCCCGCCGTCGACAGGGTCATCGCGTGCGGCTCGCGCACTCCGGCGTCCACGGCGCCGAGCAGCCACTCGGTGAACAGCTCGGCGGGCGTGCCGGGCGCCGCGGCCGGATCGAAGACCGGCAGTTCGCCCGCGAACACCTCAAGACCGCGCAGCAGTTGCCGCAGATCGTCCATGATCCCCTCCAGCGGAAGCATGCCCCGATGCTAATGGTTGACGTGGAACCTATCATTAGGTTCATGCGTGACATCAGCACAGGACCCGACGCCGCCCGGCTCGTCCTCGACCTCGCCCTCACCGTCCGCCACGACGGCCAGGGAGGAGTCGCCGACGATCTGCTCGCGCCCGATGGCCTCACCGGCTGGGTGCGCGAGCACGCCGCCGCACTGCCCCTGACCGAGGGCTACACCGGCGACCCCGGGAGCCTGGAGCGGGTGCGCGCGCTGCGGGCCGCCGTCCGCGCCCTGTTCGCCCGCGCCGTACGCCCCGGCGAGCCCAGCCCCGCCGACGCGCGCAGGCTGCTGCCCGTCGCCGAGGCGCTGGCCCGGCTGAACGCCGCGGCCGCGCTGGTCCCCGCCGTGCCCGCACTGGACTGGCCGGACGACGGACCGGCCGTGCGCGAGCTGGCCGTCACCGAGCCGGGCGACACGGACCTGCTCGTCGCCACCCTGGCCCGGGCGGCCGTCACCTTCCTCACGAGCGAGGACCGGACCAGGCTGCGCGCCTGCCACGCGCCGCGCTGCGTGCGCTACTTCCTCAAGGAGCACCCGCGCCAGGAGTGGTGCAAGCCCTCCTGCGGCAACCGGGCCCGGGTGGCCCGTCACCACGAGCGACACAACTCCCGTGCCGGGAACGCCACATGACGCACCGCCCGGGGTCCGGAGGCGTACGCTGAGTTGCCTGGAACCCGCGGTGTGCACCGGCTCCCCGCGCCGGGCGCACCACCGCGGCAGGGGGTGCCTGATGGTGCAGCGCGGTGGCCGTGGCCATCGAGGACGACGGACGCTCTTCGAGCGCGAGAGCGAACTCGCCGCGGTCGACCACGCGTTGGCCGAACTGGCCGGAATGCGACTCGGCGGCGCCGAGCCGCCCGAGCGGCCGCACGGCGCCCTGCTCGCCGTCGCCGCGCCCGCGGGACTCGGCAAGACGACACTGCTCGCCGAGGTGCGCAGGCGCGCCGCGGCCAAGGGCTGCACCGTCCTGTACGCACGCGGCGGCGACCAGGAGCAGGGGGTCGCCTTCCACGTCGCCCGCCAGCTCGTCCAGCCCCAGCTCGCCGGGACGTCCGAGACCGAACTCCGCTCCAGGCTGGGCAGTTGGTACGCCATCGTCGGCCCCGCCCTCGGCCTGTGCGCGGCGGCCGAAGGCGCGCCGCCCGACCCGCAGGGCCTGCGCGACGGCCTCGACTGGGTGCTCACCCACCTCGCCGTGCAGCGTGCCCCCATGGTCCTCGTCCTCGACGACGCCCACTGGGCCGACCCCGAGTCGCTCGGCTGGCTCGCCGCGTTCGCGCCGCGCGCCGAGGAACTGCCGCTGCTGCTCGTCGTCGCCTACCGGCCCGAGGAACTCCCCGACCACGCCGAGGCGTTGCGCGGCCTGCCGGGCCGCTCCGGCCGGCGGCCGCTCGGTCTCGAACCGCTCAGCGCCCTCGCCATCGCGGGTCTGGTCCGCGAGTCGCTCGGCGCGCACGCCGACGACGCGTTCTGCCGCGAGTGCTGGGCGGTCACCGCGGGAAACCCGTTCGAGGCCGTCGAGCTGACCGCGAAGATCCACGACCGCGGCCTGGCACCGACCGAGAACGGCGCCCACCTGCTGCGCGACCTCGCCGCCGCCGTGAAGGGCAGCGGCCTGATCGCCCGCCTCGAACGCCTCGGCTCCGCCACCGTCCGGTTCGCCTGGGCCTGCGCGATCCTCGGCACCGAGATATCCCCCGAACTCGCCGCGGGAGTCGCCGGACTGGGCGCCGAGGAGGCCGCCGACGCCGCCGACCGCCTGCGCACCGCCCGCATCCTCACCGGCGTGGACACCCTGGAGTTCGTGCACCCGCTGATCGCGACGGCCGTCTACCGCGCCATCCCCGGCGGCGTCCGCGTCGCCCTGCACGGGCAGGCCGCGTGGACCGTCGTCAACGCGGGCCTCGGCCCGTCGGCCGCCGCCCGCCACCTCCTGGAGACGCACCCCGACGGTGACCCCTGGGTCGTCCAGCAACTGCGGGCCGCCGCCCGCGAGACCGTCCGCGCCGGCGCCCCCGACGCGGCCCGCCGCTACCTCGCCCGCGCCCTGCGCGAACCCCCGACCTTCGACGACCGCGCCGTCGTCCTCTACGAACTCGGCAGCGCCTCCCTGCTCACCGAGCCCGCCACCACCGTCAACCACCTCCGCGCGGCGCTGGAGGAACCGATCACCGACCCGGCCCTGCGGCACGGCATCGTCTACCGCCTCTCCCAGGTCCTCGCCCACAGCGACCGGCTGGCGGAGGCGTCGGAGACCCTCGCCCGCGAGATCAGGTCCACCGGCGACGCCCGGATCCGGCTGCGGATGCAGGCCGAGCAGTTCATGTGGGACGCCTTCCGCGCCGACGAGCCCGACTCCCCGGCCCGCTCGCGCCGCCTGGCCCGTCTCGCCGACCGGCTCACCGGCCGCGACCTCACCGAGCGGTACATCATCGGCCTGCGCACCTGGGACGCCACCCTGCGCGGCGAACCCGTCGCCACCGTCCTGCGGCACGCCGACCGCGCCCTGGCCGGCGGGCTGCGCTGGGCCGCCGACGAGGACCGCGGCTTCGAGGTCCCCGTCCTCGTCGCCCTCTCCTTCCTCTACGCCGACCGGCCCGGCCGCACCGAGGAACTCTTCGTCGAGGGCATCGCCGACTTCGAGCAGGCCGGCTGGCACGGCGCCCACCTCTCCTTCGCGTACACGATCCTCGGCTACGTCCGCTACCGGCGCGGCCGGCTCGGTGAGGCGGAGGACTTCGCCCGTGCGGGCCTGCGGCTCGCCGAGCGCGTCGGACCCGGCACCCCCGCCCACTGGTACGCGGTCGGCACCCTCGTCGAGGTGCTGCTCGCCCGCGGCCGGATCGGCGAGGCCAAGGAGGTGGGGGAGGCGTACTCCTTCGGACCGCCGTTCCCCGCCGCCGTCGTCTTCCCCGACGCCCAGACCGTCTACGGGCAGCTCCTCCTCGCGCTCGGCCGCACCAAGGAGGCCGCCGCGGAACTCGCCGCCGCCGGACGCCGCCTCGACCCACGCGGCATGCGCAACCCCTCGTGGTGCCCCTGGCAGCTCCACCTCGCCCGCGCCGAGGCGCCCGACGCCCCCGAGCGGGCCCTGTCCGGCGCCCACGACGCGGTCGAGCGGGCCCGTCACTTCGGCGCGCCGTCGGCCGTCGGCCAGGCCCTGCGCGCCGCCGCCGAGGTCTCGACCGGTGCGGCCCGCGCCAAGCTCCTGGAGGAGTCCGTCGCCCATCTCGAGCGCTCGCCGGCCGGCTACGAACTGGCCTGCTCGCTCGTCGCCCTCGGCGCCGAACTCCGCCGCGCAGGGCGCGTCAAGGAGGCCGCCGAGCAGCTCTACCGGGGTCTGGACGCCGCGGTGGTCTGCGGCGCGGACGGTCTGGTGGAGCGGGCGCGTGACGAACTCGCCGCCGCCGGTCTGCGGCCCCGGCCACTGCACGGAGCGGCGACGGACACCCTGACCGCCCGGGAGCGGGCCGCCGCCGGATGCGCGGCACGCGGGCTCAGCCCCGTGGAGGCGGGCGCCGAGCTGCACCTCGACGAGGCGGTCGTGGTGCGGCTGCTGTCCGCCGTGTACCGGAAGGTGGGCACGGACCAGGCGGGCCTTGCCGAGGCCATCTCGGGCGAGTGACCGCCCGCCCGCTCCCACCGAGCCCGGGGCGGGTGAACCCCCGTGGGCGACGTACCATGGGCGGCATGTCCTTCCTCCGCCGCCGAGCAGCGACCCCCGCGGGCCCCGACTTCGACGTCCTGGCCATGGACCCGGGCGACTGGCCGGGCAACCTCGGCGCGGGCCTGCTGCCCGCCCCCGACGGCAGCTGCCAGGGCGTGTTCCTGCGCTACGACCTGTTCGGCGGCCGCGGCCCCGCGATGATCATCGGCAACCTTCCCGAGGGCTCCCCGGCCCGGGAGATCGCCGAGGGCGAGATCCCCTTCGAGGTCGCCCAGCTGCTCATCGCGCTGGAGAACGACGAGGAGGTCACGGTCACCGGAGTCGAGGACGTCCCCGTCATGCAGGGCGACAACCTCCTCATCGTGCGCCGTCTGAAGCTCTCCGAGACGCGGATCTCCTGCGTCCAGTTCGACCGCAGCGACAACGTCCTGGTGACCATCGCGTCCTGGGACCGGCCGATCACCGACGACCTGTACGCGCTGCTCAAGCCGCTGCCCGCGGAGCTCTTCCAGCAGGGCTGACCTCCCCTCGCCCGTACGCGGTGCGTGCACACCTCTTGCCGGAGAGTCATCGGACCTCTAGCGTCACGAGGCATGCCTTCTGGGAACCCTGAGCACTCCACGGGACACAACGGGATCACGCGAAGAACCACCATGAAGGGCGCGGCGGTTGGTGCCGCCGCGCTGACCGCAGGGACGGGGCCATGGGCGGCCGCCGCGTCGGCCGCCGAGAGCGTCGCTGATCGCCCAGCCGATCGACCCGCCGAGCCCTCCGATGAATTGCGCCTCTGGTACACGGCACCCGCCGCCGACTGGGAACGCGAGGCCCTGCCCATCGGCAGCGGCGCCCTCGGCGCCATGGTCTTCGGCACCCTCGCCTCCGAGCGCCTCCAGTTCAACGAGAAGACCCTGTGGACCGGCGGCCCCGGCGCCCGCGGCGGATATGACTTCGGGAACTGGCGCGGCCCGCGCCCCGACGCCCTCGCCGACGTGCAGCGCCGCCTCGACGCCGAGACGAAGCTCGACCCGGACACCGTCGCCGCCGAACTCGGCCAGCCCCGCATCGGCTACGGCGCCCACCAGACCTTCGGCGACCTCCACCTCGACGTCCCCGGCGCACCGGCCACCACCCCCGCCGACTACCGCCGCTCCCTCGACCTGCGCGACGCGCTCGCCACGGTCACGTACACCCACCAGGGCGTCGCGCACCGCCGGGAGTTCCTCGCCTCGCACCCCGACGGCGTGCTCGCCGGCCGGCTCTCCGCGGACCGGCCCGGCAGCGTCACCTGTACCCTCCGCCACACCTCGCCCCGCACCGACTTCACCGCCACGGCCACCGGCGACCGCCTCACGATTCGCGGCCAACTCGCCGACAACGGGCTGAAGTTCGAGGCGCAGATACGCGTCCGGCACGAAGGCGGCACCCTCGCCGCGAACAGCGACGGAAGCCTCACCGTCACCGGCGCCGACAGCGTCTCCTTCGTCCTCGCCGCCGGGACCGACTACGCCGACACCTACCCGGACTACCGCGGAGCGGACCCGCACGCCGCGGTCACCGCCACCGTCGACGCGGCCGCCGCCAAGGACCACCCGGCCCTCCGCGCCCGGCACCTGCGCGACCACCGCACCCTCTTCGACCGCGTCGCCCTCGACATCCGGCAGACCGCGCCCGCCGACGTCCCCACCGACCAGCTCCTCAAGGGCTACACGGGCGGCACCACGGCCGCCGACCGGGCGCTCGAAGCGCTCTTCTTCCAGTACGGCCGCTACCTGCTCATCGCGTCCTCGCGGGCCGGCTCACTGCCCGCGAACCTGCAAGGCGTCTGGAACCAGTCGACGACCCCGCCCTGGTCGGCGGACTACCACGTCAACATCAACCTCCAGATGAACTACTGGCTCGCCGAGGCCGCCAACCTGCCCGAGACCACGGCCCCGTACGACCGGTTCGTCGCCGCGCTGCGCGCGCCCGGGGAGCGTACGGCGAAGGAGATGTTCGGCAGCCGCGGCTGGGTGGTGCACAACGAGACCAACCCGTACGGCTTCACCGGCGTCCACGACTGGTCGACCGCCTTCTGGTTCCCGGAGGCCGCCGCCTGGCTCACCGCCCAGCTCTACGAGCACTACCGCTTCGGCGGCTCCACCGACTACCTGCGCACCACCGCCTACCCGCTGATGAAGTCGGCCGCCGAGTTCTGGCTCGACAACCTGCGCACCGACCCGCGCGACAACACCCTTGTCGTGACGCCGAGTTACTCGCCCGAGCACGGCGACTTCACGGCCGGCGCCGCCATGTCGCAGCAGATCGTGCACGACCTGCTCACCAACACCCTGGAAGCGGCCAAGACCCTGGGCGACGCGCCCGCCTTCCGCAAGCAGCTGGCCGACACCCTCGACCGGCTGGACCCCGGCCTGCGCATCGGATCGTGGGGCCAGCTCCAGGAGTGGAAGACCGACCTCGACGGCCCCACCGACGACCACCGGCACGTCTCGCACCTCTACGCCCTGCACCCGGGCCGTCAGATCGAACCCGGCAGCGAGTGGGCCGACGCGGCCAAGGTCTCGCTCACCGCCCGCGGCGACGGCGGCACCGGCTGGTCCAAGGCCTGGAAGATCAACTTCTGGGCGCGGCTGCGCGACGGCGACCACGCCCACAAGATGCTCTCCGAGCAGCTCAGGGCGTCCACCCTGCCGAACCTCTGGGACACCCACCCGCCGTTCCAGATCGACGGCAACTTCGGTGCCACCTCGGGCGTCGTCGAGATGCTGCTGCAGAGCCAGTTCGACGTGATCGAGGTGCTCCCCGCGCTCCCGGCGAGCTGGCCCGACGGCTCCGTGCGCGGACTGCGCGCCCGCGGCGGCGCCACCGTCGACGTGACGTGGGCGGCCGGCCGGGCCACCCGGCTCGTCGTGACCGCCGCCCGCACCCGTGAACTGACCGTCCGCAGCACCCTGTTGAGCGGCGGACAGCAGACGTTCAGGGCGATCGCCGGTCGCCGCTACGTCTTCGGCTGACACACGTCGGGCCCGGCTCCGCCCCCACGGCGAAGCCGGGCCCGACCGCCCTGCGGATCCTGCCGGTTACGACACGGTGGACGGCGTCACCTGGACGTCCGCCGCCCGCACGTACGCCACGCGGTGACCGAACTGGATCTCGTAGTACACGTCCTCGCCCCGGACCACCCGGTGGCTCGTCGTGTCGAACGTCGGGGAGTAGAAGTACTCGCCCATCGTCCGCCCGCCGACCACGTAGCGCTGTCCCGCGAGCAGCTTGTACGGCAGCGGCGAGATCGCCTGCGGCGTCATGCCCGCGGGGTACGCCTCCTTCTCCGGGTAGGCCCGCCCGTACACCGGGACCTCGGTCGCACCGGCCTTCGGCGTGACCACGAGACCCTTGGCGTCCACGGCGGTCGGCTGCTTCGCCGGGTTCTTGAACCAGGCCTTCTGGCCCAGGTACCAGACCGCCGTCCAGTCGCCCCGGCGCTCCGCGACCGCGTACTGCTGGCCCGTGGAGAGCCGCGACGCCATGTCGTTCACGTCGGTCGTGGAGGCCTGGCCGCCCGGCCGCAGACCGATGTCCTTGATCAGCGGAGCGTCCTCGCTCGGCTCCGCGTACACCCGCACCGCGCTCGACCCGTGCGGCGCGCACGTCTCGCCCGCCTTCACGCAGCCCGTGAACACCGGCTGGTTCGTGGCGAACCGCGGGTTGACCGTCACCACACCGCCGCCCGGACCCGCCGTGCGGTGGAACGACTTGCCCATCAGCGCGAAGTAGTGCGCCCAGTCCCAGTACGGGCCCGGGTCGGTGTGCATCTGCGGGATGTTCGCCGTCGTCGGCCCCGGCACCGTGTCATGGCCGAGGATGTGCTGCCGGTCCAGCGGGATGTCGTACTTCTTCGACAGGTACTTCACCAGCCGCGCCGACGACCGGTACATCTCCTCCGTGTACCAGGAGTCCGGCTGCGTCAGGAAGCCCTCGTGCTCCAGACCGACCGACTTGGCGTTCACGTACCAGTTGCCCGCGTGCCAGCCGACGTCCTTCGCCTTGATCGACTGCACGATGTGGCCGTCGGTCGAGCGCAGCGAGTAGTGCCAGGCCAGATACGTCTTGTCCTGGACCAGCTTGAGCGTCTCCTCCCACGTCGCCTCCGTGTCATGGATGACGATGTAGTCGATGCTCTGGTCGTTCGGCCGGTCCGCCAGGTCGTGGTTGCCGTAGTCGCCGTCGCCGAACTCCTCGTACGGCGCCGGGATCCACTCGCACGACACCGTCTTCGGGCACTCGGTGTCCGAGGCGTTCGCCTTGCGCAGGCCCATCTTCTCGATCTGTGCCGCCTGCGGCTTCGCGTCGGACTCGGCGGCGAGCGTCACGGTCTGGCCCGCGTCCGTGGTGCGCCGCTCGCCGTCGCGGATCACCGCGAACACGTCGTTCGCGTACGTCGCCGCGGTCGCCGCGTCGTCCGCGCCGGAGAACGTCGCGACCGCGCCGTACCAGTCCGCGGGGTTCTCGCTGAGCGGCTTGCCGAGCTTCTGCTGCGCCGCGGCGAGGAGGGCGGCGCCACCCCGCACGTTCGCCGCGGGGTCGCTGCGCAGCTCCTCGGCGGGGATGCCGCTGACCTGGGATGCGCGCACCAACGTCTTCAGCCGTGCGGGGAGTTGGGCGTCCGTGGGCACGTCGGCCGCGGTCGCCTTCAGGGGGGCCCGCGAGTCGTCGCCGCGGGCGTCGCCCTCGGCGTGGTCGTGTACCACGGTCCGCGCCAGGGCCGTGCGCGCGTCGGTGAGGTGCATCGGGCCGTACCCGCCGGTGACGCTCGGCGCGCCGCCGTGCGCGTCCCAGCGGGACTGCAGATAGGAGACGCCGAGCAGCACGCTCTGCGGGACCCGGTACTCGGCGGCCGCCGAGGCGAACGCGCCCTGCAGACGCGCCGAAGGGGCGGCCGCCGGGCTCTCCGGCGGCGCCGCGCCCAGCAGGGGGAGCAGCAGGGCCGCTGTCGCGAGGGAGCCGGCCGCGCGTACTCCCGTACGGGAACGTCTGGCGGTGCGGGGACGGATGGACCGATGCAACGGTGCCTCCTGGGAACGCCGGGGTCGGGATGGAGCGCGGGTGCGTGCGGGGCCGATCGTGCTCAGTGGTATCGGCTCACCGACGATCCGTCAATCATCCGACGGGTCACGGGATTTCCAGGGATTCCGCATGTCAGCAGGCGTGTGCCGGGGTTTCCTCAGCGGTGGTGCGACCGCCTGCGACGCGTCAGTGGTGTGGACCTCTGGACGGCGCGGCGGCCGGGCGACACAAAGATCCGCGGTGCGCCGACTTCCTCCCGGGCGCACCGCGGATCCCCGTCCCCGTCAGCGAGTGCCGACTGCCGCACGGACCGCCCTTCGGGCCATGTTGCAGTCGTCGTGCAGGCGGCGCAGCAACAGCCGCTGCTCCTCGCCGGACGGCGCAGCACCGGGATGGGCCTGAGTCGGTGCCGCCGGGGTCTGCTCGTGCATGGAACGCTGCACGGCCGTCTCGTAGGTACGGATCTCCCTGGTCAGGACGAGCATCAGATTGACCAGGAACGCGTCCCGGGACGCCGGGCCGCCGGACTGCGCGAGCTGGCTGATCTGCCGGCGCGCGACCGGGGCGTCGCCCAGGACCGTCCAGAGCGTCGCCAGGTCGTAGCCCGGCAGGTACCAGCCGGCGTGCTCCCAGTCCACCAGGACCGGACCCGCGGGAGAGAGCAGGATGTTCGACAGCAGCGCGTCGCCGTGGCAGAACTGGCCCATGCCGCCCCGGCCCGAGGTGTGCGCGATGCCGTGCAGCAGCTTCTGCAGGTCCCCCATGTCACGGTCGGTCAGCAGGCCCAGCTCATGGAACCTGTTGATCCGCTCCGCGTAGTCCAGTGGCGCCTCGAAGGTGCCCGCCGGCGGCCGCCACTGGTTGAGCCGGCAGATCGCGCCGAGCGCGGCGCGCACGTCCGCCCGCGGCGGTGCCTCGACCGGGTGGCGCTGCAGGGCCGCCACCCGGCCGGGCATCCGCTCGATCACCAGCGTCCCGTTGTCCGGGTCGGCCGCGATCAGACGCGGGACCCGCACCGGCGGCCGGTGTCGGACGAACGAACGGTATGCGGCTATTTCGTGCCGGACCCGCTCCGCCCACACGGGGGAGTGATCCAGTAAACACTTCGCTACGGCGGTGCTGCGCCCTGTCGTACCGACAAGCAGCACGGAGCGCGGGCTCCGGCGCAGCACCTGCACCGGATGGAACTCCGGGCAGATCCGGTGCACCGAGGCGATCGCCGTGCGCAGCTGGGCGCCCTGAGGGCCGGACAAGTCGAGTCTCCCGCTGAGGGGTTGCGTGCCGAGCCCCGGGACGCGCCGAGTCCTGCCGACGCCACCGAGCGCCGGGGCGGCGGTCCGCGCGGGGTCGAGGTACGGGCCGCTGCCGGGGACCGCCGGACGGGCGGGACGCAGCGGCCGGGGCGGGGCGGACACGGAGGACGATGCTGTGTACATGGGAGAGACAGATCCCTTCGCGTGCCGACGAGTTGCTGCGCCGCCCGGCCCGGCCGATTCGGTACACCCTGGGGAATGCCCTGCGGCGACCGGGTCGGGGTGGCGCATTCCTACCTGACACCCGAGGGCCCGAGGCACAACAGCTGGCGCACCCTGGCGAACCCTGGCGAATAGTCGCTCAGCAACTGACAGAGGGCTACTGTCAACTCAGCCGAGAACCTGGGGGCTTACGTGAACGGACAACCCAACACCCGCCTGAACGACCTGTTCGGCCTCGCCGGCTGGTCCAAGGGGGAGCTCGCGCGACTCGTCAACCGGCAGGCGGCGGCCATGGGCCATCCGCAGCTGGCGACGGACACCTCGCGGGTGCGGCGTTGGATCGACATGGGAGAGATCCCGCGCGATCCGGTGCCACGGGTGCTGGCGGCTCTGTTCACCGAGCGACTCGGCCGTGTCGTGACCATCGAGGATCTCGGTCTCGTCCGGCACGGGCGCACGGGGAAACGGCAAGGCGCCGGGGGCCTGGATCAACAGGGCCCCGACGGAGTGCCGTGGGCGCCCGAGCGGACAGCTGCGGTCCTCACCGAATTCACGGGAATGGACCTCATGCTCAACCGACGCGGCTTGGTGGGCGCGGGTGCCGCGCTCGCCGCAGGATCCGCACTCAGCAGCGCCATGCACGACTGGCTGCACACCGACCCGGCCCTCGTGGCCGACGCCCCCCGTTCCCTTGATCCCCTGCACGCCGACCCCGCTGGGTTCGACCGCTACGAGGCCGCCCCCATCGGGTCGCAGGAGATCGAGGAACTGGAGCGATCGGTCGAGGTGTTCCGGGCCTGGGACGCCTCCCGCGGCGGCGGGTTGCAGCGCAAGGCAGTCGTCGGCCAACTCAACGAAGTCGGCGGAATGCTCTCCTACCGCCACCCCGACCACCTGCAGCGGCGCCTCTGGGGTGTCGCCGCCAATCTCGCCGTCCTCGCGGGCTGGATGTCCCACGACGTCGGCCTCGAACCCACGGCCCAGAAGTACTTCGTCATCGCCGCGCACGCCGCGCGCGAGGGCGGCGACCGGCCCCGGGCCGGCGAGGCCCTGTCCAGGGCCGCCCGTCAGAAGATCCACCTGGGTGCGCCCGACGAGGCGCTCGACCTGATGAAGCTCGCCAAGTCCGGCTCGGGGGACGCGGTGCTGCCGCGGACCAAGGCCATGCTCTACACCATCGAGGCCTGGGCGCAGGCGTCGATGGGCAAGGGGCAGGCGATGCGCCGCACCCTCGGGGAGGCGGAGGACCTCTTCGTCTCGGACAAGGGTGACGTGCCACCGCCGAGCTGGATGCAGATGTTCGACGAGGCGGACCTGCACGGTATGCAGGCCCTCGCCTACCGCACCCTCGCCGAGCACGAGCCCGGTGCCGCCGTCATCGCGCAGCGGCACGCCAAGGAGGCCCTCGCGCTGCGCGCGGGCGGCCGCGACCGTTCGAAGATCTTCGACCACCTGTCGATGGCATCGGCCTGCTTCATCGCCGACGACCCCGAACAGGCGGACCGGTACGCGCGGTTGGCGCTCTCGTCGATGGGGTCGAACTCGTCCCATCGCACCTGGGACCGGCTGCGTGAGATGTACCGGCTCACCGGGCACTACGCCGGCTACCCGAAGATCGAGGACCTGCGTCAGGAGATCAAGCTGGCGCTGCCCAGGGTGCCGGGGAAGCGCATGCAGGCGTAGCCCCGGCTCCGTACCGGAGCAGATCGACCGAGTACCCGTACGCCGCCAGGGACCGACTCAGGAGCCGATCCTGGCGACGAGCACACAGGCGTCGTCCTCGCGCTCGCCCACACCGAACTCGTCCATGACCACGCTCAGGCACTCCTGTGCGTCACGGGCCTCGGTCAGGCGCGGTGCCAGTGCGAGCAGCCGGCCCGCGGCAGCGGTCTCGCCGCGCCGTGGCACCAGGCCGTCGGTGTGCAGCAGCAGCAGATCGCCGCTGCGCAGGGTCTCCTCGGCCTGCCCGTACGCGGCGCCGGTGGTCGCGCCGAGCAGCACGCCCTCGGGCGGCGTGAGCGCACGCCCCGTCCCGTCGCGGAACAGCAGCGGGGCGGGGTGTCCCGCCTGCGCCCACGCCAGTGTGCGGGCGGCCGGGTCGTAGCGGCAGCACAGGGCGCTGCCGAGGGAGGGCTGCGCGGAGGAGTCGAGGAGGTGGTTGAGCCAGCCGAGCAGCTCGGCGGGGCGGGTGCCGGAGACGGCCATGCCGCGGACCGCGCCGAGCATCATGGCCATGCCGGAGGTGACGCCGACGCCGTGTCCGGTGAGTCCGCCGACGGTCAACAGGGTCTGTCCGTCAGGCAGTTCGAGCGCGTCGTACCAGTCGCCACCGATCGGGGAGCCGGTCGTGGCGGGGAGGTGGCGGGCGGAGAGGTCGAGTCCGCCAGGGGCGCCGTGCGGGAGCCGCAGGGAGCCGCGCCACGGCGGCAGCACGGCTTCCTGCAGCTCGACCGCGAGCCGGTGCTCGGTCTGCGCGATGTGCCGCTGGCGCTGGAGCGAGTCACGGGTCTCGCTGACCGCGCGCTGGCTGCGGCGCAGTTCGCTGACGTCGCGCACGACCGCCCACATCGAGGCGGTCGAGCCGTCGGCGTCGAGCACGGGCTCGCCCATCATGTGCACGGTGCGCACGGAGCCGTCCGCGCGCGCGATGCGGAACTCGCCGTCGATCGGCTTGCCGTCGATCAGGCAGTCGGTGACCATCGCGGTCAGCTTCGGCTGATCGTCGGCGTGCACCACGGAGGGCAGTTCATCGAGGGTGAGCGGGGCGGCGGCCGGGTCGCGGCCGAGGATCTGGTACAGCTCGCCGGACCAACTGGCCTCGTCGGTCAGCAGGTTCCACTCGGCGCTGCCGACCCGGCTGATCAGCGAGCCGGTTCTCGATTCGGTGCCGGCCCGCTGGGGCGGCACGTTGTCGTGGGTGGCCGGGCCGTCCCGCAGCTGGGCCAAGTGCCGGTCCAGGTCGTTGAGTTGGTGCACGGCCAGCTCGTACAGCGCGCGCTGCCAGCGGGCCTCGGGGTCGGTCGCGTCGACCGTGGTGCCCGTCTTCTCGCGCCGGACCGCGTCGACGTCGCCGAGCAGACGGCGCGTCTGCGTGATCAGCGCGTCGACCGTGCCTCGCTCCGGCGGCTGGCCGGTGGGGCGGTCCGCGAAGACATGGGGCGGCATGACGAACTCCGATGCAGGCACGAGTGGCCAAGGCTGACGGAAGGACCGCTACAGACTTTGGCACAGGCCGCCTGGCCTCGTAAGGCATTTCGCCATACACGATGCGGTGGTGCTTCTGGCATATGCCGTAGTCCTCGCGGACGGCTCCGAAGGGTGCTGCGGTCGAACGCGTGGCCGGGTGATGCGTATGCCAGGCTCATACGTGCGATCACTGGGTGGGGGTCGATCGGCGTACTGCGGTCTACGTCGCGGGAGGGGATCTCCGGTGCCGCGGGAGGGCCCGTGGCGACAGGGTGCCCGGGGCGAGCGGGGTGACGGGCATGTGCACGTTGTCGCGCACTCCACGCAAAAAGCGAAGCGTCTGCGTGCGGGTGGCGGTGGGTGCCGGCCACGCGCCCGTCACGCGTCCGCGGGTGCCTGCCCCGTTGAGCCGCGGACCACCAGCTCGGGCTCGAAGAGGAGCTCGCCGGGCGGCACCGTGCTGCCCTGGATCTGCGCGACCAGCAGCTCGACCGCGGCCCGGCCCATCGCCTCGATCGGCTGGCGGACCGTCGTCAGGGGCGGCTCCGTGCAGTTCATGAACGCCGAGTCGTCGTAGCCGACCACCGAGACCTCGCCGGGCACCGAGCGGCCCGCGCGCCGCGCGGCGCGGACCGCGCCGAGGGCCAGGGGGTCGCTGGCGCAGATGACGCCCGTGATGCCGCGGGCCAGCAGCCGGGCCGCCGCCGCGTGCCCGCCCTCCAGGGAGAACAGGGCCCGCTCCACCGCGTCGTCCGGCAGCTCGCCGCCCAGTGATCTGGCGGCGGCGCGCGCCGCCGCCAGCTTGCGCTGGGAAGGCATGTGGTCCTGCGGGCCGAGCACCAGACCGATCCGCTCGTGCCCCAGCGAGGCCAGGTGCCGCCACGCCTGCTCGACCGCGACCGCGTCGTCGCAGGCCACGCACGGGAAGTCGAGCTGCTCGATGGACGCGTTGACGAGCACCACCGGCACGTTGCGCTCGGCCAGGCGCTGGTAGTGCCCGTGCTCGGCGTCGGCCTGCGCGAACAGTCCGCCCGCGAAGACGACGCCGGAGACCTGCTGCTGGAGCAGCAGCTCCACGTAGTCCGCCTCCGACACGCCGCCCTTGGTCTGGGTGCACAGCACCGGTGTGAGCCCCTGCTGCGCGAGCGCGCCGCCGATCACCTCGGCGAACGCGGGGAAGATCGGGTTCTGCAGCTCCGGCAGGACGAGTCCGACCAGCCGGGCCCGCTCGCCGCGCAGCTGAGTGGGCCGCTCGTAGCCGAGCACGTCGAGCGCGGTGAGCACCGACTGGCGGGTCGCCTCCGAGACGCCCGGCTTGTTGTTGAGCACCCGGCTGACCGTGGCCTCGCTGACTCCGACCTTCTTCGCCACCTGAGCAAGTCTGCGCGTCATGGAACGCAAGATTAGCGCAAGCCTTGCACCCTGTTTGCGTAGTGCGAACACCCGATCGGACGCACCGGCGTTGCCCCGCGGACACCCCGGGGAAGGCATGGGCGCGTGAACGACAAGACCGTACGCGAGGACCTGGCGGGACCGGAACCGGTCGGCGGTGACCGGCCCGTCCGCGCCTGGGCCCTGGAGGACCTGCCCGCGCTCACCTTCGACCCGCTGCTCGCCGATGTGCTGCGCGAGGAGCCGGTCGCGCGGGTGCGCATGCCGTTCGGGACGGAGCGGGACGCCTGGCTCGTCACCCGCTACCCGGACGTCCGCCTGGTCACCTCCGATCCCCGGTTCAGCCGGTCGGCGCTCGTCGGGCGCGAGGTCAACGGCATGATGGCGCACCGCGTGGCCGCGACCGTCGGCCTCAACTACGCGGATCCGCCGGACCACACCCGGCTGCGCAAGGTGATGACCAAGGCGTTCACCGGCCGCACCATGAAGGGGCTTCGCCCGCTCGCCGAGCACACCGCGGCCGAACTGCTCGACGCCATGGAGGAGGCGGGCCCGCCCGCCGATCTGGTGGCGCACCTGCACGGCCCGTTCCCGCTCGCCGTGGTGAGCGATCTGCTCGGGGTGCCGGCCGAGGACCGGGCCCGCCTCGCGGACTGGCCGGACGTGATCCTCTCGGCGGGCCCGGGACCCAAGTCCAGCGAGGCCGCCAAGGAGCGGATGCGGCGGTACATCGTGGAACTGCTCGCCGACCGGCGCGGCAGTACGGACGACGACCTCGCCTCGGTCCTCGCGCGCGCCGAGGCGGCCGGCGAGATCAGCGAGGCGGAAGCCGTCTCCCTGGCCACGGCCGTCCTGGTCAGCGGCGCCCACGCGGTCCGCAACAACAGCGCGAACATGGTCTACACGCTGCTCACCCGGCCCGAACTCGCCGACCGGCTGCGCGCCGAGCCGGAGCTTGTGCCGCAGGCGGTCGACGAACTCCTGCGGCACATCCCGCACCGCAACGGCGTCGGCCTGCCCCGGATCGCCACCGAGGACGTGGAGGTCGGCGGGGTGCTGATCCGGCAGGGCGAGGCCGTCTACGCCTCGTACCTCGCGGCGAACCGGGACCCCGGCGTCTTCGCCGAGCCGGACACGGTCGACTTCGACCGGACCGGGACGGCGCACCTCTCCTTCGGGCACGGCCCGCACCACTGCATCGGTGCGATGCTGGCCCGGATGGAGTCCGAGGTGATGCTGGCGGGGCTGCTCGCCCGTTTCCCCGGGCTGCGGCTGGCCGGGGACCCGGCCGAGACGCGGTGGCAGAGCAAGGGGTTCATCCGGGGACCGCAGACACTGCTCGTCAGCTGGTGAGCGCGGCGGCGCCGACGACCTTCTCGACCAGCAGCTCCAGGACCCGCCGGTCGTCGTCGGCGCTGCCCCGCGCCGCGGGGTCGCCGGGGTAGGTGTCGAACAGGACGTGCGTGGCGCCGAGTTCGGCCAGGATCTCCACGTCGGCGCGGATCCGGTCGATGCTGCCGTGGCCGAGCGGCCGGTCATCGGTGTCCGGGACCGCGCCCACGGCCAGCTGGATCCGCGGGGTGAACTCCGGCACCGGGCGCCCCGCCCGCTCGGCTTCCTCCGCGAGCCGGGGGAGCTGTGCGCGCAGGGCCGCGAGGGTCGGCCGGAACGGGTGCCAGGCCTCGCCGAGCCGCGCGGCCCTGCGCAGCGCCGCCGGGGAGTCGCCGCCCACCCACACCGGCACGTGCGGGGTGGAGGCGGGTGCGGGCGCGGTCCGGACGCCCTCGAACGAGACGTACCGGCCCTGGAAGTCGCAGGGGTCCTGCGTCCAGGCGGCGCGGATCGCCGTCAGGTACTCGTCGGTGATGGCGCCGCGCTCCTCGAACGGGACGCCGAGCGCGCGGTACTCGGCGGCGGACCAGCCGACCCCGGCGCCGAGGATGAAGCCGCCGTCGGTCAACTGGTCGACGTTCGCGGCGAGTCGGGCCGTCTGCAGCGGATGCCGGTACGGGATCACGGTGATCGTGGTGCCGAGCGTCAGGCCGGGGACACGGCCCGCGAGATGCGCGGCGAGCAGGAACTGGTCGTAGAACGGGGCGGGATAGACCGCGTGCACGTCCGGGGTCACCGCGATGTGGTCCGAGATCATCGCGAAGGTGAAGCCGAGGTCACGGGCGTCCGTGGCCTGCCGGACCAGGCTCTCGGGGGTCGTGCCGGAGCCGAAGTTGAGGAGATTCACGCCGAATTTCATGCGGCGCAGTCTTGTTGATCTTGGGGCTCCGCGTCGAAGCGGACCGATCGTTTCAGGCCGCGAGGGACATCGTCGGCCACACCGGCCGCACGGGCGCCAGCGCGCTGCCGCCCGGCAGCAGTTCGCCGGTGTCGTCGAACACGATCGTGCCGTTGCAGAGCAGGTTCCAGCCCTGCTCGGGGTGGGCCGCGACGATGCGCGCGGCGTCGCGGTCGGGGCGGTCGGCGGACGGGCACGGCGGCTGGTGGGAGCACATGGGGCACCTCCTGGTCGGCGCCGGAGCGGCGCTCGGTCAGCGGTGAAGTCCTCACTGAGGCCTCGCTGAGGTCTTCGCCGAGTTGTCGCTGAAGTCGTCACTGAATACGACTCCCGGCGGGGCTTGTACTCATCGCTGCGCGGGCGCGGTTGTGCGGTCGGCGCGGCGCACGCTACGTTCACCGCCATGACCGTTGGAAAATCAAACTCACTCACCGTGTGGATCGTCTCCGCCGGTGTCTTCGTCGTGAACCTGGACCTGTTCATCGTGAACGTCGCGGTGCCCGCGCTCGGTGCCTCCTTCGACGGGACGTCCCTCGCCGCCCTGTCGTGGGTCCTCAACGCGTACGCCATCGTCTTCGCGGCGCTGCTGGTCCCGGCGGGCCGCCTCGCCGACCGGTACGGGCACCGGCGCGGATTCCTGCTCGGGCTCACCGTGTTCACGGTGGCGTCGGTGCTGTGCGCGCTCGCCCCCGGCGTGGGCTGGCTGATCGCGGCCCGGGCCGTGCAGGCCGCGGGGGCCGCCGCACTGATGCCGACGTCGCTCGCCCTGCTGCTCGTCGCCACCCCCGCGGAGCGGCGGCCGCGCGCCGTCCGGTCCTGGGCCGCGATCGGCGGGATCGCCGCCGGGCTCGGGCCGGTCGTCGGCGGACTCCTGGTCGAGGCCGACTGGCGCTGGGTGTTCCTCGTGAACGCGCCCGTCGGGGTCGCGGGGCTCATGGCGGGGGCGCGGGCGCTGCCCGCCGACCGGCCGGACCGCTCGGGCCCGCTGCCCGATCTGCCCGGCGCGGCCGTGCTCACCGGCGCGATCGGCGCCTTCGCCCTCGCGCTCGTCAAGGCGCAGGAGTGGGGCTGGAGTTCGGGCCGCTTCGCGGTGACGCTCGCGGTGGCGCTGGGACTCGTGGCCGTCTTCCGGTGGCGGTCGGCCCGGCACCCCGCGCCGGTCGTTGAGCTGCCGCTGCTGCGGATCCCCGCCTTCGGCGTCGCGACCGTGGCGGCGCTGCTGTTCACCGTGGCGTTCGCGGCGATGCTGCTCACCGCCGTGCTCTGGTGCCAGCAGATGTGGGGCTGGTCGGCGATCCGCACCGGGCTCGCCATCGCGCCGGGGCCGCTGGTCGTCCCCGTCCTCGCCGTCGCCTCCGGGCCCGTCGTGCGCCGCCTCGGTGCCGGTGGGACGGCCGCGGTGGGCTGTCTGCTGTTCTCGGCCGGGCTCGTGTGGTGGGCGGTGGGCGTCGACGCCGTGCCGCGGTACGCCACCGGATTCCTGCCCGGCATGCTGATCACCGGGATCGGCGTGGGCCTCGCGCTGCCCACCCTGGTCGGCGCCGCCGCCACCGCGCTGCCTCCGGACCGCTTCGCCACCGGCTCCGCGCTCACCACCATGGCCCGCCAGACCGGCTCCGTGCTCGGCGTCGCTGTGACCGTCACCGTGCTGGGCGCTCCCGTCACGGTGACCGCGTTCCGGCAGGGCTGGTACGCGGCGGCAGGGGCCGCGGTCGTCGCGGCGGGCATCGCGCTCGTCCTGCGCCGCCCAGCACCGGTCCCCGTGCCGGCCGCCGCCGCGCGGTAGTCGCCCGGCCGGGTCAGCCGCCCTTGCGGGCCGCGTAGTGCCGGGCCGCCCGCACGCGGTTGCCGCACTTCGTCGTGCACCAGCGGCGGGCGGCGTGCGCCCGCAGGAACCACCGGTCGCAGCCCTGCGCCGCGCACGCGGTGAGCTGCTCCGCCTCCGGACCGGTGAGCAGCTCGGCCGCGTCCTCGGCCAGCTGGGACAGCGCGGCCGCGGCCGGATTCCCGGCGTCCGGCTCGTCGGCGCGCTGCGGGCCGTCCGCGGGCCAGGCCAGTCGCGGGGTCGAAGGGGCCGCGGCCAGCGCCGAGTTGAACGTCGCCAGGGCATCGGCCGGCGGGCGGCCACCGGCCGCGCGCGCCTCGAAGAGCACCCGCACGCAGTCCCGCAGCGCGAGCAGCCGGCTCAACTGCCGCCCGCCGAGCGCCGCGCGGTCGGGCAGCAGAGCGTGCCGCACCAGCCACAGATGCGCGGCCTCCGGGTCCTCCAGCAGGTCGACCGGGCCGTGGCTGACCGTGAAGCGCGTGTTCACCAGGGTCAGCGACGCGTACTCGTCCTGTCCGGGGACCGGCAGCTGATGGAGGTAGTGCGGGGCTTCGTGATCCACGTCCTCATGGTAACGCTTGCCATTCTGCGTGAGGGTGCTTAGTGTCTCTCACGCTGAACGACAAGAAAAAGCGTGAGAACTGGGGAGGCGGCCGCTGTGGCCCTCGACGTCGAAAAGGTCCGTGAGGACTTCCCGATCCTGCACCGGACGCTGCGGGACGGCGCCCCGCTGCGCTACCTCGACTCCGGCGCCACCACCCAGAAACCCCTCCAGGTCCTCGACGCGGAGCGGGAGTTCTACCTCACCCGCAACGCCGCCGTGCACCGCGGCGCCCACCAGCTCGCCGAAGAGGCCACCGAGGCGTACGAGAACGCCCGCGCCACCATCGCCGGCTTCATCGGCGCCGCCGCCGACGAGATCGTCTTCACCAAGAACGCGACGGAGGGCGTGAACCTCGTCGCGTACGCCCTGGAGAACGGGCGGCGGATCGGCCCCGGCGACCGGATCGTCGTCACGGAGATGGAGCACCACGCCAACCTCGTGCCGTGGCAGCAGCTCGCCGAGCGCACCGGCGCCCGCCTCGAATGGTTCGGCCTCACCGACGACGGGCGACTCGACCTCGCCGGCCTCGACCGGCTCGTCGACGAGACCACCAAGGTCGTCGCCCTCACCCACCAGTCGAACGTCCTCGGCACCCTGAACCCGGTGCGCGAGATCGCCGACCGGGCCCGCGCCGCGGGCGCCCTCGTGGTCGTCGACGGCGCCCAGTCGGTGCCCCACCGAGCCGTGGACGTACAGGAGTTGGGGGCGGACGTGCTCGTCTTCTCCGGACACAAGATGCTCGGTCCGAGCGGTGTCGGCGTGCTCTGGGGCAGGCGCGACCTGCTGGCCGGACTGCCGCCGTTCCTCACCGGCGGCTCCATGATCGAGGTCGTGGAGATGGACCGCACGACGTTCCTGCCGCCGCCCCAGCGGTTCGAGGCCGGGGTGCCGATGACCGCGCAGAGCGTCGGACTCGCCGCCGCCGTCGACTACCTCACGGGCCTCGGCATGGACGCCGTCGCCGCGCACGAGGACCTGCTCACCGCCCGCGCCCTCGACCTGCTCGGCGAGATCCCCGGCGTCCGCGTCATCGGCCCCGCCGACACCCGGGACCGTGGCTCGGCCGTGTCCTTCACCGTCGACGGGATCCATCCGCACGATGTCGGCCAGGTCCTCGACGCGCACGGGGTCGCGGTGCGCGTCGGTCTCCACTGTGCCCGTCCGCTGCACCGCAGGTTCGGCGTCCAGGGCACCACCCGCGCCTCGTTCTACGTGTACAACACGCTCGACGAGGTGACGGCCCTCGCCGACGGAGTGCGGGCGGCCATCGCCTACTTCGGGGACTGAGCCGCCGCCGTCAGGTGTGCGGGACGACCGCCACCGGGCTCGTCACGTGGTGCACCACCGAATGCGCGGTGCAGCCCAGGTGGGTCGACTCGGCGCGGCGGCCGATCACCGTCAGGCTCGCGTCGGTCGACGCCTTGAGGAGGTGGTGGCCGGGCTGCCCGTAGACGAGGCGCTCGACGACCGGCACGTCCCGGTACTTCGTGCGCCACGGCCGCAGCGCCTCCGTCAGGGACCTTCGGCGCAGCGTCTCGCGGCGGGCCGCGTCACCGGGCAGCGCGTCCCCCGGCGTGTTGCCGCGCAGCGGCGGCAGCGTCCAGGCGTGCAGCGCGTGCAGCGGCGCCCCCCGCAGGGCCGCCGCCTCGAAGGCGTACGAGAGGACCTCGTCGGCGGGCGCCGTCACGTCGACGCCGACGACCACCGGCCGGTACCCGTCCCCGTCGGTGGTCCGCTCGTCCTGCGGAATGCCGCCCGCCCGCACCAGGACGACCGGATGCAGCGACCGTGCCGTCACGGCGAGGGCCACCGAGCCGACGAGGAATCCCGAGTAGCCCGTGAAGCCGCGCGAACCGAGCACCAGGGACTCGGAGACCGCCGCCGTCTCCAGGAGCGCGGCCACCGGCGGTGCGGTCCTGCGCCGCGCGACGATGTCCAACTCCGGGTAGGCGTAGGAGAGATGCAGCGCGACGCGGTCCAGGAGGCTGCGGGCCGGCAGGTCGACGTCCGGCGGCGGCGGAGCGGTCCGCTCGGCCGGGCCGCCGGTGTCGGCGTGGACGAGCCGCAGGGGCAGCCTGCGCCGCAGTGCCTCCCGGGCCGCCCAGTCGGCGGCGTCCGCACTCTCGCGGGAACCGTCCGTCCCGACGCTCAGGACGCGGGTGCTGGTCATGACGGGTTACCTCTCCGTGGCGGTGACGCGGACGGTGTGCTCCGGTACGGGTTCCACGCACGGGGGTGGTCACTCGTGCCGGCCTCGCGAAGCGGGCGTCCGATCCGGTGCGGCGAGCCGGGCTGCAGGGGCGCGCGCTGACTCGGACCGTGCCACCGGAGCCACCCCCACCGGGAGAGGCGAACCGGCCCTGTGCGAGGGGTCGTTCGGCCCCTGTGACCGGACCCGCGCGGCACGCGAGCGTGGGACCTCCCGGGAGGGAGGCGGCCATGGTGACGGGCAGGTCCGCGGGGAGGCGCCCAGGCAATCCGCTGCGCCGCAGGTCCGACGTGATCGAGGCATGGGCGGGGGTGCTGCTCGGCGTGCTCGCCCTCCTGGTGGCCCCGGCGGCGGGCGTGCTGACCGGCTGGGACGCCCACGCCGACGCGCGCGAACACGCGCGCCGCCAGGTGGTCTCCCGGCACGTCGTCCGGGCCGAACTCGTCGAGGACGCACCGGACTTCGTGGCGTCCGCCAGCGGCACGCAGGACGACCAGCGGTATCCGGTCGTGGTCCGCTGGACCGACCCGGCGGGCCGCACCGTCGTCGCCACGGCCCCCGTCCCGGCCGGCCTCGACCGTGGCGACGGCACCGCCGTGTGGCTCGACCGGAGCGGTGACGTCACCACGCCGCCCTGGGGCACCGACGACATCTGGTCCCACACGCTCGCCGCGGCGTTCCTCGTCACCGCCGCCGTCCTCGGCGCCGCCCTGACCGTACGGCTCGTCCTGCGCGGGGCCCTGGACCGCGGCCGGTCCGCCGCGTGGGAGCGGGAGTGGGCCCGCGTCGAACCGGACTGGCGGCGCCGCCCCAACTGACGGGATCCGACAGGCCCCCAGGCCAGAGCCGTTCGGCCCCTGTCCGGCAGGGCGCCGGGCGGCGATCGTCGAGGTATCGCACGACGGCAGTCCGGATGGTGCGAGACCCGCCGCCGCGGCCCCCACGCCGACGAACAGCCCGGCCCGGCGGCGGGGGAGACCGGAGGGAATCGTTCCCGGCCGTCGTGCCGCGCCCCCGGAAGGAGGCCGCTCATGACCACCACGGCTCCGCGCATGGGCCAGACCCTGCCCGAGGAACACCGAGGCCGGCTGATGCGCATCGCCCGAGAGGTGGCCTTCCCGCAGGACCGTCGGCTCTTCGAGGAGGGTTCGCGCGCCGACCGGTTCTGGATCGTGCGCAGCGGCAGCATCGCCCTCGACATGCGGGTACCGGGCCGGCGGTCCCCCGTCGTCGAAACGCTGGGCCGCGGCGAACTCGTCGGCTGGTCCTGGCTCTTCCCGCCGTACGTGTGGCAGCTCGGCGCACGGACCGAGACTCCGGTACGGGCCGACGAGTTCGACGCCTTCACCGTCCGTCTGATGTGCGCGTCCGATCCCGGCCTCGGCTCCTTCGTCGCCCAGTGGGTCGGCCAGGTCCTCGCCCACCGGCTGAGCGTCACGCGGACCCGGCTGCTCGACCTGTACGCACCTCAGGGGTCGGGGACGCTGCTCTACGGATGACGGTTCGCAGGACGCTTCGATCGGGGCCGTTCGGCCCTGGCGGATCACCCCCTCCGGCCCCAGGATCTAGGGGACACCACAACGGAGGGGGTCCGCATGTCGTCACCACCACGCAGTTTCTCCGCGGACGGTCCCATTCGCATCCTGCTGCTCGACGATCACGAGGTGGTCCGTCGGGGCCTGCGCGACCTACTCGGTGCCGAGCCCGACATGGAGGTCGTCGGGGAGGCGGCCACCGCCGCGCAGGCACTCGCCCGCGGGCCGGCGCTGCGGCCCGACGTGGCCGTGCTCGACGTGCGTCTCCCGGACGGCGACGGCATCACCATCTGCCGCGAACTACGGGGTCTGCTGCCGGAGTTGAGCTGTCTGATGCTGACGTCGTTCGACGACGACGACGCACTTCTCGACGCCATCATGGCCGGCGCGTCCGGCTACGTCCTCAAGCAGATCAAGGGTTCCGACCTGGTCTCCGCCGTCCGCACGGTCGCCTCGGGCCAGTCCATGCTCGACCCGGCGACGACGGCCCGGCTGATGCGCAGTCTGCGCGGGCCCGAGCACGACGAGACCGGGCACGGCGACGAACCGGCCGGGGGGCAGCTCGCCGAACTCACCGTGCGCGAGCGCGAGATCCTCGCGCTGGTGGGGGAGGGGCTGACCAACCGGCAGATCGGGCACCGGCTCTTCCTCTCGGAGAAGACGGTGAAGAACAACATCTCGCGGCTCCTGGCGAAACTGGGCGTCGAACGCCGCATCCAGGCGGCCGTGATCGCCACACGGCTGCCGCAGGCCCTGGACTGAGGGAGGCCGGGCCGGGCGCCGCGCGCGTGCGTCATCCGGCCCGGCGGCTCACTGCTGCGCCTCGTTCAGCGGAACCTTCCACTCCAGGTGCGTGCCGCCGCTCGTGCCGGGGCCGACGGCCAGGGTGCCGCCGCGGCGCTGGGCGCGGGCCGTGAGATTGGCGAGACCGCTGCGGTGCGAGTCCGCCTCGGACGTGATGCCGACGCCGTCGTCCGCCACGGCCAGGGTCAGCGACCGGCCCCGTACGGTCAGGGCGACCTCCGCCGACGACGCCCGCGCGTGCCGGGCCACGTTCGTCAGCGCCTCGCCGAGCACCGCGAGCGCGTCGTCGGCGACCGCGCGCGGCACGTCCACGTCGAGCAGACCCTCCATGCGCAGCGCGGGGGTGAAGCCGAGGACCCGGGCCGCCTCCTCGATGGCCCGTACCGTGCGCAGCCGCAGCCCCGCACCGGTCGGCGGCGCGTCCTGCTCGCGCAGGCCGAAGATGGTCGACCGGATGATCTTGATGGTGGTGTCCAGGTCGTCCACGGCCCGCATCAGCCGCTCGGCCGCCTCCGGGTGCTGCACGAACCGCTGCGCGCTCTGCAGCGTCATCCCGGTGGCGAACAGCCGTTGGATGGCCAGGTCGTGCAGATCGCGGGCGATCCGGTCGCGGTCCTCCAGGAGGCTCATCTGCTCCGTGTCCCGCCGCCGGTCGGCGAGTTCGAGGGCGAGCGCGGCCTGCCCGGCGAAGCCGACCAGCGGGATCAGTTCGGCGGCGGAGAACGGCTGCGACTCCGCCTTGCGGGCCAGCATCAGGACGCCCCGCACGCTCGCCGCGGTACCGATCGGCGCGGCGACGGCCGGTCCGAGGCCGTCCCAGCGCGTCGGCTGATAGGTGATCCGCGGGTCCTTGCGGATGTCGTCGGACGTGACCAGCTCACCCGCGGCCAGCGCCGTACCGGCGAACGTGCCCTTGCGCGGCAGCGTCACGTCGTCGTGCGCCTCGGCCTGGTGCCCGAGCGCGAGCGTCTCGTGCAGGTCGTCCTGGTCCGGAAGGATCAGTGCGACCACGCCGAGATCCGCCCCGGCGATCTCCCGGGCCCGCTCGACCATCAGGCGCAGGACCTCGCTCTCCTCGGTGCCCGACAGCAGGCTCCCGGTGAAATCGGCACTCAACTTCAGCCAGCGCTCGCGGAGTTGGACCTCCTCGTACAGTCGCGCGTTCTCGATCGCGACCCCCGCCGCCGCGCCCAGCGTCTGCAGCACCGCCACGTCTTCGTCGTCGAAGTCGCCGCCGCCGCGCTTCTGCGTCAGGTACAGGTTCCCGAACACGGCCTCCCGCACCCGCACCGGCACCCCCACGAACGTGTGCATGGGCGGATGGTGCGCCGGGAACCCCGACGACGCGGGGTGCTCGGCGAGTTCCGACAGGCGCAGCGGCTCGGGGTGCCGGATCAGCTCGCCGAGGAGTCCGTGCCCGGACGGCAGGTCACCGATCTGCGACCGGAGTTCGTCGCTGATGCCGACCGGAAGGAACTGCGACAGCTTGCGCCGGTCCTCACCGATCACCCCGAGCGCCCCGTACTCGGCGTCGACCAGCACGACGGCCGCCTCCACGATCCGGCGCAGCACCTGGGAGAGGTTCAGCTCCTGGCCGACGGAGAGCACCGCCTCCAGCAGACCCTGAAGGCGGTTCCGGGTACCGCGCACAGCGTCGATCCGTACTTGGAGCTCTTCGAGCAGTTCGTCGAGTCGCAGTCGGGGCACCGGTCCGGCCCCCCGCGCACCGTCCTCGCCCATCCGACCTCCGTGGGACTTCGGGCCTGCCTCTCACGGTAGCCGCTCAAAGCCCCGTGACGACCTGCTTCGTCAGACCTCGGACGACGGAACGAAGGACTCGGACCCCGGGCCGGTGTGCAGCGCGGCGATCTGCGAACGCGAGGTGAAGCCGAGCTTGGTGAGGATGTGCTCCACGTGGGAGTCGATCGTGCGCTTCGAGACCACGAGCTTCGCCGCGATCTCCCGGTTGGTGAGGCCCTCGCTCACCAGCGCGGCGACCTGTCGCTCCCGGGGTGTCAGCCCGTCGGCGGGACCCGAACGCTGCGGCGGCACGTCGGGTGCCGCCGCGGTTTCGTCATCCAGCGCCAGGTCCACCACCACCTCCAGCGGCAGCTGCCCGCCCTCGACGAACGAGTCGTGGTATCCGTCGGCGCCCAGCGCGGCCCGCGCCTGCCCGGCCGCCCGGTCGTGCAGCTCGTGCAGCGCCGGAATGCCGAACCGGGCCTCCTTCGCCGCCCGCCGCCACAGCGCGTCGGCGGCGCCCTGCAGCACGGCGACCCGCTCGAAGTGCCGCAACTGCGCCGCGTGCCAGGCGAGTCCCTCCGCGAAGTGGGCGAGACCCATCAGGTCGTGCAGCGCCGCCTTGCTGCGGATGCCCTCGCGGGAGCACTCGACCGACGCGTCGTGGTCGCCCCTGAGCCACAGCCCCACGCTCTTCACCCACAGCGCCCAGCTGCGCGCCCACTGCTCCGCCGGGTACGCCGCGCCCCGTGCCAGCGAGTCGTCGCACCAGGCGATGCCCTTCTCATGGTCGCCGGAGATGATCAGCATGAAGCCGCCGTAGAAGCCCAGCATCCGCAGGCCCGTCTCGTCGCCGAGCGCCGTCATCCGGGTGCGGGCCTCCTCGAAGTCGGCGGCGCAGCCCTCCATCCGGCCCAGGAAGTAGCGGCGGTGCGCCTGGAAGGCGAGCGTCCAGGCCGCGCCGTTCCGGTCCGAGATGTGGGTGGCGATCCGCTCGGCCTCCTTGAGGAGGTCCTCGTTGTTGCCGCGCTCGCCCTGGATGTCCATGTACCAGCTGGTCAGATAGAGGGCCTTGACGCGTACGGGCGTCTCGTCGCGGCAGCCGTCGAGCGTACGGCGCAGCCAGTAGCGGCCCTCCGTCAACAGGCCCGTGGTGTGCCAGTACCCCCACAGGGCTGTCGCCATCTCCAGCCCCTTGCAGTGCAGCCGGGGCGAGGCCACGCAGTGCTCCAGGGCCACCCGGACGTTGGCCTGGTCGCGGACCAGGGCCCGCAGCAGCGGGATCTGCGAGTCGCCCGTCCACTCCTCGTCGAAGGACCGGGCGACATCCAGGAAGTACGCGAGGTGCCGCTGCCGGGTGCGCTCCTCGCCGCCGAGCGAGGCGAGCTGCTCCAGACCGAACTCGCGGATCGTGTCGAGCATCCGGTACCGGGTGCCCTCGGGCGTCTCGACCCGCACCACCACCGACTTCTCGACGAGTCCGATCAGCGACGTCAGCACGTCGTCGACCGGCAGCACGTCGTCGTCGGCGCACACCGACTCGGCCGCCTGGAGACTCAGCTCCCCGGCGAACACCGAGAGCCGGGCCCACAGCAGCCGCTCCGGCTCGGTCGACAGGTCGTGGCTCCAGCCGATCGCCGTACGCAGCGTCTGGTGGCGCGGCACCGAGGTGCGCCGCCCGCCCGTGAGCAGCCGGAACCGGTCGTCGAGGCGGGTCAGCATCTCGTCCAGGGACAGCACCCGCAGCCGGGACACGGCGAGTTCGATGGCGAGCGGGATCCCGTCGAGACGGCGGCACAGGGCCAGCACGTCGGCCCGGTTGTCGTCGCTCACCGTGAAGCCCGGGACCGCCGCCGACGCCCGGTCCTCGAACAGGGCGAGCGCGTCGCAGTCCTGCCCCGCGGCGCCGGGATACAGCTCGGGCACGCTCAACGGGCCGATCGCCAGGACGTGCTCGCCGGCCACGTCCAGCGGCTGCCGGCTGGTCGCCACGATCCTCAGTCGGGGCGCGGCGCGCAGCAGTTCGTCGCAGAGCATCGCGCAGGCGTCGACCAGGTGCTCGCAGGTGTCGAGGAGCAGCAGGAGGTCCTTGTCCTCGAGGTAGTCGGCGATCACCTCGATCGCGGGACGCGCCGCCTGTTCCGGCAGGTCGAGCGCGGCGGCGACGGTATTGGCGAGCAGTTCCGGGTCGCGCAGCGCGGAGAGCTCGACCAGTTGGACGCCCGCCTCGAAGGAGGTGCGCAGTTCGTGCGCGGCGCGCACCGCGGTCCGGGTCTTGCCGACGCCGCCGGGGCCGGTCAGGGTGACGAGCCGGGCCCGCGTCAACACCTCGGCCACCTGGGCCAGTTCGTGCCGCCGCCCGACGAAGCTGGTGGCCTCGGCGGGGAGGTCGCCCGGCATCCGGCGACCGGAGCTGCGGTTCATGGGGGCACTCATTCCGTGCGGTTCGGAAGGCTGCGGCTGTCTTTCGCCGCCACGCTAGACGGAATCGGCCAGGGAACGGACCGCTTCGGGCGAGAACCATCCCGGACCCGTACAGAGATGGGAAACTGTCTCCCCGCCCGTGGTGGCGGAGCGTCCCGCTCCGTGGGGAGGGCGGAGTGCGCTTCGTGTGCGCGCTCCGAGGAATGTGCGCACTTCGAGGAATCCGTCACACGCCGCGTCCGGCTGACTACACTTC
>NZ_JAMOLN010000190.1 GCF_024448165.1 Streptomyces longispororuber
GACGCACATCGCGACGGCCGCGTACGTCTATCTGCCGCCGGAGTACTTCCAGCCGCGGTACGCCCACCGTGCCTTCCCGGCGTCCGTCGTCCTGACCGGCTATCCCGGCACCGCGCAGGCGCTCGTGAAGGGGCTGCACTATCCGCAGACCGCGCGGGCGGAGGCCGCCGCGGGCCGGATGCAGCCGATGATCCTGGTGATGCTGCGGCCGACCGTGGCGCCGCCGCGCGACACCGAGTGCGTGGACGTGCCGGGCGGTCCGCAGACGGAGACGTTCTTCGCGAAGGACCTGCCGGACGAGATCGGCGCCCGCTACCGGACGGCGCACAAGTGGGGCATCGTCGGCGACTCCACGGGCGGCTACTGCGCCTTGAAGGTGGCCATGCACCACCCCGGTGTCTACGGGGCGGGGGCCGGCCTGTCCGCGTACTACAAGGCGGCTTCCGACCCGACGACCGGCGACCTCTTCCACGGCGACCGGGCGGCGCGCGACCGCGCGGACCTGATGTGGTCCCTGGACCACCTGCCGCCGCCCGCGACCTCCCTCCTGGTCACCAGCAGCAAGCAGGGGGAGAGCAACTACCGGCGCACACAGGAGTTCATCGGCAGGGTGAAGTCGCCCACGCGCGTGTCGTCGATCATCCTCGACAGCGGTGGGCACAACTTCAACACGTGGCGCCGGGAGATCCCGGCGACGCTCCAGTGGCTGAGCCGGCGGCTCACGTGACCAGCTGCTGCACCGTCTCCAACTGCACGTCCGCGCGCGGGATGTCCTGGGCGTCGGCCGCGGTGGAGCGGCGCAGTGCCTCGTGCAGCCGGGCCGGCGTCAGCACGCCGAGGAAGCGGCCCTCGGACTTCTCGTCGATGACGGCGATCCAGCCCGCGTCGTGCTGCAGCATCGTCGCGAAGGCCTGCTTCAGGGGTGCTCCGACGGGCAGCCAGGCCTCCATGCGGCGGGCCCGGTCGCGGACGGTGCCGGTGCCCGCGCGCGCGTGCTCGGCGGAGATCCAGCCGTGCAGGTTGTTGTCGTGGTCCAGGACGACGGCCCAGCGGGCGTCCAGCTCCCGGGGCAGCGGGTCGTCGAGGTGCACGACGGGCGGCTGCTCCAGGTCGCCCTCCTCGATCGGGGTGACCGAGAGGCGCTTGAGGCCGCGGTCGGCACCCACGAAGTCGGCCACGTAGTCGGTGGCGGGGGCGCCCAGGACGGCCGACGGGGCGTCGAACTGCTCGACGCGGCCCTGCCCGTAGACGGCGATGCGGTCGCCGAGGCGGACGGCCTCCTCGATGTCGTGCGTGACGAACAGGACGGTCTTGCCGAGCGTCTGCTGCAGGCGCAGGAACTCGGTCTGGAGGTGCTCGCGGACCACGGGGTCGACCGCGCCGAACGGCTCGTCCATCAGCAGGACCGGCGGATCGGCCGCGAGGGCCCGGGCCACGCCCACCCGTTGGCGCTGTCCGCCGGAGAGCTGCTCGGGGTAGCGGTCGCCGAAGACCTTCGGGTCGAGGCCCACCAGGTCGAGGAGTTCGGCGGCGCGCTCGCGGGCCTTGGCGCGCTTGACGCCGAGCAGGTGCGGCACGGTCGCGGTGTTGTCGAGCACCGTTTTGTGCGGGAAGAGCCCCACTTGCTGGATGACGTATCCGATGCGGCGCCGCAGTTGCACCGGATCGATTTCGGATATGTCGTCACCGTCGAGGAATATCCGGCCCTCGGTGGGTTCGATGAGCCGGTTCACCATTTTCATCGTGGTGGTCTTGCCGCAGCCCGACGGGCCGACGAGCGTGACCAGTTCGCCCTCGTTCACCTCGAAGGACAGGTCGTCGACGGCAGTGGTGCCGTCCGCGTACCGCTTGCTGACGTGCTCGAACCGGATCATGGGACCCCATTCTGCCGGGGCACGGTCGCGTTCGGACCGCCCGTACGCGGCAGTTGTGTGAAGGCGGTGTTGCAGCCGGGGGACGGGTATCGGCCATTGTCAGTGGTGGGGGCTAGGGTCGTCGACAGTCGAAAACCTGTGTGCACGGGTGCGGACGCCTGACATACGTTCGGGGAATCGGGGGAGGTGGGCGGGGTGAGCGAGCAGAACTGCCTGGTGGCCAATGACTGGGTGTGCGGGGAGTATCTGCGCACCCGCAGCCAGGAATTGGTCGACGCGACGGTCCAGCACGTGGGCATCACGGTTGCCTCGGTGGCGATCGGTGTCCTCATCGCGTTCCCGCTCGCGCTGCTCGCGCGGCACAGACGCGCATTCGCGGGCCCGGTGCTCGGGCTGACCACGGTGTTCTACTCGATTCCGTCGCTCGCGATGTTCTCGCTGCTGCTGCCCCTTTTCGGCCTTTCCGTCTCGCTGGTCGTCACCGGGCTCGTCCTGTATTCGCTGACGATTCTCGTGCGCAACATATTGGCGGGCCTGCAGGCCGTCCCGGACGAGGCCAGGGAGGCCGCGCGCGGGATGGGGTACGGGCCGGTGAGGCTGCTGTGGGAGGTCGAACTGCCGCTGGCGCTGCCCGCGTTGCTGGCGGGTGTGCGCATCGCCACGGTGTCCACGGTGGCGCTGACCACGGTCGGCGCGATCGTCGACTACGGCGGCCTGGGCACGCTGATCCTCGACGGCCTCGACAGCGACTTCAAGGCGCAGGTGCTCACCGCCTCGGTGCTGTGCGTACTGCTCGCGATCCTCGCCGACCTGCTGCTGCTGGGGGTCCAGCGTTGGCTCACCCCGTGGACGCGGGTGTCCGTACGGAAGTCGCGCGGGGTCCGCATACGCGCAACAGCAGACGCCGTTGAGACGCGCACGCCGGAGAAGGTCGCATGAACGCGATATCGGGGGCCTACGACTGGCTGAGCACGGGGGCCAACTGGCAGGGCGAGAAGGGGGTGTGGCACCGCCTGGCCGAGCACCTGTACTTCAGCGGTGTCGCCCTCGGCGTCGCCTGTCTGATCGCGCTGCCGCTGGCCCTGTGGCTGGGCCACATCGGCAAGGGCGGCGCCCTCGCGATCAACGTCTCGAACGTGGGGCGCGCCGTGCCGACCCTGGCCGTCCTCGTGCTGCTCACGCTCACCCCGCTGGGCCGGCACGGTGACATACCGACGCTGATCGCCCTGGTGCTGTTCGCGGTCCCGCCGCTGCTGACGAACGCGTACGTGGGCATGCGGGAGGTCGACCGCTCGGTGGTGGAGGCGGCGCGCGGCATGGGGATGAGCGGCGGGCAGGTCTTCGCCCGGGTCGAGCTGCCGCTCGCGTACCCGCTGGTGATGACCGGGCTCCGGTCGGCGGCGGTGCAGGTGATCGCGACGGCGACGCTGGCCGCGATGGCCGGCGAGGGCGGGCTCGGGCGGATCATCACCGCCGGGTTCAACCTCCAGGACACGCCGCAAGTGGTCGCGGGCGCCGTGCTCGTGGCCGCGCTCGCCCTGGTCGTGGAGGGCGTGTTCGTGGCGGTCGGGCGGGTGCTCGATCCGATGAGGGGGCGGGCGTGACGCGGGTGGGGCCCGGTGCCGCGCGCGTGCGCGGTGCCGCGGCGGCCTGCGGTGAGGCGTTTGTTTTGTCCGGTTCGGCAGTGCGATCAGTGCAACGAGGAGAGCGATGAGCAGCAGGACGCGTCGGATGGCCCTGGCGGCCGTGGCGGTGGGCGCGCTGACCGCGGGACTGACCGCGTGCGGCGGCGACAGCCTCGAGGGCAAGGACGATTCGGGCAGCGCGGGCTCGGGCGGCGGCAAGAAGGGCAAGATCGTCGTCGGTGCCGCGAGTTTCACCGAGGCCAAGGTGCTCGGTGAGCTGTACGCGCAGATATTGGACGACGCCGGGTACGACGCGTCGGTGAAGACGGTCGAGAACCGCGAGATCTACGAGCCGCAGCTCGCCAAGGGCGCCATCGACGTGGTGCCGGAGTACGCCGCGACGCTCGCCGAATTCCTGAACCTGAAGAAGAACGGCGCCGATGCGAAACCGGTCGCGTCCAGCGATGTCGACGCGACGGTCACCGCGCTGCGCGGGCTCGCCGAGCCGCAGGGCCTTAAGGTGCTGGACGCCGGCGAGGCCGTCGACCAGAACGCATTCGCGGTGAGCGAGTCCTTCGCGAAGAAGCACGGCCTCAAGACGCTTTCGGATCTCGGCAAGTCGGGCGAGAAGGTGAAGATCGCGGCCGGTGACGAATGCGAGGAGCGGCCTTTCTGCGCCCCGGGTCTGAAGAAGACGTACGGCATCGACGTCACGGGCATCGACCCGAAGGGCGTCGGCACCACCCAGTCCAAGCAGGCCGTGAAGAACGGAACGGACCAGTTGGTGCTGACCACCACGACGGACGCGACGCTGAAGAACTTCGGCCTCGTCCTTCTCGAGGACGACAAGAAGCTGCAGAACGCGGACAACATCATTCCGGTTGTGAACGCGAAGGATGCCGGGGACAAGGCGATAGCGGACGTCCTGGGGAAGTTGACGAAGGCGCTCACGACCGACGATCTCGTCGAGTTGAACCGCAAGGTCGACGCGGAGCGGCAGAAGGAAGCCGACGTCGCGAAGGCGTATCTGGAGTCCAAGGGCCTCGTCGGTAAATGATCTTGATTGGTCAGGGGTGAGGAGTGGTCGGTAAGGGAGCTTCTTCTGACGGGAGTTCGGTGGTTCGTGGGGCGCTTGTGCCCGGATTTTGCCGGGCGGGGCTTCGCGATTCGCCTACGCGCGGTAAGTTTCTGGCCATGCCACGTGGACGCCACCGCCATTCCCCACCCCTGCACCGCCTGCTGCCCCCCTCGGTGATCGCCGGTGTGCCCCTCGTCTGTGCGGGTGGCGTCTGGCTGTCCGACGACCCCCTCGTCCTGCGGGGCGTCACCGCCGCCGCGGCGGCGGCCGCCGTGATCGGCGCCGTCGTGATGCGCCGCTGGGACCGGCTCGCCGGCAAGCAGGTCGCCGATCTGACCCGCGGCGCCGCGAGCGAGCGCTGGCGGCACGAGGAGGCCGTGGCCGAGCTGGAGGGCGACCTCGAGGAGTCGCGCGAGCTGCGCACCCGCCTGGAGGGCAAGCTGCGCGCCAAGCGTTCCGAACTGGCGGCGTTGCGCAACGAGCACGCGGCGCTGCTGCGCCGGTACGCGAACGCGGAGACCGAGCGGGCGAGCGCGCTGGAGGGCCGGCGCCGGCTCGCGATAGAGGCGGCCGCCCCCGCGAAGGCGCTGCCCCCGGCCGAACCGCCGGGGCCGGGCCGCCGGCTCACCCCGACGCTCTACCTGCGGGCCAACGCCGCACTCGACCGCCTGGCACGGCCCGCTGCCGCTGCCGCGGAGGAGGCCGATTCGCAGGGGAAGCCCCGCGCGGCGTCCGGTCACTTCACGGTGCCGGCCGCCGCGGCCGTGGTGCCCGCGGCGCCGGTGCGCAAGATGCCGCAGGGCGCGTTCGACTTCTTCGGCACGGGTGGCTCCGCCGAGGAGCAGGAGCGTTCCGCCGCCGAGCGGGACCTCGCCGATGTCGTCGGTGAGGAGCTCGCCGCCGACGTGGCGGCGCAGACGGCCGACGTGGCTGAGGAAAACGCCGCGAACACCGACGCCGACACCGAGGCCGAGACGGCCGACGTGGCTGAGGAGAACGCCGTGAAGGCCGGCGCCGAGGTCGAGAAGGCCGGCGTCGAGGCCGGGAAGCAGGTCATCGACCTGACCGCGCACGACGAGACCGAGCAGATCGACGTCGGCGGTCTGAGGTCCGCGCTGCGGGCCTGATCGCCACCGTGCTCGAAGGGCGCCCTACTCGCCGTGGGGCGCCTTTTGCCGTGGGCCCGCCATCCACCGGTCGGGCCGCGCGTCCCTGCGCCCCGTCCGGGACCGGTCGGCCTGGCCGCGCAGCAGCTCCGCGGCCTCCTGGGCGTCCCTGAGGCGGGCGGTGACCGTCTTGTTGGCGCCCGTGTCGAGGTGCAGGTCGGCGACCCGCCAGAAGCGCTCCCAGGGGCCCTGGGTGACGCGCACGCTCTGCACCTTGGCGTGCGGGACGACCGAGAGGCAGCGCTGCAGCAGCCCGTGGCGCGCGGCGAACGCGGTCTCGGTGACCGCCACCCCGTAGGCCCGCCACCAGAACGGCACGCACCACCGGGCACGCCGCGGCGCCGCCGTGAAGTCGGCCGGCTTCGGCACGGCGACCCCGGGCAGGACCCGCGCGACGACGTCCTCGGCGTGCTCGCGCGGCGCCACGGGCACCAGCACGGAGTTGGCGGAGCCCGCCACGTGCAGCTCCACCCGGACCCAGCCGTGGCGCCGCCACAGCAGCGGTTCGACGATCCGCACGGTCTGCACGCGGCCCGGCGGCACCGTCTCGTGCACCCGGTCGAGCAGGCCGTGGTCGATGCGCAGCCCGTCGGGGGACTCGCCGACCGTCCAGTCGTACTCCTTGATGAACCGGCCCGCACTGTTGGTGAACGCCCCGCCGAACAGCGGCACTCCGACCGCGATCACCGTCCACAGGTTGTGGGTGGCGAACCACAGGAAGCCCGGCACGGCGACCGCCGCGAGGAGCATCGCCCACGGGGTGCCGGTCAGCAGCAGGGCCACCGCGAGCATCCGCGGCGGGGTGTGCAGGATCTGCTGCGCCGGGGCCTCGCCCACCTCGCGCGCCGACTCGGGCGCGAACCCGGCGGCGCGGGCCAGGAGTTCGGCCCGCAGGTCGCGGGCCTCCTTCTCGCCCAGGTAGGCGAGCTCGTCCTTCTTGTCGGCGCCCACCACGTCGAGCTTCAGCTTGGCGACGCCGACGAAGCGGGCGAGGAGCGGCTGGGTGACGTCGACGGCCTGGAGGCGTTCGAGGCGGATGTGGGCGGTGCGGCGGAACAGCAGGCCCGTACGGATGCGCAGTTCGGTGTCGGTCACCGCGAAGTGCGTGAACCACCAGGTGAGGAAGCCGTACAGGGCTGCCGCGGGGACCAGCACGCCGAGGCCGATGGCCAGGGTGGTGGCGGTGAGCTGGGCGAGCTGGCGCTGCGCCTGGTCCATGTCGTGGACGGCCCAGCCGAGCAGGATGGCTATCGGTGCCCAGGCGCGGCGCAGCGGGGTGACGGGGTGCAGGCGCCGCTCGCGTATGCCCGTGGTGTCCTCGGGGGGTTCCTGGCTCATGACGTCCTCGCGGACGCGGGAGGCCGTCACAGGCCGGCCGATCGGGCCTCGCCGAGCTCGGTGAGGCGGTCCCGCAGCCGCTCGGCCTCGGCCGGGGCGAGGCCGGGGATGGTGGCGTCGGTGGCGGCGGCCGCGGTGTGCAGCTGCAGGCTGGCCAGGCCGAACTTCCGCTCCAGCGGGCCCGACGTCACCTCGACCAGCTGCATGCGCCCGTACGGCACGATCGTTTCTTCGTGCCACAGCACGCCGCGGCTGAGCAGCAGGTCGTCGGCCCGCTCCGCGTACCGCCACGAACGCCAGTTGCGGCCGAGCATCGGCCAGCCCCACAGCAGCAGCGCCAGCGGGATCAGGGCGAACGCGGCCCAGGCGGGACCCGCGAGGATCTGGAGCAGCACGCCGACCGCCACCGTCAGCGGCACCAGCCACAGCACGAGCAGCAGGCGGCGCAGCTTCAGCAGCCCCGGCGGCAGGCCGGTCCACGCGGGTTCGGTCTCGGAAGACGTCACGGAAGACGTCACGGAAGGCGCCCCGACAGGCATCCCGACAGGCGTCCCGGGGGACGATCCGGGTGGCGGCTCAGGAGATGTGTCCGCGATGCCCGAAGTCCCCGTCGCGCCTGCTGCCCCGTCTTCCATGGGTCCACCCTACGTAGGAGACACTGTCGGCATGACGCCCACGACTCAGGCCACGGTCGGCATCGGTGGTGCCGCGGAGAGCACCGACATGGTGCTCAACATCGGTCCGCAGCATCCGTCCACCCATGGTGTGCTGCGCCTGCGTCTCGTGCTCGACGGCGAGCGGATCCAGCACGCGGAGCCGGTGATCGGCTACATGCACCGCGGTGCGGAGAAGCTCTTCGAGGCCCGGGACTACCGGCAGATCGTGATGCTCGCCAACCGCCACGACTGGCTCTCCGCCTTCTCGAACGAACTGGGCGTCGTGCTCGCCGTCGAGCGGATGCTGGGCATGGAGGTCCCCGAGCGCGCCGTCTGGCTGAGGACGCTGCTCGCGGAGCTGAACCGGGTGCTCAACCATCTGATGTTTCTGGGTTCGTACCCACTCGAACTGGGCGGAATCACTCCGGTCTTCCACGCCTTCCGCGAGCGCGAGGAACTCCAGACCGTCATGGAGGAGGTCTCCGGCGGGCGCATGCACTACATGTTCAACCGGGTCGGCGGCCTCAAGGAGGACCTGCCGCTGGGGTGGACCACGCGCGCGCGGGCCGCGGTCGCGGACGTGCGGTCCCGCATGGACGTCTACGACCGCCTCGTCCTCGGCAACGAGATCTTCCGGGGCCGCACGCGCGGTGTCGGTGTGCTGTCGGCCGAGGCCGCGCACGCCTACGGGGTGAGCGGTCCGATCGCCCGTGCCTCCGGCGTCGACTTCGACCTGCGGCGCGACGAGCCGTACCTCGCCTACGGAGAGCTGCAGGACACCCTCAAGGTCGTCACGCGGCAGGAAGGCGACTGCCTGGCCCGCTTCGAGTGCCTCCTGGAGCAGAGCCACAACGCGCTCGACCTCGCCGACGCCTGCCTCGACCGCCTCGCCGACCTGCCGCCGGGACCGGTCAACCAGCGCCTGCCCAAGGTCCTCAAGGCGCCCGAGGGGCACACGTACGCGTGGACGGAGAACCCGCTCGGCATCAATGGCTACTACCTCGTCAGCAAGGGCGAGAAGACGCCGTACCGCCTCAAGCTGCGCTCCGCGTCCTACAACAACATCCAGGCGCTGACCGAGCTGCTGCCGGGGACGCTGGTCGCCGACATGGTGGCGATCCTCGGGTCACTGTTCTTCGTGGTCGGCGACATCGACAAGTAGCGCCCCGGCGGGCAGGCCCACCGGCTCGACCAGCCAGCCGAAGTCACCGAGACCGCCGCGCGCCGTCAGCTCCGCGGCCTCTCCTGCCCGTGTGAGGGCCCGGACGTACGCCGCCGGGTCCTGGGAGGCGAGGGCCAGCGGCGGGCGCTCCGCGGCCACCCCGAGGGCGTTCAGGGCGGTGCGCTGCGCCACGACGCGGGCCCCGGCCGTCGCCGCGCACGCGTCGAGCGCCACGTGCGCCGTGATGTCGCAGGAGCCGTCCGGCACGGGAGCCGTCTCCCGGCCCTCCCGGAAACCCGTGAGCGTGCCGAAGGGCGGCCGGGCGGCGCGGCCGTGGGCGTAGTCCACGGCGACCGCGAGGCCGCGCTCCAGGGTGCCCACGGCCGCCGCCCACGCCTCGTCGCGCGGGCTCCCGACCTCGGCGCGCAGCCCCGGCTCGGGCGGCAGCGGCCACCAGGCGTCCAGCCAGCGCAGGTGCGCGGCGTCCAGCGGCGCGGCATCGAGGGTCTCCGTGCCGTCGTCCCGGACGAGTACACGGCGGGGCACCCCGTCCGCGTCGACCTCGACGACGTCCAGGGGCACGTTGTCCAGCCACTCGTTGGCGAAGAGCAGGCCCGTCACGCCGGCGGGCGGCTCGGCCCGCCACTCGATCCGGTGGTCCAGATCGGCGGGGCGGTCCGCCTTCTCGACCGCACAGGCACGCACGCGTGCCGCGGTTTTCTCCGGCAGCACCTGAAGGACGCGGGAAACCAGCTCGCCGCGCCCCGCCGCCATGTCCACGAACGCCAGCTCCGCGGGCTCGCCAAGGGCCGCGTCGACCCGGCACAGCAGCTCCGCCACGGCCCCGGCGAACAGCGTCGACGCATGCACCGACGTGCGGAAATGCCCTGCAGGACCCGCCGGACCCACGGCGCCGCGGTAGAAGCCGACGGGCCCGTACAGCGCCTCCTCAGTGGCCTCGCGCCACCCGCGCCCCTCGTCCTGCCGTACGTTCTGCACACCCGAAGGCTATGCGCAGGGGGCGCACGCGCCTCCACCTTGGGGAGTACGCGCGCCGGGCGCGGATCGGTCCTCCGGTTGACCCCTGCACGCTGCACGCTTCCCTACTCTGGGTTACGTGCAGCGCGTTTACGACTTCCTCCGCAGACACCCGACATGGGTCGACGGCTTCTGGGCCGTGATCCTGTTCGGGATGTCCGTGGTGGGCGTGACCGGTACCGGTCCGCCGCGCGGGAACGCGGCCGCGTCGCTCGGCTGCGCGGCGCTGCTCAGCGTCGTCGTCACCCTGCGCCGCCGGATGCCCGAGCGGATGCTGGTCCTCGCCGTGGTCACGGGCCTGGCGCAGCTGGTCCTCGACGCGGAGACCAACCCGTCGAACTTCGCGATGCTGGTCATCGTCTACACCTGCGCGGCGGACGGGGCCCGCTGGTCGTCCCGGCTCGCCCTCGGCGCGGGCCTGTGCGCGGCACCGCTGGCGCAGCTGCGCTGGCCCGAGGAGCACGGCAGTCCGCTGGGGCAGATGGCGGTCGCGGTCTTCACGATGGTGCCGTTCGCCCTCGCCTGGGTGCTCGGCGACTCGCTGCGCACCCGCCGCGCCTACCTGGCGCAGCTGGAGGAGCGGGCGAACCGTCTGGAGCGGGAGCGCGAGGCCCAGTCGAAGGTCGCGGTCGCGGCGGAGCGGGCCCGGATCGCCCGCGAGCTGCACGACGTCGTCGCGCACAACGTGTCGGTGATGGTGGTGCAGGCCGACGGCGCCGCCTACGTCCTCGACCAGGCGCCCGACCAGGCCAAGAAGGCCCTGGAGACCATCTCGGGCACCGGCCGGCAGGCCCTCGCGGAGATGCGCAGGCTGCTCGGCGTGCTGCGCACCGGCGAGCACGAGGAGGGCGGCGAGTACGTTCCGCAGCCCGACGTCGACCAGATCGAGGACCTCGTCGAGCAGGTGCGCACGGCGGGCCTCCCGGTCGACTTCAAGGTCGAGGGCACCCCCCGTCCGCTGCCCAGCGGCGTCGAGCTGACCGCGTACCGCATCGTCCAGGAAGCCCTCACCAACACCCGCAAGCACGGCGGCCCGAACGCGGGCGCCAGCGTCCGCCTCGTCTACTTCGACGACGGCCTCGGCCTGCTCGTCGAGGACGACGGCAAGGGCGCCCCGCACGAGCTGTACGAGGACGGGGGCGCGGACGGCCGCGGCCACGGCCTCATCGGGATGCGCGAGCGCATCGGTATGGTCGGCGGCACGCTGGACGCGGGCCCGCGTCCCGGCGGTGGCTTCCGCATCAGCGCCCTGCTGCCCCTCAAGCCCGCCCACTGACACGTACCTGTGCACCTGCCGGTACCCGCCGCCCACCAGATGTGAGGACCCGCCCGATGTCGATCAAGGTGATGCTCGTCGACGACCAGGTGCTGCTGCGCACCGGTTTCCGGATGGTGCTCGCCGCCCAGCCGGACATGGAGGTCGTCGCCGAGGCGGGCGACGGTGTCGAGGCGATCGAGGTGCTGCGCTCCACGGCGGTCGACGTGGTCCTGATGGACGTCCGCATGCCGAAGCTGGACGGCGTGGAGACGACGCGGCGGATCTGCGCGGACCCGAATCCGCCGAAGGTCCTCATCCTGACGACGTTCGACCTCGACGAGTACGCGTTCTCGGGGCTGAAGGCGGGCGCCTCCGGGTTCATGCTCAAGGACGTGCCGCCCGGCGAACTGCTCACCGCGATCCGTGCCGTGCACAGCGGTGACGCGGTGGTCGCGCCGTCCACCACGCGGCGGCTGCTCGACCGGTTCGCGCCGATGCTGCCCAGCAGCTCCAAGGAACCGCAGCACAAGCAGCTGGAGCGGCTCACCGAGCGCGAGCGCGAGGTCATGATCCTGGTCGCGCAGGGGCTGTCGAACGGGGAGATCGCGGCGCGCCTGGTGCTGTCCGAGGCGACGGTGAAGACACACGTGGGCCGCATCCTCACCAAGCTCGACCTCCGGGACCGGGTCCAGGTCGTCGTCCTCGCCTACGAGACGGGACTCGTCCGGGCCGGCGGCGGCCAGAACTGATCCGCCCGGCGCCGCCCGGGGCGGGTGCTAGCGCAGCACCCCTTCGATGAAGTCGCCGCCGAGCCGTGACACCACCGACAGGTCCAACTGGTGCTGCACGTACCGCCCGTGCCGCCGCGTCGTGATCAGCCCCGCCTTCTTCAGCACCGACAGGTGCCGGGATATCTCCGGCGCCGACATGCCGTGCGCGTCGGACAGCTCGCTCGTCGTGTACGCGCCCCGGGCCAGATGACGGCACAGCCGCATCCGGACCGGGTGGGCCAGGGCCGACATCCGCAGCGTCAGCTCCTCGACCGACGGCGGCGCGGCGAGGCCGGGCGACGACACCGGGTACATGATCGACGGCTGCCAGCCCTCCCGGTGCAGCACCCACAGGTGCGGCCAGCCGAGGCTGGTGGGCACGAGGGTGAGCGCGCCGTCGCCCGTCGCCGTGTGTCCTTCGGTGAGCTTGTCGACGGTGACGGTGCGGCCCGCCTCGTCCAGCGTGACCGACGCGGAGACCGACGCGAGGGCCTCCCGCAGGCCCTTGCGTCGCATCAGCTCCGTCTTGTGCCGCGCGTCCGCCGCCAACTGGTGCTGCACGCGCGCCCACACGTCCGCGAAGAACGCCTCCTCGCACTCCTGCAGCAGCTCGCGCAGCCAGGCCCTGATGGCGGGCGGATCGTCCAGCAGCCGCTTGGTGAAGCGCACCTGCTGGACCCCGCGGGTGGCCGCGAGGTCGAGCGCGCGCTCCCTGGCCCGCGGGTCGTCCAGCCGGTTCACCGTCCGGCCCGCGTACGTGGACTGGCAGGTGAACTCCAGGGCCGCGTCCACGAACTGCTCGTCGGAGAGCTTGTCCAGCAGGTCGAGCTCCTCGGCGAGCGTGGCGCCGGGCGGGGTGCGCCGCCCCGGCATCCCGGCGGACGGCGTGAACACGTCCGAGAACGTCGTCCGCCACAGGAAGTCCGCCTCGCACAACCGGTCCGCCAGGCATGCGTCCAGGCGCGTGGACACGCTCGTCGTCCACCCCTGCAGCCCCGGGTGGTGCGCGGGCTCGGACAGCGCGTGCAGCGCCATGCCGAGCTCGGCCAGGGGCGAGGGCACGACGCGGATGCGCTCGGGCGGCAAGCCCGTGATGTCGATGCTCACGCTCATGACCCCATGGTGCACGCCGCCACCGACAGCCCGGTCGTCGATTGACGGCTCGCGTCAATCGACGTGACCGGGGCCCGGCGCCGGGCGCAACCTCGTGTCATCGGCCCCGAAGCATCACAGAACGGCAATTTACGGGGCGTAGCGCGACAATCGAGATGATGAGCGAGGTGGTCGCCATGACCGTCAACCAGCAGTACGCCCTCGACGTCTACCGGGCCGCACAGCGCGGCGAGACCCCCGGCCCCGCCCCCGGCCTGCACGACTGGGCCGCCGTCCGCGAGCTGCGGGACCGCCGCCGCTTCGAGGCGGTCCTGGCGGGCCGCCCGGCGCGCGGCCGGATCCGCGCGGCCCTGGCCCGCCGCCTCTCCGGCCACCGCGGCCACGCCGCCGGCTGCTGATCGCGGGCGTCAGGCCAGACGCCGTACGAAGTCCGCGACGGCCGCGCGGACGTCGTCGGCACTCCAGCTCAGGCCGGGACCCGCGACGGTGACCTCGGTGACCGCGAGACCCGGCGGGCCCTCCGCGGACCAGCGCCCGAACAGCGACGTCTTCGTCTCCTCCGCCTGCTCGACCGCCGCGCGCGTCAGCGTCCCGGCGTCGTGGGGCAGCCACACCTGGAACTGGTGGGTGTGCGGCACCTCGGGATGCACCCGGAACCACGGCACCCCGCTCTGCGCGAAGCCCTCCCGCAGCGCCTGCGCGACCACGCGCGCGTGCGCCACGTACTCCGGCAGCCGCGGCAGCTCCCGCTCCAGACCCGCCAGCGCCGCGATCGCCGCGGGGAACTGCTGGAAGACCTGCCCGCCGTACCGGTGGCGCCAGGCCCGCGCCTCCTCGACGAGCGTCCGCGGGCCCGCGAGCACGGCGCCGCTGATGCCGCCGAGCGACTTGTAGAACGACACGTAGACGCTGTCGGCGAGCGCCGCGATCTCGTCCAGCGGACGGCCGAAGTGCGTGGTGCACTCCCACAGCCGGGCCCCGTCGAAGTGCACCACGGCGTCACGCGCGCGTGCGGCCTCGCAGACCTCCTCCAGCTCCTCCCACGTGGGGAGCACGAAACCGGCGTCCCTGAGCGGCAGTTCGAGCATCAGCGTGCCGAACGGCTCGTCCAGGCCGTGCACCTCGTCGGCCGTCGGCAGGCGCGGCTCGGTCGTCGGGTGCACCGTGCGCAGCCCGGACACCGTGGTCAGCGCCTCCCGCTCGTGCACCTCCGGGTGGGCCAGCGGGTGCAGCGCCACCGTGGGGTTGCCGGTACGGCCCGCCCAGCAGCGCAGCGCGACCTGCTGGGCCATCGTGCCGGTCGGGAAGAACGCGGCCTCCTCCTTGCCGAGCAGAGCGGCGACCTTCGCCTCCAGGTCGGCGACGATGCCGTCCCCGTAGAGGTCGATGTCGGCCTCCGGGTCGGCCACCTCCCGCGCCGCCCGGGCGAGCTCCGTGAGCCGCTCGCCCAGCGTCGGCTGCTGCGGCCGGTGCGCCAGCGCACGCTCCGCACCCCGCCAGGCCGCGATCCGCCGCGCGGTCTCCCTGGCTTCCTCGGTGTCTTCCTCGGGTCCGTACGTTCCGCTCATCCTCGGATCATGTCGCACGTGCGTGCTCTTGCCCACAGCCTGTGGACGGCCGAGGCCCGCCCGGGCAGATAGCGTTAACATGACGAGAAATCGTCCGGTACCCCGAGCGGACTGGAACGGAAGGCCATCGCCTCGTGACACCTCCGAACCCGCGATCCGAACCCATCGACCCCAAGGACCGCCCCGCACGCCTCACCGTGGGCGTCGTCGGCGCGGGCCGGGTGGGCCCCGCGCTCGCCGCGTCCCTGCAACTGGCCGGGCACCGTCCGGTCGCCGTCTCCGGAGTCTCCGACAGCTCCGTGCGGCGGGCCGCCGCCATGCTGCCCGACGTCCCCCTCGTGACGCCCGCCGAGGTCCTCGCCCGGGCCGATCTGGTGCTGCTCACGGTCCCCGACGACGTCCTGCCCGGCCTCGTCGAGGGCTTCGTCGAGACCGGCTCGATCCGGCCGGGGCAGCTGCTCGTGCACACCTCGGGGCGGTTCGGCACCAAGGTGCTCGACCCGGCCCTGCGCGCGGGCGCCCTGCCGCTCGCGCTGCACCCCGCGATGACGTTCACCGGCACGCCCGTGGACGTCCAGCGGCTGGCCGGCTGCTCCTTCGGGGTGACCGCGCCCGAGGAGCTGCGGCTCGCCGCCGAGGCCCTGGTCATCGAGATGGGCGGCGAGCCCGAGTGGATCGCCGAGGAGAGCCGGGCGCTCTACCACGCGGCCCTCGCGCTCGGCGCGAACCACCTGGTCACGCTGGTCGCCGAGGCCATGGAACTGCTCCGGGACGCGGGCGTCGCCGCCCCCGACCGGATGCTCGGCCCGCTGCTCGGCGCGGCCCTCGACAACGCGCTCAGGTCCGGCGACGCGGCGCTCACCGGACCGGTCGCGCGCGGTGACGCGGGCACCGTCGCCGCGCACGTCTCCGAGCTGCGCAAGCACGCCCCGCAGACCGTCGCCGGCTATCTCGCGATGGCCCGTGCGACCGCCGACCGCGCCCTCGCGCACGGCCTGCTGAAGCCGGAGCTCGCCGAGGACCTCCTCGGTGTCCTCGCGACCGGTTCGGAGGAGACCCGATGAGCACCACGCTGCTCCACGAGGGCGAGGACCTGCGGGCCCGCACGCGCGCCGGACAGCGCGTCGCCGTCATGACGATGGGCGCCCTGCACGACGGCCACGCCACCCTGATCCGGACGGCCCGCGAGCGTGCGGGCGACGACGGCGAGGTCGTCGTCACGGTCTTCGTGAACCCGCTCCAGTTCGGCGCGGGCGAGGACCTCGACCGCTATCCGCGCACCCTGGAAGCCGACGTCAAGATCGCCGAACAGGCGGGCGCGGACGTCGTGTTCGCGCCGTCCGTCGACGAGGTCTACCCCGGCGGACAGCCACAGGTCCGCATCACCGCAGGACCGATGGGCGAGCGGCTCGAAGGCGCCGTGCGCCCCGGCCACTTCGACGGCATGCTCACCGTCGTCGCCAAACTGCTGCACCTCACGCGCGCGGACGTGGCCCTCTTCGGCCAGAAGGACGCGCAGCAACTCGCCCTGATCCGCCGCATGGTGCGCGATCTGAACTTCGACGTGGAGATCGGCGCCGTGCCCACGGTCCGCGAGCCCGACGGCCTGGCCCTGTCCTCCCGCAACCGCTACCTCTCCCCTGACGAGCGCCGCACCGCGCTCGCCCTGTCCCGCGCCCTGTTCGCGGGCCGCGACCGGCACGCCGCGCAGGAGGCCCTTCGCGCGCGTGCCGCGGAGAACCCGACCACGCGCGCGCGGGCGCAGGCGCTCGGCCGCATCGGCGAGGCCCGCGCCGCCGCCGACGCGCACGCCGTCGCCGCGCCCGGCGGCCCGGCGGCCGTGGTCGCCGCGGCCCGGCAGGTGCTAGACGAGGCCGGCCGCCGCGAGCACGACCGGCCGCCGTTCGCCCTGGACTACCTGGCCCTGGTCGACCCGGCCGACTTCACCGATGTGACCGACGGCTTCCGCGGCGAGGCCGTCCTCGCCGTCGCCGCGCGCGTGGGCACGACGCGGCTGATCGACAATCTGCCCCTGACGTTCGGAGGTCACCAGTGAGCAGCACGGGCATACGCCTGCACGCACCCGCCCCCGGCTGGTCCGTCGACGCCGACGTGGTGATCGTCGGCTCCGGTGTCGCGGGCCTGACCGCGGCCCTGCGCTGCGAGGCCGCGGGCCTGCGCACCGTGGTCGTCACCAAGGCCCGCCTCGACGACGGCTCCACGCGCTGGGCGCAGGGCGGCGTCGCGGCGGCGCTCGGCGACGGCGACACCCCCGAGCAGCACCTGGACGACACCCTCGTCGCCGGCGCGGGCCTGTGCGACGAGGCGGCCGTACGCACCCTCGTCACCGAGGGCCCCGACGCCGTACGCCGCCTCATCGAGACCGGCGCCCACTTCGACGAGGCCGAGGGCGGCGCGCTCCAGCTGACCCGCGAGGGTGGCCACCACCGCCGCCGGATCGTGCACGCCGGCGGCGACGCGACGGGCGCCGAGATCTCCCGCGCCCTCGTCGAGGCGGTCCGCGCGGTCAAGGGGGGCGAGCGCGAAGCGCTCTCGGGCAAGGGCGGCGGCGGGCGACGGGTGGGACTGCGCACCGTCGAGAACGCCCTGGTCCTCGACCTGCTGACGGACGCGGCGGGCCGCACCGCCGGTGTCTCCCTGCACGTCATGGGCGAGGGCCAGCACGACGGCGTCGGCGCGGTCCTGGCGCCCGCCGTGGTCCTGGCGACCGGCGGCATGGGCCAGGTCTTCTCGGCGACGACGAACCCGCACGTGTCCACCGGCGACGGCGTCGCCCTCGCGCTGCGCGCGGGAGCCGAGGTCAGCGACCTCGAATTCGTCCAGTTCCACCCGACCGTGCTCTTCCTGGGCGCGGACGCCGAGGGCCAGCAGCCGCTCGTCTCCGAGGCCGTGCGCGGCGAGGGCGCCCACCTGGTGGACGCGGACGGCGTGCGCTTCATGGTGGGCCAGCACGAACTCGCCGAACTGGCGCCCCGCGACATCGTCGCCAAGGGCATCACGCGCCGCATGCTGGAGCAGGGCACCGAGCACATGTACCTCGACGCGCGGCACTTCGGCGCGGACATGTGGGAGCACCGGTTCCCGACCATCCTCGCCGCCTGCCGCGCCCACGGCATCGACCCGGTCACCGAGCCGATCCCGGTCGCCCCCGCAGCCCACTACGCCTCCGGCGGCGTCCGCACCGACCTGCACGGCCGCACCACCGTGCCCGGCCTGTACGCGTGCGGCGAGGTCGCCTGCACCGGCGTCCACGGCGCGAACCGGCTGGCCTCGAACTCCCTGCTGGAGGGCCTGGTCTACGCGGAGCGCATCGCCGACGAGATCACCAGGCAGCACGCCGAGAACCACCTCCACGCGCGCGTGCCCGCACCCGTGCCGCACCCGGAGACCCCGACCCACCCGCTGCTCCCGCCGGAGGCACGTTTCGCCATCCAGCGCGTGATGACGGCGGGCGCGGGCGTCCTGCGCTCCGCGGACTCCCTCTCCGACGCCGCCGCCCAGCTGGGCCGCATCCACGCCGAGGCCGCCAACTCCCTCGCGGAGAACGGCAAGACGGCCGAGCCGGGCGTCGACACCTGGGAAGCCACCAACCTGCTGTGCGTGGCCCGCGTCCTGGTCGCCGCGGCCCGCCGCCGCGAGGAGACCCGCGGCTGCCACTGGCGCGAGGACCACGCGGACCGCGACGACACGAACTGGCGCCGCCACATCGTCGTACGGCTCAATCCGGACCGAACCCTGGCCACCCACACCACACCCACAGCAGACTTCCCGGCAACGGCAAAGACCCCTCAGGAGCAGTGACCGACGTGAGCGCCACCCCCGACCTTCCCCTGGCAGACGTCTCCGACGGCGGCTGCGGCGACAACTGCGGCTGCGCGCACGACGGCGCCGACGACGCGATGGAGTGCGGCCTCGACCCGTCGCTCGCCCAGCTCCTCCTGGATGCGGGCCTGCACCCGGTCGAGGTCGAGGACATCGCCCACATGGCGATCGCCGAGGACCTCGACGGCGGCGTCGACGTCACCACCGTCGCCACGATCCCCGAAGAGGCCGTCGCCACCGCCGACTTCACGGCCCGCGAGGCCGGCGTCGTGGCGGGCCTGCGCGTCGCCGAGGCGATCATCTCCGTGGTGGCCACGGACGAGTTCGAGGTCGAGCGGCACGCCGAGGACGGCGACGAGGTCGAGGCCGGACAGAAGCTCCTGTCGGTCACCACCCGCACCCGCGACCTGCTCACCGCCGAGCGCAGCGCGCTCAACCTCCTGTGCCGCCTCTCCGGCATCGCCACCGCCACGCGCGCGTGGGCGGACGCGCTGGAGGGCACGAAGGCGAAGGTCCGCGACACCCGCAAGACCACTCCCGGCCTGCGCTCCCTGGAGAAGTACGCGGTCCGCATGGGCGGCGGCGTCAACCACCGCATGTCCCTCTCCGACGCGGCCCTGGTCAAGGACAACCACGTGGTGGCGGCAGGCGGCGTCGCCCAGGCGTTCCAGGCCGTACGCGACCGCTTCCCCGGCCTCGCGATCGAGGTCGAGGTCGACACCCTCCACCAGCTGCGCGAGGTCCTCGACGCCGGCGCCGACCTGATCCTCCTGGACAACTTCACGCCGGGCGAGACGGAGGAGGCCGTGGCCCTCACCGACGGCCGCGCGCTCCTGGAGTCCTCGGGCCGGCTCACCCTGGAGAACGCCGCCACGTACGCGAAGACGGGCGTCGACTACCTCGCGGTCGGCGCGCTCACCCACTCATCGCCGATCCTCGACATCGGCCTCGACCTGCGGGAAGCGACCGTCTGATGCTGCTCACCATCGACGTGGGCAACACCCACACCGTCCTCGGCCTGTTCGACGGCGAGGAGATCGTCGAGCACTGGCGCATCTCCACGGACGCGCGCCGCACCGCCGACGAACTCGCCGTCCTGCTCCAGGGCCTGATGGGCATGCACCCGCTGCTCGGCGACGAGCTGGGCGACGGCATCGACGGCATCGCCATCTGCTCGACCGTCCCCTCGGTCCTGCACGAACTGCGCGAGGTCACCCGCCGCTACTACGGCGACGTGCCGGCGGTCCTGGTCGAGCCCGGCATCAAGACCGGCGTGCCGATCCTCATGGACAACCCCAAGGAGGTCGGCGCCGACCGCATCATCAACGCGGTCGCGGCGGTCGAGCTGTACGGCGGTCCCGCGATCGTCGTGGACTTCGGCACGGCGACGACGTTCGACGCGGTGTCCGCCCGTGGCGAGTACACGGGCGGCGTGATCGCCCCCGGCATCGAGATCTCCGTCGAGGCGCTCGGCGTCCGCGGCGCGCAGCTGCGCAAGATCGAGCTGGCCCGGCCGCGCAGCGTCATCGGCAAGAACACGGTCGAGGCCATGCAGTCGGGCATCGTCTACGGGTTCGCGGGCCAGGTCGACGGGGTCGTGAACCGGATGGCCAAGGAACTGGCGACCGACCCGGACGACGTCACCGTCATCGCGACGGGTGGGCTCGCGCCCATGGTGCTGGGTGAGGCCTCGGTGATCGACGAGCACGAGCCGTGGCTGACCCTGATCGGCCTCCGCCTGGTCTACGAGCGGAACGTCTCCCGCCTCTGAGCGGTCTGTGGGTGGGCTGGTGCGGGTCCGGTGGGGCTGTGTCACTGGCGG
>NZ_JAMOLN010000191.1 GCF_024448165.1 Streptomyces longispororuber
GGGGCCCGGGAGCCGGGCGCGGCACGGGTTCCGGCCCGGTTGTCAGTGGTGGGTCGTACGGTGGATTCCATGCGGCCCGTATCCAAGATCGAACGCACGGTGGCACCTTTCGAGGTCGTCAGTCCGTACCAGCCCAGCGGTGACCAGCCCGCGGCCATCGCCGAGCTGGACAAGCGCATCCGAGCAGGCGAGAAGGACGTCGTCCTGCTCGGCGCGACCGGCACCGGAAAGTCCGCCACCACGGCGTGGATGATCGAGAAGCTCCAGCGCCCCACCCTCGTGATGGCGCCGAACAAGACGCTGGCCGCCCAGCTGGCGAACGAGTTCCGCGAGCTGCTGCCGAACAACGCGGTGGAGTACTTCGTCTCGTACTACGACTACTACCAACCCGAGGCGTACGTCCCGCAGTCCGACACGTACATCGAGAAGGACTCCTCGATCAACGAGGAGGTGGAGCGCCTGCGCCACTCCGCGACGAACTCGCTGCTGACCCGCAGGGACGTCATCGTGGTCGCCTCCGTCTCGTGCATCTACGGCCTCGGCACGCCGCAGGAGTACGTGGACCGCATGGTCCCCCTGAAGGTCGGCGCCGAGATCGACCGCGACGACCTGCTGCGTCGCTTCGTCGACATCCAGTACACGCGCAACGACCTGGCGTTCCAGCGCGGCACCTTCCGGGTGCGCGGCGACACCATCGAGATCTTCCCGGTCTACGAGGAGCTCGCGGTCCGCATCGAGATGTTCGGCGACGAGATCGAGGCGCTCTCCACGCTGCACCCGCTCACCGGCGAGGTGATCAGCGACGACGACTCGCTGTACGTGTTCCCCGCGTCCCACTACGTGGCGGGCCCCGAGCGCCTGGAGCGCGCGGTGAACGACATCGAGAAGGAGCTCGGCGAGCGTCTGTCGACCCTGGAGAAGCAGGGCAAGCTGCTGGAGGCCCAGCGCCTGCGCATGCGCACGACGTACGACATCGAGATGCTCCGCCAGATCGGTTCCTGCTCGGGCGTGGAGAACTACTCGATGCACTTCGACGGCCGCGAGCCCGGCTCCCCGCCGAACACGCTGCTCGACTACTTCCCGGACGACTTCCTCCTGGTCATCGACGAGTCGCACGTCACCGTGCCGCAGATCGGCGCCATGTACGAGGGCGACGCCTCCCGCAAGCGCACCCTCGTCGACCACGGCTTCCGGCTGCCGTCCGCGCTCGACAACCGCCCCCTGAAGTGGGAGGAGTTCCAGGAGCGCATCGGCCAGACCGTCTATCTGTCGGCGACGCCCGGAAACTACGAGCTCGCGCGTGGCGACGGCTACGTCGAGCAGATCATCCGCCCCACCGGCCTCGTCGACCCGGAGGTCGTCGTCAAGCCCACCGAGGGGCAGATCGACGACCTGGTGCACGAGATCCGCACGCGCACCGAGAAGGACGAGCGCGTCCTGGTCACCACGCTGACCAAGAAGATGGCCGAGGACCTCACGGACTACTTCCTGGAGCTCGGCATCCAGGTGCGCTACCTGCACAGCGACGTCGACACCCTGCGCCGCGTGGAGCTGCTGCGCGAACTGCGCGCGGGTGAGTACGACGTCCTGGTCGGCATCAACCTGCTGCGCGAGGGCCTCGACCTTCCCGAGGTCTCCCTGGTGGCGATCCTCGACGCCGACAAGGAGGGCTTCCTGCGCTCCGGCACGTCCCTGATCCAGACGATCGGCCGCGCCGCTCGTAACGTGTCGGGGCAGGTCCACATGTACGCGGACAAGATCACTCCGGCGATGGAGAAGGCCATCGACGAGACGAACCGCCGCCGCGAGAAGCAGATCGCGTACAACGAGGCGAACGGCATCGACCCGCAGCCCCTGCGCAAGAAAATCAACGACATCGTGGCGTCCATCGCCCGCGAGGACGTCGACACCGAGGAACTGCTCGGCACGGGCTACCGCAAGGGCGGCAAGGACGGAAAGGGCGCCAAGGCCCCCGTCCCGTCGCTCGGCAAGGCGGACACGGGCAAGAAGAAGCGCGGCAAGGCGGCGGAGACCGTTCCCACGGACCGTCCCGCGGCCGAACTCTCCGAGCAGATCGAGGAGTTGACCGAGCGGATGCGGGCGGCCGCTGCCGACCTCCAGTTCGAGATCGCGGCACGGCTGCGTGACGAGGTGTCGGAGATGAAGAAGGAGCTGCGGCAGATGAAGGAGGCAGGCATCGCCTGACCTGCCCCGACGGGCGGGGCGGCGAGGGTGTGTTGCAAGACCGCCACAAAACCCCGCCCGCGGTGGCGGCGCTGTCAGTGCCGCCCTCTAGGGTTTGACCAACCGCGGACACCCGCGGCAACAGGGGACGGTCCGAGAGGGGACAGCGCGTGGGCATCGACTTGACCAAGGGTCAGGCCATCAGCTTGGAGAAGCAGGGCGGAGGCACCCTCACCGCCGTGCGCATGGGGCTGGGCTGGCAGGCGGCCCCCCGACGCGGACTGTTCGGCACCCGCACGCGCGAGATCGACCTCGACGCGTCCGCGGTCCTCTTCGCCGACAAGCAGCCCGTGGACGTGGTCTTCTTCCGCCACCTCGTCAGCGACGACGGCTCCGTCCGGCACACCGGTGACAACCTGGTCGGCGGTGCGGGCCAGGGCGGCGACGACGAGGCGATCCTCGTCGACCTCGCGCGCGTCCCGGTCCACATCGACCAGATCGTCTTCACGGTCAACTCCTTCACGGGCCAGACCTTCCAGGAAGTGCAGAACGCGTTCTGCCGACTGGTGGACGAGACGAACGGCCAGGAGCTCGCGCGCTACACGCTGGACGGCGGCGGGCAGTACACGGCGCAGATCATGGCCAAGGTCCACCGGGACGGCCCGGGCTGGAAGATGACGGCCCTGGGCACCGCGGCGAACGGCCGCACGTTCCAGGACCTCATGCCCGCGATCCTGCCCGGCCTGTAGCGGGGCCCGCGATGGCGGCCGAGCTGGTGAGGGGTCAGAACCACCCCCTCACCCAGACCCGTCTGGAGATCCGGGTGTCGGCCGGCCGCCCGGTCGTCGCGGGCGCCACGCTCGCCGACGACCGGGGCACCGTGCACGGCACACAGCGCGTCGCCCACCCCGGCGCGCCCGCGCTGCCCGGGCTCGAAGTCCCGCGCCAGGCCGCGTCCGACCACCGCCTCGCCGTCGACCTGGACGCGATGCCGCAGGACGTGCACCGGATCACGGTGCTCCTCGCGCTGCCCGTCGGGACCGGGGGACCGACCCGCTTCGGCGCGGTGGCGGCCCCCTTCGTCGCGGTCACCGGCCTCGACGGCACCGAGGTGGCCAGCTACACCATCACCGACCTCGACACGGAGTCGGCGGTCGTCGCCCTGGAGCTGTACCGCAGGCAGGACGCCTGGAAGGTGCGCGCGATCGGCCAGGGCTACGCGGACGGGCTCGCCGCGCTCCTCGCCGACCAGGGCCTCACGGACGCGCACGCGCTGGCCGGCACCATCCACGACGCCGTCGCCCAGGGCCTGGCCCGCGCGGTGGCGCCCCCGCCGCGCGCCACGGACGAGGCCCAGGTCCGCGCGGCGGCCACGGCGGGCCAGGCAGCGGGCGCCCTGCCGTCGTCCGCCCCCGCCCCGGCCGGCCGGCCGGGCGGCGACGGACCCATCGACTACTCGCACCCAGGCCGTCAGGCACCCCCGCCGCCACCGACGGCACAGCCCGCGGAGCCGGGCCGGCCGGCCGTTCCCGTCGCGGGCGACGCCACGGGCTGGTCCATGGAGGAGCGGCTGTACAACCAGGTGTGGGGCATGTTCGAGGACCTCGCCCGCACGGCCGCCGCCTACCGCAGCGCCGTCGACTTCGCGGACTCCCGCATGGAGCAGGAGCTCGATCACGTCCTCTCCGACCCGCGCAGCCGCATCGGCGGGCAGGGCGACGCGGCGCGCGAGGCCGCCCGGGCCAAGCACGGCGCCCTCGTCGACCGGGCCAGGGAGGCCCTCGACCGGGACGTCGCCCAGCTCGTCGCCGAGTCCGACGTCGTCGAGCCCGCGCTCCCCGCCGCGTACGCGCGATGGGACAACCCCTGCTGGCACGCCTACCGCAGCCCCATGGAGATCCCCATGGCCGTCCGCCTGGGCGATCTGAGGCTGCCCGAGAGCGAGGCGGCGGGCCTGCGCATCCCGATGCTCGTACGGCTGCCGCTGGAGCGCGGCCTGTGGATCGACGCGGGAGCCTCCGCCGGTGACGCCCTGACGGACGCCGACGAACTGCGGGCCCGCGCCGCGCACACCGCGGTCATCCATGCGGCCAGGCTGCTCGCGGCCTATCCGGCGGGCGAGTTCAGCGTGCACGTCGTCGACCCGGCGGGCACGGCCGCGGGCGCGCTCGCACCGCTGGTCGAGGCCGGTGTCCTGGCGAGCCCGGTGGCCAGGGGAGCGGCGGGCGTCAGCGAGACGCTGACGCGGCTCACCGAGCGCGTCGACCTCGTCCAGATGGCGGTCAGGGCCGGCGCCGCCGACGCGCTGCCGCCCGATCTGGACGTCGCCGAGCAGCTCCTGATCGTGCACGACTTCCCGCACGGCTTCGACGACCGGGCCGTCACCCGACTGCGTTACCTCGCGGACGAGGGCCCACAGGTCGGCGTGCACCTGATGCTGGTCGCCGACCGGGAGGACGCCGCCGAGTACGGACCGCTCCTCGACCCGCTGTGGCGCGCCCTGCTGCGGCTGACGCCGGTGCCCGACGACCACCTCGCGGACCCCTGGGTGGGGCACGCCTGGACGTACGAGCCGCCGACCGTCCCGGACGGCAGCGCGATCCTCCGGCAGGTGCTTGCGGAGGTAGCGGACGCCCGTCGCGCAAGGGGCCTTTGACCTGCAGACTTGGGGACTTCTTTACTGAAACCTTTACCTTTCATGGGCCTTTCGGGTACTCTTCTTGACGCGGAGGGGAGTACTCCCTTGCATGCGGCGTTCCCGTCAATACGGACGACCGGCCCGATGGCCGTCGATCCCGGGGCGTCGGCCCGAGGCGCGGTTCGGCGCCCGGGTGGAAGAGACCTCCGGCAGCGACGACGCTGATCAGTAGCCGTACGACGCCGGAGGCGCAGTGGACGTTTCAATGACCCTGTGGGTGCTGACCATTCTTGGTCTGGGCGCCCTGATCGCGGTCGATTTCTTCATCGGGCGCAAGCCCCATGACGTGTCGATCAAGGAAGCCGGTATCTGGACGATCGTCTGGATCGTGCTCGCCGTGCTCTTCGGCATCGGCATCATGATCTGGGGCAGCGGCCAGGCGGGCGGCGAGTTCTTCGCCGGCTTCATCACGGAGAAGTCGCTCAGCGTAGACAACCTCTTCGTCTTCATCCTGATCATGGCGAAGTTCTCCGTGCCGACCCACCTGCAGCAGCGTGTGCTGCTGTTCGGCGTGCTCATCGCCCTCGTCCTGCGGGCGATCTTCATCGCGGCGGGCGCCGCGATCATCGCGAGCTTCTCGTGGGTCTTCTACCTCTTCGGTGCCTTCCTCATCTACACCGCATGGAAGCTCATCAAGGAGGCCATGGCGGACGAGGAGGAAGAGGACTTCGAGGAGAACCGCCTCCTGAAGTCCATCGAGAAGAAGTTCGGCGTCGCCGACCGGTACCACGGCACGAAGCTCTTCATCGTGCAGCACGGCAAGAAGGTCATGACGCCGCTCCTGGTCGTCATGCTCGCCATCGGCATGACCGACGTGCTGTTCGCCATGGACTCGATCCCGGCGATCTTCGGCCTGACCCAGGACCCGTACATCGTCTTCACGGCCAACGCGTTCGCCCTGATGGGTCTGCGCCAGCTGTACTTCCTCATCGGCGGTCTGCTCAGGAAGCTGGTCCACCTCAGCTACGGCCTGTCGGTGATCCTCGGCTTCATCGGCGTGAAGCTGGTCCTGCACGCGCTGCACGAGTCCGGGGTGCACGTACCGGAGATCTCGATCCCGGTCTCGCTCGCCGTCATCTGCGGCGTGCTGGTCATCACCACGATCACCAGCCTGATCGCCTCCAAGAAGCAGGCCGAGCGGGACGCGGCCGAAAAGGCTCAGAAGGACAGCATCGAGGCCTGACGCCACACGGCGTAGGAATTACCAGCACCGGGAGGAGCGCGCGGCTGATTGCCGCGTGCGTCTCCCGGTGCTTGCTTGTGCTGTGAGCGCGCCCCGGCCCCGGGGCGCGACAGCACGACGGGAGCACACCCCATGAGCCAGAAGTTCGTCCAGATCATCGACTTCGAGTCCCAGCGGATGGACGAGATGCAGGAGCTCCTCGACCGGTTCGAGCAGCAGATGTCCGGCACCCCCGGCGGCCCCACGCACCGCATCCTGCTCAAGGACCGGGACACGGCGGGCCGCTACCTCGCCATCATCGAGTTCGAGTCCTACGACGACGCGATGCGCAGCAACGAACGCCCCGAGGTCGCCAGGCTCAACGAGCAGCTCTCCGCCCTCTGTACGCGCCCGCCGGCCTTCACCAACTGCGACCTGAAGGACACGCGTGAACTGAAGTGAGGCCGGTCCGGCCGCTGCCGGCACGGCTGCGAAGTCGCGCCCCCACTCCACCCCGGGCACCATCGATGCATGATCACCAGACTCCGGGCCGTGGCCACCCGGTGGACCACCACCGTCCCGGTCCTGGCGATCGTGCTGCTCGGGTTCACCTGGGGGCGCGATCTGCCGGCCGCCGTGGTGGTCCTCGTCTCCGTCGTCCTCGCCCTGTCCGTGCTCGCCGCCGTCCACCACGCCGAGGTCGTCGCCCACCGGGTCGGCGAACCCTTCGGGTCCCTGGTGCTCGCCGTCGCCGTCACGATCATCGAAGTCGCCCTCATCGTCACCCTGATGGCCGACGGAGGCGACAAGAGCGCCACACTCGCCCGGGACACGGTGTTCGCCGCAGTGATGATCACCTGCAACGGCATCGTCGGCATCAGTCTGCTCGCCGCCGCGCTCCGCCACCGCGTCGCGATCTTCCAGTCCGAGGGGACCGGCGGCGCCCTCGCGACCGTGGCCACGCTCGCGACCCTCTGCCTGGTTCTGCCGACCTTCACCACCAGCAAACTGGGCCCGGAGTTCTCCACCTCCCAACTGGTCTTCTCGGCCGTCTCAGCGGTCGTCCTGTACGGGCTCTTCGTCGCGACGCAGACCGTCCGGCACCGCGACTACTTCCTGCCGATCACCAAGCACGGCGAGGTCATCGACGCCGACGACCACGCCGACGTGCCGACCACGCGCACCGCCCTGATCAGCCTCGGCATGCTCGGGCTCGCCCTGATCTCCGTCGTCGGTCTGGCCAAGGGGGTCTCGAAGACGATCGAGCAGGGTGTGGCGGCGGCCGGTATGCCGCACGCCGTCGTCGGCGTGATCATCGCGCTGCTCGTACTGCTGCCGGAGACCATCGCGGCCCTGCGCGCGGCCCGCCGCGACCGGGTGCAGACCAGCCTCAACCTCGCGCTCGGCTCCGCGATGGCCAGCATCGGTCTGACCGTGCCGGCCGTCGCCATCGCCTCGTTCTGGCTGTCGGGGCCGCTCATCCTCGGTCTCGGCGCCACCCACATGGTGCTGCTCGCGCTGACCATGGTGGTCAGCACCCTCACGATCGTCCCCGGCCGCGCCACACCGCTCCAGGGCGGCGTCCATCTCGTGATCCTCGCCGCGTACATCGAGCTCGCCGTCACGCCGTGACGGGCTCCTGCGCCACCCGCGCGGGCGCCGTCTCGGGCAGCAGCGCGAAACACACCAGGCTCAGCGCCGCGATCCCCGCCAGATACATCCCCACACCCCATGGAACCCCCGCTCCACCACCGGCCAGCGCCGTCGCCACGATCGGCGTCAGCGCCCCGCCCAGCACACCACCCAAGTTGTAACCGACTGCCGCACCCGTACAACGGACCCGCGGCTCGTACAGTTCCGGCAGATACGCGGCGATCACCGCGAACATCGTGATGAACGCGAGCAGCGCCACCAGGAACCCCAGGAACATCAACAGCGGTTCCCCTGTGGTCAGTAGGGCGACCATCGGCACCATCCACACCACCGCCACCGCGGACCCCGTCAGACACATCGGCCGACGTCCGTACCGGTCGCCGAGCAGGGCCGCGACCGGAGTCAGCGCCCCCTTGATGACGACGGCCGCCATGATGCAGACGAGCATCGTGGAGCGGCTCACGCCGAGCCGCTCCACTCCGTAGGCGAGCGACCAGGTCGTGACCGAGTAGAAGATCGCGTACCCGACGGACAGCGCGCCCGCGGTGAGGAGCACCAACCTCCAGTGCCCGCGCACGACTTCGGCGAGCGGCAGGCGCGCGGGCTCGCGCACCGAGAGGAACGCCGGACTCTCCACCAACGAGCTGCGCAGCCAGAGCCCGATCAGCGCCAGGACTCCGGCCGCCCAGAACGGCACCCGCCACCCCCAGGCCGCGAACTGCGCGTCCGTGAGCGTCGCCGACAGCGCCAGCATGATCCCGTTGGCCAGCAGGAACCCCACCGAAGGGCCGATCTGCGGCAGGCTCGCCCACAGGCCGCGCCGCGCGGCGGGCGCGTGCTCGGCGGTCAGCAGCACCGCACCGCCCCACTCGCCGCCGAGCCCGAGCCCCTGAAGGAAGCGCAGCAGAAGAAGCAGCAGGGGAGCGGCCACGCCGATCGACGCATACGTAGGCACGCAGCCGACCGCCACGGTCGCCGCGCCCGTCAGCAACAGCGATCCCACCAGCACGGGGCGTCGGCCCCGGCGATCCCCGATGTGCCCGAACAGGACGGAACCGAGAGGCCTCGCCACGAAGCCCACTCCGAATGTCGCGAAGGCGGCCAGAGTCCCCGCGAGCGGCGAGAAGGTCGGGAAGAACAGCGGGCCGAGGACGAGCGCGGCCGCGGTGCCGTAGACGAAGAAGTCGAAGAACTCGATGGCGGTGCCGGCCAGTGAAGCCGCCGCGAGCCGCGTCAGTGACGGACGGTGAGTGGTGCGCATGTCGCGGCAACTACCCGTGATCGCCGCTGGTTACGGGGGCGTACGAGGGTGCGTCGTGGGGCGCGGGAGGCCGAGAGGCGGGCGCCCGTCCCGAAAGAGCCCGTGATAGACCCTCAGGGAGCAACTGCCCGACCTACGGAGGCCCTCTGTGCCGCACACCCTCGCCACCGCCCCGATCATGGTTCTGAACGGCCCGAACCTGAACCTCCTGGGCAAGCGTCAGCCGGAGATCTACGGCACCGACACCCTCGCCGACGTCGAGGCGCTGTGCGTCAAGGCCGCCGCGGCACACGGCGCCACCGTGGACTTCCGGCAGTCCAACCACGAGGGCGAACTGGTCGACTGGATCCACGAAGCGCGCGAGAACCACGTCGGCATCGTCATCAATCCCGCCGCCTACTCGCACACGTCCGTGGCGATCCTCGACGCGCTCAACACCTGTGACGGCCTGCCCGTGCTGGAGGTCCACATCTCCAACATCCACCAGCGCGAGGAGTTCCGGCACCACTCCTACGTGTCGCACCGCGCCGACGGAGTGATCGCGGGATGCGGCGTCCAGGGCTACGCGTTCGCGGTCGAGCGCGTCGCGTTCCTCGCCGCACCGGGCACCACCCAGGCCTGAACCGTGTGGCTGTTCACCAGCCTCGCGCGCGCCACTCCTGGAGGTGGGGGCGCTCGGCACCCAGCGTCGTGTCGTTCCCGTGCCCCGGATAGACCCACGTCTCGTCCGGGAGCGGGGCGAAGATCTTCGACTCCACGTCGTCGATGAGGCTCTCGAAGGCCTGCGGGTCCTTCCACGTGTTGCCCACGCCGCCCGGGAAGAGACAGTCGCCGGTGAAGACGTGCGGGTGGCCGTGCGGGTCGTCGTAGACGAGCGCGATGGAGCCCGGCGTGTGTCCCACGAGGTGGCGTGCCGTGAGCGAGATCCGGCCGAACTCGATCGTGTCCCCGTCGGCGACGGCGACGTCCGTCGTCACCGGGATGCCCTCGACGTCGTCGCGCCCCGCGTACGTGCGCGCGCCGGTCGCGCCCACGACCTCGGCGAGCGCCTGCCAGTGGTCGCCGTGGCGGTGGGTGGTGACGACGGATCCGATGCCGTCGTCACCGATGAGGCGCAGCAGCGTCTCCGGCTCGTTCGCCGCGTCGATCAGCAGCTGCTGGTCGGTCGCGCGGCATCGCAGCAGATAGGCGTTGTTGTCCATCGGCCCGACCGCGACCTTGGAGATCATCAGGTCCCGCAGTTCGTGCACGTCCGCCGGCCCGCCGACCTTCACCGCTCCGCTGTACGTCATGGGCTCAGCCTATAGCGGGGGCAGAGCGGGCAGCAGGCCCCCGTCCACGGTCAGCGCGGTGCCCTCGCGGCGGCCGCAGAGCCAGCCGAGGAGGTCCGCGGGGCGGCCCCGGACCGCGAGGGGTCCGCTGTCGGCGCCGCCCGTCGTCCAGGTGCGGTCCGCATCCGTGGTCAGCGAGAGCGAGGGCACGTCCTTGTGGCCGGTGAACCGCTCGGCCAGGAAGTCGATCTCACGGAAGGTGAAGTCCGCCGGGAGGTCCTCCAGCTCGTAGCCGATCCCCAGGTCCACGTGGTGCAGCTCGACCTCGGCGAGCCGGCGGAAGGGGACGCGGGAGGCTGCGTCGGTCACGCCGTTGCGCAGCTCCACCGTGCGCGACCAGTCCGCGTCGACGGCCCCCAGGCGCTGGAACCCCTCCGCGGTGTCGTGCACGTCCTCGACCTGCTCGCGCAGGCCGCGCGGGGCGTCCCGGGCGATGTCGGCGTCGCGGGCGTCCGCGCTCACGTACATGGGCCGGCCCTCGAGGACATTGACCAGCGCGTCCGCGTTGCGGGCCAGATGGGCGAGCACGTGACCACGGCTCCAGCCCGGAAGCCGTGACGGCTCGGTCACAGCGGCGTTGTCCAGGGTGCTGACCGCGGCGAGCAGCCGGTCGGTCGCTTCGCGTACAGACAGCAGGTCGCGTACATGATCAATCATGGCGCCGACGATAGCGGGGCCACACGTTCGGGTGAAGGTGGCCGACCCCGCGCCAAAATCGAATGTACGTGCTATAGGCTCGTTCGCGGCATCGGGCATTCTTGGTGGTCGGGGTTTGTTACCAACCAGGGAAACCAACCGGCGCTGTCAGTGGCTCCCTCTAGTCTTCGAAGGACAGCCTTCTCAGGACTTCTCCAGCGGCTTCTCCCGAGATCCCGCCCGGCTCGTCCTCGAAAGTCAGACCTCGGGAGACGGGGGCCCCGCCCCTGTCACATCTCTCCAGAAAGGTGCGGACCGGCGTGGCCGACCGTCTCATCGTCCGTGGCGCGCGCGAGCACAATCTTCGGAATGTCTCGCTCGACCTCCCGCGCGACTCCCTCATCGTCTTCACCGGTCTGTCCGGCTCCGGAAAGTCCTCGCTCGCGTTCGACACGATCTTCGCGGAGGGCCAGCGCCGGTACGTCGAGTCGCTGTCGTCGTACGCCCGCCAGTTCCTCGGCCAGATGGACAAGCCGGACGTCGACTTCATCGAGGGCCTCTCCCCGGCCGTCTCGATCGACCAGAAGTCGACCTCGCGCAACCCGCGCTCCACGGTCGGCACCATCACCGAGGTCTACGACTACCTCCGCCTGCTCTTCGCGCGCATCGGCAAGCCGCACTGCCCGGAGTGCGGCCGCCCCATCGCACGCCAGTCGCCGCAGGCCATCGTCGACAAGGTCCTCGAGCTGCCCGAGGGCAGCCGCTTCCAGGTTCTGTCGCCGCTGGTGCGCGAGCGCAAGGGCGAGTTCGTCGACCTCTTCAGCGATCTGCAGACCAAGGGCTACTCCCGCGCGCGTGTGGACGGCGCGACGATCCAGCTCTCCGAGCCGCCCACGCTGAAGAAGCAGGAGAAGCACACCATCGAGGTGGTCGTCGACCGCCTCACGGTGAAGGACTCCGCCAAGCGACGCCTGACCGACTCCGTGGAGACCGCGCTCGGCCTCTCCGGCGGCATGGTCGTGCTCGACTTCGTCGACCTCCCCGAGGACGACCCGGAGCGCGAGCGCATGTACTCGGAGCACCTGTACTGCCCGCACGACGACCTGTCCTTCGAAGAGCTGGAGCCCCGCTCCTTCTCCTTCAACTCGCCCTTCGGCGCCTGCCCCGACTGCACGGGCATCGGCACGCGCATGGAGGTCGACCCCGAGCTGATCGTTCCCGACGAGGACAAGTCGCTGGACGAGGGCGCCATCCACCCGTGGTCGCACGGCCACACCAAGGACTACTTCGGGCGCCTCATCGGAGCCCTGGCGGACGCCCTCGGCTTCCGGACGGACATTCCGTTCGCGGGCCTGCCGCAGCGCGCCAAGAAGGCGCTCATCTACGGCCACAAGACCCAGATCGAGGTCCGCTACCGCAACCGGTACGGACGCGAGCGGGTCTACACGACGCCCTTCGAGGGCGCCGTCCCGTTCGTCAAGCGCCGCCACAGCGAGGCCGAGTCCGACGCGAGCCGCGAGCGCTTCGAGGGCTACATGCGCGAGGTGCCCTGCCCCACCTGTGAGGGCACGCGCCTCAAGCCGATCGTCCTGGCCGTCACGGTCATGGGGAAGTCCATCGCCGAGGTCTCGGCCATGTCCATCAGCGACTGCGCCGACTTCCTGAGCGAGCTCACGCTGAACGCGCGCGACAAGAAGATCGCCGAGCGCGTCCTGAAGGAGGTCAACGAGCGGCTTCGCTTCCTGGTCGACGTGGGCCTCGACTACCTGTCGCTGAACCGCGCGGCCGGCACCCTGTCCGGCGGCGAGGCCCAGCGCATCCGGCTCGCCACCCAGATCGGCTCCGGCCTCGTCGGCGTCCTGTACGTCCTGGACGAGCCGTCGATCGGTCTCCACCAGCGCGACAACCACCGCCTGATCGAGACACTCGTGCGCCTGCGCGACATGGGCAACACGCTCATCGTGGTCGAGCACGACGAGGACACCATCAAGGTCGCCGACTGGGTCGTGGACATCGGCCCCGGCGCGGGCGAGCACGGCGGCAAGGTCGTGCACAGCGGTCCCTTGAAGGAACTGCTGACGAACGCCGAGTCGATGACCGGTCAGTACCTGTCGGGCAAGAAGTCGATCCCGCTCCCGGACATCCGGCGCCCCGTCGACCCGTCGCGCCGCCTCACCGTGCACGGCGCGAAGGAGAACAACCTCCGGGACATCGACGTCTCGTTCCCGCTGGGCGTCCTCACGGCCGTCACCGGTGTCTCCGGCTCCGGCAAGTCCACGCTGGTCAACGACATCCTCTACACACATCTGGCCCGCGAGCTGAACGGGGCGCGTTCCGTCCCCGGCCGGCACACGCGCGTGGACGGCGACGACCTGGTCGACAAGGTCGTGCACGTCGACCAGTCGCCCATCGGCCGGACGCCCCGGTCGAACCCGGCGACGTACACCGGTGTCTTCGACCACGTCCGCAAGCTGTTCGCCGAGACGACCGAGGCGAAGGTCCGCGGCTACCTGCCGGGGCGCTTCTCCTTCAACGTCAAGGGTGGCCGCTGCGAGAACTGCTCCGGTGACGGCACCATCAAGATCGAGATGAACTTCCTGCCGGACGTGTACGTCCCGTGCGAGGTCTGCCACGGCGCGCGCTACAACCGGGAGACCCTGGAGGTCCACTACAAGGGCAAGTCCATCGCCGAGGTCCTGGACATGCCCATCGAGGAGGCCCTCGACTTCTTCGAGGCCGTCCCCGCGATCGCCCGTCACCTCAGGACGCTGAACGACGTGGGTCTCGGATACGTCCGTCTCGGACAGTCCGCACCGACCCTGTCCGGCGGCGAGGCACAGCGCGTGAAGCTCGCCAGCGAGCTGCAGAAGCGCTCCACGGGCCGCACGGTCTACGTGCTCGACGAGCCGACCACCGGTCTGCACTTCGAGGACATCAGCAAGCTCATCACGGTGCTGTCGGGCCTCGTCGACAAGGGCAACTCGGTGATCGTCATCGAGCACAACCTCGACGTCATCAAGACCGCTGACTGGATCGTCGACATGGGCCCCGAGGGCGGCAGCGGCGGTGGCATCGTCGTCGCCGAAGGCACCCCGGAAGAGGTCGCGGCCGTACCGGCCAGCCACACCGGCAAGTTCCTCCGGGACGTCCTCGGCGCCGACCGGGTCAGCGACGCGGCGGTGCCCGCGGCGCGGACGCGGAAGTCGGCGGCGAAGAAGACGGTGGCGGCGACCAAGGCCCCGGCCAAGAAGACCGCCACGGCGAAGGCCAAGCCCGCGGTCAAGTCGACGGCGAAGAAGGCCACTTCGGCGGCGAAGACGACGCAGGGCAAGGCGCCCGCCAAGTCGGCGGCCAAGACGGCCAAGTCGACGACGGCCGCCAAGAAGACGACGAGCCGGGCCCGCAAGGCCTGACCCGTCGGACACGGAAGCGGCGCCCCGCGGGAACTTCCCGCGGGGCGCCGTGCGTTCAACGATCAGCCGGCCTGGCCCTGCGGTTCACGGGGTTCCACGAACTCCATGTCCAGTTGAATCTTCACGACGTCACCGAGCATCCCGCCGCCGAAGTCGAGCCCGAAGTCGCTGCGCCGGATCTCACCCGTCGCCTCGAAACCGGCGTGCCGGCTCCCGTCCATCGGCACGTCGACGACGCCGCCGAACTCCACGTCGAGCGTCACCGGACGCGTCACGTCACCGATCGTCAACTCGCCCACCAGGGACCAGTCCTCGCCCGAACCGCTCACCCCCGTCGAGCGGAACACCATGGTCGGACGCCGCTCCACGTCCAGCAGATCGGCGGAGCGGGTGTGCGCGTCCCGGTCCGCGTTGCCCGTGTCGATCGACGCGAGCGAGATCGTGGCCGTCACCCGCACGTCGGCCGGCGTCTCGCCGACGTACAGCGCGGCCTCCACCTCCGAGAAGCGGCCACGCACCTTCGCGATACCGAGGTGCCGGATCGTGAAGTTCACCGCGGAGTGCAGCGGGTCGAGCACCCAGTCGCCGGAGGCGATCGGCAGCGCGGCGGTCGACGTCGCCGTCGCGGTGGGGGAGTCGGTGAGCGAGGAGTTGTTGTCAGCCATGGCTCCAGCCTGTGCCGTCGGTGAGGGGCGAGGAAGGCCGAGCCGAGACTGGTAGTGGCAGGGCCACGATCAGCCGGCGCCGCCTTGGTACGTTCGAGGAGTGACGGACAACGAGTTGGGGACGTATCTGCGCACCTGCCGGGAAGCGGTCACGCCCGCCGACGTGGGGCTGCCCGCGGGCCCGCGGCGGCGCACCCCCGGTCTGCGCCGCTCCGAGCTGGCCACCCTGGCCGGCATCAGCGTGGAGTACCTGACCCGCCTCGAGCAGGGGCGTGACCGCCATCCCTCGCCCTCGGTCCTCGGCGCCCTCGCCGACGCCCTGCACCTCCCCATGGACGAGCGGATGCTGCTCCGCCGCCTGGCCAAGGCGAGCGGGGACGACGCCGTGTTCTGCTCGGGAGCCTCGGCGCCGTCGCACGCGGTGCGGCCCGCCGTCCGTGCCCTGCTCGACCGTCTCGAACCGACCCCCGCCGTACTGATCAACTGGGTCGGCGACATCCTCGCCCACACGGAGGGCTACACACGCTTCGCCGGACCCCTCGGCATCCTGGACGGCGAACGGCCGAACATGGTCCGCTACGTGTTCACCGACGAGCGGGCCCACACCGCCTATCCCGACTGGGACCGCGTGGCCGACGACCAGGTGACCCGGTTCAGGCAGGGAGCACCGCTCCAGGACACCCATGTCGCCGCGCTCATCGACGAGTTGACCGTGACCGCGGGCGCGCCCTTCGTCGACCGGATGGCCGCGCCGCCCGCGCCACCCCGGCGCACCGGACACGACCTGGTGACCCACCCCGAGGTCGGCACGCTGCGTCTGCTGCACGAGACGCTGTCGCTGCCGGACGTCGATGCCCAGACGATCCTGGTCCACCTGCCGGCCGACGACGCCACGACGACGGCCCTGGACCGGCTCAACGGCCGTACGCCGGGAGCCCTTCGCGCGGTCAGCGGGTGAGCGGGGCCGACGGCCCACCCGCACCCCGGCGCCCGGGCAGGGGTGGGCTCACAGGGCGCCGACCTCGGACGCGTACGGCGGCTCGGCACCCGCACGCGAGCAGGTGATCGCCGCGGCACGGGCCGCGAACCGCAGCAGCCGCGCCCAGCCGTCACCGTCCAGCGCGGCGACAGCCGCGGGGGAGAGGGCGTCCTGCAGCGAAAGGCCGTGCAGGAGCGCCGCGTTGACGGTGTCACCGGCGCCGATCGTGTCCACGACGTCGACTCGCTCGCCGGGCACGGAGTACTCGCCGCCGTCCCGGGTGAAGACGGCGAGGCCGTCCCCGCCGCGCGTCATCACCACCGCGGCCGGCCCGGCCGCCAGCCACTCCTGTGGATTCCCGCCGAGCCACTGCGCGTCCTCCTCGGACAGCTTCAGCAGCGCGGTGGACGGCAGCCAGTTCTTGAAGCGGGCCCGATAGGCGTCCGGGTCCGGGATCAGGCCGGCCCGGATGTTCGGATCGAGCGCAGTGAACACCCCCTGGGCGGCGGCCGACCGCATGACCTCCTCGTACGCGGTCGCTCCCGGTTCCAGGACCAGCGAGCAGGTGCCGAACGACACCGCCCGCGTGCCCGCCGGAAGCCCGTCCGGTACGGCGAACAGCCGGTCGGCGGTCCCCTCCACGTAGAAGGAATAACCCGCCGAGCCGTCGGAACCGATGGACGCGACGGCCAGCGTGGTCGGCTCGTCGCCGCGCTGCACCGAGGACACGTCGACCCTGGCCGAACGCAGCCCGTCGAGCAGCGCCACACCGAAGGCGTCCCGTGACACGCGTGAGCAGAACCCCACGGAGGAGCCGAGCCGACCGAGCGCGACAGCGGTGTTGTACGGGCCACCGCCACGCCGAGGCGCGAGGGCGGGCAGCTCGGGGGCCGGACCGCCGTCGGGGCTCGCGCCCTGCGGGACGAGGTCGATCAGGGCCTCTCCGGCGACGACTATCACGGTGGTTCCTCTCGGACGGCGAACGGGCGATGCGGGACGTTCAGGGGCCGGCGGCGACGACGCGCGCAGCGGTCACCCCGGGGCAGGCTAGAGCTTCACCGGCTGCGCGGCACCACGCCTCCCCGACGCGGGCACCTCCGGCACCGAAACGGGCACGTCGAGGGCGGTATCGGGCAACGCAGCGGACGGCAACGCCTTGGCGTCAGGCCGCAGAGTCAGCACCGATATCGCCGTGCACACGGCCACCGTCCCCGCCATCAGCAGATACGTGGGAGCGAAGCCGACCGAGTCGTAGCCGATGCCCGCCAGCGGCGAGATGATCGCCGCACCGAGCTGCGCCGCGAGCTGGAAACCCACCAGATAGATCGAGGAGGACAGCCGAGACGCGAAGTGCAGGTTGATGTACTTGAAGATGGCGATCAGCATGATCGGCAGCTCCGCGGCATGCATCAGCTTCACCGCGGAGATCGCGACCGGGTCCGTGACCAGACCGGACAGGCCGATGCGCGCGGCCATGATGCAGCCGGACAGGAGCAACGACCTCTTCGGACCGAGCCGGTTCACCAGGAACGGGGCGAGGGCCATGCCGCCCGCTTCGAGGAAGACCTGGACGGAGTTCAGGTCGCTGTACATCCGGTTCCCTTCGTCCGCTGTCCCGAAGAGCGAGGCGAAGTAGGAGGGGAACATCTGGTCGTAGGTGTTGTACGTCGCCGTCACCGCGACCACGAAGAGCAGCAGCCCCCAGAAGGCCGGGAGGCGCAGCAGCGCCTTCACGTCGGTGAGGGAGACCGTGGCGGCTGCCTCGTCCACGGCGGCGGACCTGCGCCCGCCCGTCACCCGGATCGAGACGATCAGCACGAGGAAGACGGCCGCGGAGACGGAGGCGGCCCAGAAGTTGAGCCGCGGGTCGACGTTGAACAGACGGCCCGCGAAGAACGTCGCCGCCGCCCAGCCCAGCGAACCGAACATCCGGGCCCGCCCGAACTCGAAGCCGTGGAACCGCCCGAGCCGTTCCGCGTAGCTCTCCAGCGTGGCCACGGCGACCGCGAACGCCATCGCGAGGTAGGCCGCGCCGACGACTAGCCCGAGCGCGAACTGCGCTCTGAGCAGCGGCCCGTACACATAGATGTACATCGGGCCCACGAGCAGCATGAGCCCCGCTATCCAGTACAGGAGGTTCTTGCGCAGACCGAGCCGGTCCTGGACGTAGCCGTAGAGCGGCATCGTGATCAGGCAGCCGATGGCGTTGGCGCTGATGACCAGGGAACTGCGGCCCGCCGAGAGACCGATGTCCTGCGTCAGCCAGATGGAGAAGAGGGACCAGGACAGCGACCAGGTCACGAAGAACATGAAGAGCGCCGCGCTGACGAGGCTGAAGTTCAGCCGCCGTCGGCCCGCCCCGGGGACTGCGGTGCCCGCCGTCCGGTCGGGTCCGGGCCCGGGTCCGGACCCGGTGAACTGGTCGGTCATCTGCTGCGCTCCCTTGCGCCTCTGGCGCCCGGCCATGATGCCGGACGTCCGAGCCCCACTCGGAGCTCCCACATCGGTCGATGAGATTCGGTGGCCCGCTGCACCGCTGCACCGCTGCACCGCTGCACCGCTGCACCGCCGTGCCGCGGTGACCGCCGTAGCCGTCGCGCGCCGCGAGTCCGGCCTGCCACGGCCGACAACGAGCCCGAACCCAATGCCCTGAGCACTAGTCCTGACACGTGCTAGGGCTGTGTAACTATCACGTGTTAGGTTCCCCGAATCAAGGTTTCCACCCGGAGAAGTTCGAGGAGCTGCCGCCATGGCCGACCGGACCGCACACCCGCACCCACCCGTCGACCGGGACGTCCCACGCCTCCACGTGCGGCCCGCCGCCGGCCAGTGGTGCAACGACCCGAACGGCCCGCTCTTCCACAACGGCCGCTACCACCTCTTCCTCCAGCACAACCCGCACGCGGCGGTCTGGGGCGACATCCACTGGGCCCATGCCTCCAGCCCCGACCTCGTGCGCTGGACCGACCACGGCATCGCCCTCGCGCCCACCCCGGGCAGCCCCGATGCGCTCGGCGCCTGGTCCGGGTGCGCGGTCGTCGAGGACGGAGTCCCGACCGCCGTGTACACCGGCATGGACCGCGACGACGGAATCGGTTCGGTCATGCTGGCCCACTCCGTCGACCCGGACATCCGCACCTTCAAGGCCGAACCGCATCCAGCCGTCCCCGGACCACCGCCCGGCCTCGACCTGATCGCCTTCCGGGACCCGTACCTCTTCACCCACGAAGGACGCCGCTGGGCGGTCATCGGTGCCGGTCACCGCGACAGCCGCCCCGACGTGCTCCTCTACCGTGTCGACGCCCTGACGCAATGGACCTACGTCGGCTCCCTCCTCGACGGCACCGACCCCGTCGCCGCACGGCACGCGATGCCTGCGACTGCCTGGGAGTGCCCGGCGCTGCTGCCCACGGGGGACGGCAGACAGATGCTGCTGCTGTCCCTGTGGATCGACGGCGTGACGTACACGACGGCGTACCTGACCGGCGAACTGCGGGCGGCGGACGGTGAGTCGCTGCGCTTCGTCCCGACGACGGGCGGCGTCTTCGACCACGGTCGCGACTGCTATGCGTCGACCGCGCTCGTCGAGGACGACAGGAACCTCGTCTGGGGCTGGAGTTGGGAGTCACGCACCGAGGCGGAGTGCGTGACGGCCGGCTGGGCGGGATGCCTCACGCACCCCCGGGAGGTCGGGGTGCATGCGGACGGTTCCCTGCGGGTGGCGCCCGCGCGGGAGCTGTACGGGCTGCGGGGGCGCGCCGTCCCGGCCGGGGACGAGCTTCCCCCGGCGTACGAGGTCCAGGTCGATGTCTCCGTGGCTCAGCCGGACACCGAGGTCGCCGTGCGTCTCGGGCCCACGGTCGAGCTGCGGGTCAATCCCACGCGGGGACTGCTGACGCTGGACCGCACGGCCGCGCCGGCGTCGGCCGTGCACCCGTACCGACGTACGCCCACGGTGACGGCGGCTACGTCCGGCGGGCCGGGTGGGCGGCTCCGGGTATGCGTCGACGGGCCCTTGATCGAGGCGTTCTGGGACGAGCGAGTGGCCGTGACGGAGAAGGTGTATCCCGCACCGGTCGGTGTCCTTTCGGTCGAGGTCGTGCAAGGGGTCGGGGACGTGTCGGTGTCCGTGTGGGAGGCGGGGGAGAGTTGACGGTCCGCACTGGTCCGCACTGGTCCGTGCGTCGACGCCGTGGGGCGGCGGGGTCGGCGACGCGCGATCCGGTGCGGGACCGGTGATCTTTCCCGCCGGTTCGCATGGGG
>NZ_JAMOLN010000192.1 GCF_024448165.1 Streptomyces longispororuber
CTCCGGGGGTGCGGGCTGGGCCGGGACGGTCGGCTTCGTCTGCTGGCCGGGCTCTTCGCGCGGCGCGGCGGGTGCTTCGGGCGTCGTGGGGGCCTTCTCGGCCTCGGGTGCGCCCGGCTGCGGGGAACGCCGGCTCGGGGCGGTGGTCGTGTCCCGTCCCGAGTCGCTCACGGCGGCCGCGGGACGCTGCGGCGGCACGGGTTCTCCGGACCCGGCGAGGACGACCCCCGCCGCGACGGCCGCGCCCACGACCGAGACCCCGAGGACGCCGGCGACCGCGGCCGGGGCCTTGGCGCCGCCGGTCAGCAGATGCCGTACTCCGTGCAGGAACCCGGAGCCGTGCCCGCCGGACGCAGCACCGGCACCGGCACCGGCCCCCGCCCCGGCCGCGAGCGGCAGCAGGAACGTGCCGGCCCCGCCGAGCACGAAGATCAGGAGCGCCGGGCCCACCAGGGCGGGCAGCCGGACGTTGGCGCGAAGCAGTACCGCGAGCCTGCCCCGGCAGTCGTCGCAGGTGTCGACGTGGGCGAGCAGCTTCTCGGACTGCCGCGCGGACGCGCTGCCACGCACGTGCGCGGGCATCCGGTCCCAGTGCGCCTCGCAGGCGGCGCTCTCCGGCGTCCCGGGATGGGCGCGCAGGAACGCCTGCCGCATCCCCTCCCTGGCCCGGTGCAGCAGCACGGCCGTCGCACCGCTGCCCGCGCCGATGCCCTTGCCCACCGCCTCCAGCGGCTGCCCCTCCGCCTCCGCGAGCCACAGCGCCTTCACCCAGCGCTCGGGCAGCTGGCCGAGCACCCGGGTCAGCAGGTCGACCGAGGAGGCGCGGGCCGCCGGGTCCTGGTCGTCGTACGCGACCTGCACCGGCTCGACCCCGGCGTGCGGGTCCAGCGGCGTCTCGCGCGCGGCGCCGCGGCCCGCGGTGGCGGCCAGGTGGCGCACGGTCGTGGTCAGGTACGCGGCGACGTTGTCGATCGCGTGCCCGCCGGACAGCCGCCGCCACACCTTGAAGTGGGCCTCGGCGACCAGATCGTCGGCGAGCCAGGGGTTCCCGGTGAGCGAGCGGGCGTACGCGACGAGGCGCGGCTGCTCCGCCTCGTAGATCCGCGCGTACGCGGCAGGACTGAGACCGCCTTCCGTGGCGGTGGGCGGTATCGGCGCGGCGGCGGGGCCGTCGGTCATGGCAGGACACATCCGTACGACGTCGGCAGGTCCGCCCGACTGCGGATCGGGCGGGGGTTTTCCGGCAAGTTTGAAACGTTAATTGACAAATGTCGGATTATGGAGGGGTGAGTGGCGCAGGTCACAACGACCTTTTCGCGAAACGCCGTAATGCGTGCCCCCGCTCCCGCGTCGAACGGGCATCAGGAACACGCAGCGCAGAAAGGGAGCCCGCCATGCCGACCACCCTGCCCGTCACGCTCGAACAGTCCGCCCGTGCCCGTCTCGTCACCGCCGAGGGCCAGGGCCCCGAGCGCAGCATCACCGTCACGCTCCGCTACGCCTCCGGGGATCCGCTCGCGATCCACGTGGCGTTCCCCGCCGAGGCGACCCTGGCCGGGACCGAGGTGACGTGGGCGTTCGCGCGCACGCTGCTCGACGAGGGGCTGCGGGCGCCGACCGGCTCCGGTGACGTCCACGTCTGGCCGTGCGGCCGGGCCCGTACCGTCGTCGAGCTGCACGCGCCCGAGGGCATGGCGGTGGTCCAGTTCGACACGGCGGTGCTGCGGCGCTTCCTGACGCGGTCGTACGCGCTCGTGCCGGCCGGCGACGAGGACGTGGCGGCCGTCGTCGACCACGCGCTCGCGACGCTCTTCGGCCACGACGGCGGGCACACCGGTCACGGCGGTCACGCGTGACGTCCGGCGGGAGCTACCGCCGAGGCTTGTCGCCCGGTTCGAGCGCGGGCGCGGAGACGCCGAGGTGGGCCCGGCACTGCGGGCGCGGTGCCTCCTCCAGGCGCGGGCGCACCGCGCGCGGCCGGATGAACAGGGCCGCCGTGGCGGCGCCGAGCGCGAACAGTGCGGCGCAGCCGTACGCGGCGCGGTGGAAGGAAGTGTTCACGGCCTCGGGCTGTGTGTAGGCGTCGCCGGACAGACCGACGGCGAGCGGCAGCGCGGCGACCACCAGCAGCTGCGCGACACGCGCCGCCGTGTTGTTCACACCGCTGGCGAGCCCGGCGTGCTCCGGTTCCACCGACGCGAGGACCGTCGTGGTCAGCGGCGCCACGAAGAGACTCATGCCGAGACCCAGTACGGCGACCGCGGGCAGCACGTCGGCCGCGTACGACGAACCCGGGCCGATCCGCAGCATCAGCAGCACCCCGGTCGCGGCGACGACCGGCCCTACGACGAGCGGCAGCGTCGGCCCCACACGGCGGGCCAGATCACCCGCCCTGGCCGACAGCAGCAGCATCAGCACGGTCACCGGCAGGGTCGCCACCCCGGCCTCCAACGCGTCGTAGCCCAGGGCGACTTGGAGCTGGACGGGCAGCAGGAAGAGGATGCCGCCGATCGCCGCGTAGAGGCAGAGCGTCATTCCGTTCGCGGCACTGAACAGGCGCGAGCGGAACAATGACGGCGGCAGCATCGGCGCGGCCCGCCGCCGCTCCACGGCCACGAAGGCGACACCGGCGAGGACGCCGACGAACGCGGCGAGACCGGTCGCCGCGCCGGAGGCGCCGCCCGACGCCCCGATCAGCGCGTAGCTCACCCCGGCCAGGCACACCGCGGCGAGCACCGCCCCGGCCTGGTCGAACGGGGCGTCCGCGGCCGCGGCGTCCCGGCTCTCGGGCACGTGCCGCAGGGCGATGAGCAGCACGACGGCGGCGATCGGCACGTTGATGAGGAAGATCCACCGCCATCCGGGGCCGTCGATCAGCCACCCGCCGAGGAACGGCCCGAGCGCGCCCGCGACACCGGTGAGACCCGACCAGGCGCCGACGGCCCTGGCCTGGTCGTCGGGGTGGAACACGGACCGCACCAGCGCCAGCGACCCCGGGGTCAGCAGGGCTCCGCCGACGCCCTGCAGCGCCCGCGCCGCGATCAGCGTGCCCTCCTCCGGCGCGAGCCCGCACGCCGCGGAGGCGACCGCGAACCACACGACACCCACGACGAGCGCCCGCCGCCGTCCGATCCGGTCGCCCATCGCCCCGCCCCACAGCAGCAGGGCGGACAAGGTCAGCATGTAGGCGTTGACGACCCACTGCAGGGCCGACAGCGAGGCGCCGAGGTCCCGGCCCATCGTCGGCAGCGCGACGTTCACGACGGTCCCGTCGAGCATCGCCATGCCGGACGCCAGCACCACGCACGCGAGGATCCACCGCCCGCGCGCCGAGGACAGCCTCACGCCGGGGGCGGCGTCGGGCGCGGGGTGGGCCGTGGCAGCCATCGCGGTCAGTATCCCGAAGCGCCCGCGCGGGCGCGACCGGCGTGTCACCGCTTGCCTCAAAAATCGAACACATGCTCTAGTGGTCTCATGCGGCACACCATCACCGATGACCTCGTCCAGACACAGCGGGAGTGGACCGCGACATACCGACGCCTGGCGCTCCAGCCAGGCCGCACCGCCCTGCGGCGCCGTCTGCTGCACCTTTCGCGGATCCTGGCCGGCGAGCGGCTGAGCCCCGCGGAGAAGGCGGAGCTGCGGCGCCGTGCGCAGGGGGAGGCGTGATGGCGGCGGGGCGGCGCGCCCCCGAGATAGTCGTGCAGCGGCCGTCGCAGGCGGGCGGGCGCCGGGTGACCGTCGGCGGTACCGCGCTCGGCCTCGCGCACAGCGACCGCGACCTGATCGAGTTCCTGCGCCGCGCCGGTCTCGACGACGCGGACGGGCTCGTGCTGGGGGACTCGCCGCTCATCCACTGGTGCGGTGGGTGTGCGCACCGGTACGAGGCGATGTGACCGACACGCCGATGCCCTCGGACGGTTCACCGTCCAAGGGCATCGGAGGAGGGGGAAAGGGGGTTCAGCGCGGCAGGTGCTTCTCCACGGCGGCGACGACCTCGGCAGCGTCGGGCTCGGTCTGCGGCGAGAACCGCGCGACGGCGTTGCCGGACGCGTCGATCAGCACCTTCTCGAAGTTCCAGCGGATGTCACCGGTGTACCCCTCGCCGTCCGCCACCTCGGCGAGCTTGGCGTACAGCGGGTGCCGGTCGGCCCCGTTGACGTCGACCTTCTCCGTCATGGGGAACGTCACGCCATAGGTCGCGGAGCAGAACTCGGCGATCTCGTCGGCGGAGCCGGGCTCCTGCCCCATGAACTGGTTGCAGGGCACCCCGAGCACCGTGAAACCCCGCCCCGCGTACTGCTCGTGCAGCCGCTCCAGACCCGCGTACTGCGGGGTGAGGCCGCACTTCGAGGCGACGTTGACGATCAGAACGGCCTGCCCCAGGTACTGGGTCAGCTCGGCGGATCCGCCCTGGAGGCGGTCGATCTCTACTGCGTCGTAAACGGTCATGGTCCGGAGCGTACGCCGCGACCGGCGGGGGATCGTGTGCTGCCCCTGCTGTGCGAGCGGCATATTCCTTGGCCATGGCGGAACGGCCCGACCTACTCTGCGCGCATGTCCGAGGAACAGAGCGGCCCCCTACTGCGCGTGGGCCCCGAGAGCGATGCGGCACTGGCACTGAACTTCCATCATCTTGTGCGTGCCTTCCCGGACGAGCCGGGCGATCCGATGCGCGACTTCGTGGTGACGGCCCGCGGTCCGGGGGTGGAGGTCGAGGTCGGGGTGAGGACGTGGGGCGGTGACGGGCTCGATGACTTCCTGGCCCAACTGGCCGAGTCCTTCCGCGGATGGAGCGGTGTCCGGGAGTGGTGCTCGCTGGAGCGCGATCTGGCGGTCTCGGCGGAGCACACCGGGGCACGCGTCGAACTGACGTGGGCGTTGCGTGCCCCGTTGCCCGATCACGAGTGGTGCTTCGAGGCGACGACCGGTCACGCGCCCGGCGAGGACATGCGCAACCTGGCCGCGGAGATGCACGCCTTCTTGACGGCCGAGCCCTGGGCGCGGGCCGGTCGGGACGAGGTCCTTCCCGGCTGATTCCGGGTGGATGTCACAGCCGCGTGAGAGCCTCCGCGTCATGAGCTACGACCTTGCTGTCTGGGAAGGCGAGAGGCCTGCCGACGACAGGACCGCCCGCCGCGTCTTCACCGACCTGAGCGACCGCTACCTCGACGCGGAGGCCGCCGCGCCGCCGTCCGAACGCATAGCGGCTTACGTGGCCGTGCTCCTTGAGCGGTGGTGCGAAATCGGTGAGGACGACGAGGACACCTCGCCGTGGTCGACCGGTCCGTTGATCTCCGAGGCCAGGGGGCCGCTGATCTACTTCCCCATGCGGTGGAGCATGGCCGGGGAAGCGTCTGCGTATGCGGCGGACGTGGCGCAGGCCATGGGGCTGGTGTGCTTCGACGTGCAGACGAGTCGGCTCAGGCCGTGAGTCATGACGTGCCAAGGGGCCGGCTTCGTGCCGGCCAGTCCGGGCGGTCGGTGTCCTTCTGGGTCTGGCGGGTGCGGAGTTGGCGGTTCACTTCCGTGCGGATCTACGGCGTGTCGGGGACCTCGATGACGAGATCGTCCGTCGCCCATGAGCCGATCCATGATTCGTCCGGCAGTTTCAGTGAGTTGATGACTTCCAACGCCGGGCGATCGGACCAGCTCTGACCCTCCAGCCACGCCCCGAGCCACTGGGGGAACGTCAGGTCCAGCTTGTGGCGGTCGCCTTCGGCCCACCACCACATCTGCCCCTCCGGATGGCGGCAGTCGAGCAGGAACGACTGGGCGCAGCCCATGTCGCAGAAGAACAGCACTCCGGCGGGAGGCGGCGGGGCCTCCTCGGGGTCCAGCCTGGCGTGGAGGTACTCGGTGTAGCCGTTGAGCATCCCCAGCGGCTCGTCCTCGTCCTCCAGTGCGTAGATGCCGCCGAAGGGGCCGATCCCGCCGTCGGCGATCTCGAGGTAGATGCGCCGCACCAGCGGGGGCATGGGATGGCCGACGACGCGCTCGAACTCCTCCACCGCCTCGACGGGCGCGGGGTCGGGCAGCGGGAAGGCGTAGGAGGAGTCGTTCGGCCGCCCCGTGGCCACCCTGGCCAGGACAGCTCGGAACAGGTCGTCGTCGGTCATGTCGCGCTCCTCTCAGCGGCGCGCACATTCTCCAGGATCACGCCGACCCGCAGACGGTCGCCTCGGCGGTCGCCTCAGCGGCCGTCCTCGACGAACGAGGCGAGGTGGGCCAGCGACGACGAGATTCCGGCCTCGTGCACCGCCTGGTCGATGCCGGACGGCACCCCCGTCGCGGTGACCGTGACCTCCGTCGCGGTGTCGACCGCGGTGAGCTGCCAGGTCATCGTCATCGTGCCGGCGAACACCGGGTCGTCGGCCTCGAACACGGCGCGCTGCACCACGCGCTCCGGTCGTTCCAGCGCCGCGAACTCGACGTCCACCACATCCGTGGCGTCCGACGTCTTGCCGGGGCTCTCGGCGGGATCGAGGTAGGTGAGGATCATCCGGAACCCGCCGCCGGGACGGGGGTCCCACCGCTCGATCCGGCCGCTCATGCCCTCCGGCGGCAGCCAGGTCTGCAGGGACTCGCGGTCGAGGAGCGCGTCGTAGACGGTCGTCGGGAGTGCCGCGATCACCCGGCTCGCGCGGTCGGTCCTGCTCATGGGCCGATCCTAGGGCCTGCTTCTGGGGCCTGCTCCGAGGTCTGTTCCTGGAGCGTCTTCCTGGAGCCTGTTCCTAGGCTGTCCCGCCTGCCGCACGTCCTCGCCCCAGTCGGACGACCGCAGTTCCTCCGTCGAGGTCCACCGTGGTGCGGTTCGGCGGCGCCCCGTCGTCCTCGTTGTCCGGCATGACCAGCGCCGACTGCCGTTCCTTCAGCTCGTTCTGCTTGCCCGGCGAGAGGCTCGCGTGCAGCTGCTCGAAACCGGTCGCCGATATCTGGCCCTGCCGGGCGCTGTTCCGCCAGGGGAGGACACCGGCACGTCCGGCCCGCAGCAGGAGCTGGTCGACGAAGGCCAGCAGCGTCAGGACGACGACGAGGCCCGGCAGCGTCATGAAGAAGATGAACTGCATGGTCCCAGTATCCAGCCGGGGCGTCCCCTCTCGCGTCCGGCCTGCGCATCGGATCGCCCCGGGCTAGTCGCGGTGCAGCCGCCCCCACGCCACCAGCTCCACCGTCGTCGCCACCGCGATCGCCTGCACGGCCATCAGCGCGACCAGGACGAAGAGCTGGACGGCGCCCGCCATCACCGGTGACGCGCCGCCCAGGAGCATCCCCACGAACGCCCCGGGAAGCGTCACCAGGCCGACCGTGCGGGTCTGGTCGAGGCCGGGGAGGAGGGCGTCCGACGCGGCCGGGCGGGCGATCTCCAGATGCGCCTCGTGGGGGAGGAGCCCCAGGGCCAGACATGCCTCCACCTCGCCCTTGCGCGCGGTCAGTTCATCGAGGGCGCGCCGGCCCGCCAGCACCGTCGCCGTCAGCGCCCCGCCGATGAGGATGCCGGTGACCGGGACGAGGGCGATGCCCCGGGTGGGGAGGAGCCCGGACACGACCAAGGCCCCGACGACCGGGGCCACCGGAGCCGCGATCGGCAGCGCCGCCCACAGCCAGCTGCGGTTCGGCGTGATCCGGCGGCCCGCCGTGCGCGCGGCCACCACGAACATGAGGAGCAGGAAACCGAGCAGCGCGGCGCCGTGCCGGACCACCCAGCCGATCACCAGGGAGACCAGCCCCAGCTGGACCGCCGCCCGCACCCCCGCCACCACGATGTCGCGCGCCCGGCGCCGCGAAGCGTCCGGGGCGAGCCGGCAGACGGCCGCCACCGCCGCGGCCACCACCAGCAACGCGACGAGGGCCCCGGCCAGGATGCCGTCGACGGGCAGCAGGGTCGACGCCGCCAGGGTCCGCTCACGCACGGCAGCAGCCTAGGTCCTGACGGAGTCCCGTCGGAGTTCTGCCGGAGTTCCGTCGGAGACCTGCCGGACTGCCGTCGGACTCCGTCGGAGGTCCGAAGATCCTCGGGAATCGCTCCGACGTGGGCACCGGTGCTGTTCCCTGTCGGACCCGTGCGCGACGATGGGGTGGCAGCAAAGAGTTGAGTACGTGTGGAGAGAAAGAGAGCTGACCGTCATGGCACAGCAGGTGCAGGGCGTGATCGCGCGGGCCAAGGGCGCACCGGTGACGATCGAGACGATCACCGTGCCGGACCCGGGACCGGGTGAGGCGGTGGTGAAGATCCAGGCGTGCGGGGTCTGTCACACCGATCTGCACTACCGGGAGGGCGGGATCAACGACGAGTTCCCGTTCCTGCTCGGGCACGAGGCCGCAGGGATCGTCGAGTCCGTGGGCGAGGGGGTGAGCGAGGTCGCGCCCGGCGACTTCGTGATCCTCAACTGGCGTGCGGTGTGCGGCCAGTGCCGTGCCTGTCTGCGCGGGCGCCCCCAGTACTGCTTCGACACCCACAACGCCAAGCAGAAGATGACCCTGGCCGACGGGACCGAGCTGTCCCCGGCCCTGGGCATCGGCGCGTTCGCCGAGAAGACGCTGGTCGCCGCCGGGCAGTGCACCAAGGTCGACCCGGCCGCCTCGCCCGCCGCCGCCGGCCTGCTGGGCTGTGGCGTGATGGCGGGCATCGGCGCCGCGATCAACACCGGCGGCGTCGGCCGCGGCGACTCGGTCGCCGTCATCGGCTGCGGCGGCGTGGGCAACGCGGCCGTGGTGGGCTCCCTCCTGGCCGGCGCCTCGAAGATCATCGCGGTCGACATCGACGACAAGAAGCTGGAGACGGCCCGTTCGTTGGGCGCCACGCACACCGTCAACTCCCGGGCCACCGACCCGGTCGAGGCGGTGCGCGGGCTGACCGGCGGCTTCGGCGCGGACGTCGTCATCGAGGCCGTCGGCCGCCCGGAGACCTACGAGCAGGCCTTCTACGCCCGGGATCTGGCCGGCACCGTCGTCCTCGTCGGCGTGCCGACGCCGGAGATGCGGATCGACCTGCCGCTGCTCGACGTGTTCGGCCGCGGCGGATCGCTGAAGTCGTCCTGGTACGGCGACTGCCTGCCGTCCCGCGACTTCCCGATGCTCATCGACCTCTACCGTCAGGGCCGTCTCGACCTCGACGCGTTCGTCACCGAGACCATCGCGCTCGACGAGGTCGAGAAGGCCTTCGAGCGGATGCACCACGGCGACGTGCTGCGTTCGGTGGTGGTGTTCTGATGACGCAGAACAGCTCCGGCGCCCGCATCGAGCACCTCGTGACCTCCGGGACGTTCTCCCTCGACGGGGGCACTTGGGACGTCGACAACAACGTGTGGATCGTCGGCGACGACGAGGAGGCCGTCGTCATCGACGCCGCCCACGACGCCGATGCCATCGCCGCCGCGCTCGGCGACCGCAGGCTCGTCGCCATCGTGTGCACCCACGCGCACGACGACCACATCGACGCCGCCCCCGCGCTCGCCGAGCGCACCGGCGCCCCGATCCTCCTGCACCCCGCCGACACGGACCTGTGGAAGCGCACGCACCCGGACCGGGCGCCCGACGCCGACCTCGCCGACGGGCAGCAACTGACCGTTGCGGGCGTGGAGTTGACGGTGCTGCACACGCCGGGCCACTGCCACGGCGCGGTCAGCCTGTACGCGCCCGAGCTGGGCACCGTGTTCACCGGAGACACCCTGTTCCAGGGCGGACCCGGCGCCACGGGACGGACGTTCAGCGACTTCCCGACGATCGTCGAGTCGATCCGGGAGCGGCTGCTCACGCTGCCGCCCGAGACCGTCGTGCGCACCGGACACGGTGACAGCACGACGATCGGGGCGGAGGCGCCGCAGCTCGACGAGTGGATCAAGCGCGGCCACTGAGGCCGCGGTCGCTCAGGCCGGGCGGCAGACCGAGCGCTGCCGCCCGAGCCCGGCGATGTCCATCTCCATCACGTCGTCCGGGCCGAGGTAGGGGAACCGGCCCGACAGGGCGACGCCCTGCGGCGTCCCCGTGTTGATGACGTCGCCCGGCTCCAGGACCAGGTACTGCGACAGGTGGTGGACGATCTCGGCCACCGAGAAGATCATGTCGGCGGTCACCGAGTCCTGGCGCGGGTCGCCGTTCACCCAGGAGCGCAGCCGCAGCCCCTGCGGATCGCCCACCTCGTCCGACGTCACCAGGACCGGCCCGAGCGGATTGAACGTGGCGCAGCTCTTGCCCTTGGACCACTGGCCGCCCGACTCCTCCAGCTGGAAGGCGCGTTCGGAGACGTCGTTGCTGACCGCGTACCCGGCGACGTGCGCGAGCGCCTCGTCGGGCGAGTCGAGGTAGGAGGCGCGGCGGCCGATGACGACGGCCAGTTCCACCTCCCAGTCGGTCTTCTCGCCGCCGCGCGGGATCAGCACGTCGTCGTACGGGCCGACGACCGTGTTCGGCGACTTGTAGAAGAGGATCGGCCGCTCCGGCGGCTCGGCGCCCGACTCCGCGGCGTGCGCCGCGTAGTTCTGGCCGATGCACAGGACGGCGGACGGCCGGGCCACGGGCGCGCCGACGCGCTGCCCGGTGATGTCGGTCTCCGTCAGGTCGGCCAACGGCGGTACCAGGCCCGGCTGTTCGCCCAGTGCGGCGAGGAACGCGCCGTCGATGTCGTCGGTGACCGGCGACAGGTCGAAGTGCCGGCCGTCGGGGGCGGCGAGGACGGGCCGTTCGCGGCCCGCGGGGCCGATGCGCATCAGACGCATGAGGGGTGTGCTCTCCAATGGGTGCTGTTCCGTGCCGTGCGGGTACGGGACCGCGCACGGCGTCGTACAGGGTCGGTTACGGAGGTCAGTTACGGGGGGCAGTTACGAAGGGTCAGTGCAGCCGTGCCAGCGCATCCGGCCCCACGGCGGTCAGCGGCGGCCGGCCGTCCAGGAGGCGCAGCACCTCTGTCACGGCGCTCGCGCCGAGCCGCTGCCGGCACTCGACGGTGCCCGCCGCGGTGTGCGGGGTCAGCAGGACGTTCGGCAGGGCCCTGAAGGGATGGTCGATCGGCAGCGGCTCCGCGTCGAACACGTCGATCGCCGCGTCGATCCGGCCGCTGCGCACCTCGGCCACCAGCGCCTGCTCGTCGACCAGCCACGAGCGGGCCGTGTTCACCAGTCCGGCGCCGTCCGGGAGCAGCGCGAGCCGGCGCGCGTCGAGCAGGTGCCGGGTCTCGGCCGTTGCGGGCGCGTGCACGGCGACGATCCTGCTGCGTTCCAACAGCTCGTCCAGCGGGCGCAGCCGGACGCCGAGCCGCTCCGCCTCCGCGGGGCTCAGGTACGGATCCGCCACCGAGACGTGGGCGCCGAGCGCCCGCGCCAGGGCGACGTAGGCGCGGCCGGTACGGGACGCGCCGATCACCCCGATCTCGCTGCCGCGGATCTCGTGCCGGTCGGGGCCAGCGCCCGCCGCCTCCCAGGACGCGCCGGTGCGCAGCGCGTGGTCGGAGCGGTGCACCCGGTACAGCAGGGCCAGGGTGAACGCGAGCGAGGCCTCCGCGACGGGCGGGGCCATCTCCTCGCCGGTCTGCGTCACCCGGATGCCGCGCCGGAACACCTCTTCGGTGACGTAGGCGGCGATCGCCGCCCCGGTGTGCGCGATCAGCTCCAACTCCGGCGCCGAGGCGAGGAGTTCGGCGTCGACCTGGGGTGATCCCCAGGACGTGATCAGGGCGCGGGCCCCGGGCAGCGCCTTCGCCAGGGCCGCCCGGTCGGTGTGCGCGTCGAGGACGGTCAGCCGCGCGGCCGCCGCGAGTCGCTCCCAGGTCGCCTCGGTGAAGAACTGGGCGCGCAGGCCGGGCGGTACACCGACCACCACACGGGGTTCAGGCGAGCCATTCATCCAGGTGCTCCTTCACGAACGCGTCGTCGGTCAGCCACGGATACGCCGCCGCCACCCGCGTCAGCTCCTCCGCCTGCCCCGGCGACATCGTCTCCGCCGGGTCCAGGCACCAGGTTCCCGCCAACAGGCCCTGGCGGCGCAGTACTTCGTGCACTCCGGCGATGCAGCCGCGGAACGCGCCGCGGACGTCGAACACCGCCTGGTTGGCGTCGGTCAGCTCCGGGCGGCGGGTCAGACAGCGCAGCAGCGCCTCGTGGTCCCCGGCCCGTGCCGCCCGGACGTCGTCGAGCAGGGTCACCGCGGACCGGGTCCACACCGCCCACTGGCCGAGCAGTCCGCCCGCGAACCAGCGGCGGCCGCCCGCCGTGTCGTACGGGGTGAGCAGATCGCCGACGATGTCGTCGTCGTTGCCGGTGTAGAGGACGACCTCGGCGGCGCGGTCGGCGGCGGCCACCGCCCGGACGACGTCGGCCGTGCGGTACCGGTCGAAGGGGGCGATCTTCACGGCCGCGGTGCTGGGCAGGTCCGCGAACGCCGACCAGAACTCCGGCGACAAGTAGCGCCCGCCGACGGCCTCCTGGAGGTAGAACCCGATGACCGGCAGCACGTCGCCGACGGCCCGGGCCCGCTCCAGGAGCCCCTTCTCGTCGGCGCCCGGCACGGCCGGGCTCAGCAGTACCGCGTCGTAGCCCAGGGATGCCGCGAGCTCCGCCTCGGCGACGGCCTGAGCGGTGTAGCCGCAGGCGCCGGCCACCTTCACGAACGGGCGGCCCGCCTCGGCGCGCACGGTCTCGGCGGCCAGTTCGAGGACCGGCCGCAACAGGCCCACCCGGGGTTCGCGGATCTCGAACTGGGTGGTGTGCACGGCCACGGCGACGCCGCCCGCACCCGACGCCAGGTAGTAGCGGGTCAGTGCTCGCTGGCGGCGTTCGTCGAGGTGGCGGTCGGCGTCCAGGGCGAGCGGATGGGCGGGGATGACGGTGCCCTCACGGAGCACGTCCAGGGAGTCGGGCATGGTACGGGTCAGAACCTTCCGTCGCGGACCTGGAACTTGGTGGGCTTGCCGGACAGCGGCAGACCCCGGCGCAGCCAGTCGGCCTGCCACGTCACCAGCGTGCGCAGCGGGACGTCCGGATAGCCGAACAGGGCGTGGCAGCGCGAGGCGTCGGACAGCAGCGCGGTGGCGGACTCGGTGCCCTCGAAGGCGGGTTCCTTGCCGAACTCCGCGCCGAACCAGTGGGCGATGCGCCGCACGGACGCCGTCTCGGGCCCGGTGAGGTTGACCGTGAACCCGTCGCCGTCGGTGGCGTGCAGGAGCGAGCGCAGGGCGACCTCGTTGGCGTACCCTTGCCAGACCACGTTCGCGTGGCCGGTCGTCACGTCGACCGGCTCCCCGGCCAGGACCCGCGAGGCGACGTCCGCGAGGACCCCGTAGCGCAGGTCCACCGCGTAGTTCAGACGGATCAGCGCGACCCGGGTGCCCCGGGTGAGCGCGGCGTGGCCGAAGATCCGCTCCCGGCCCAGACAGGACATCGCGTACTCGCCGACCGGGCCGACCGGGTCGTCCTCGGTGCAGCCGCCCGAGCCGACCGGCACCAGCGGATACACGTTGCCGGTGGAGAACGCGGCGATCCGGGAGCCGGACCAGCGGCGCGCGACGCGGTCGGGCATCGCCGCGTTCACCGCCCACGCCTGCGAAGGGGCGCCCGCGGAACCGAACTTGGCGCCCACCATGAACACGACGTTGCCCGCGTCGGGCAGCGTGCCCAGGTCGGCCGCCGGGTCCATCAGGTCGAACGCGACCGTACGGACCCCGTCGGCCTCCAGCGCCTCGGCCGCTGCCCGGTCCGACCAGCGGGACACGGCGTGCACGGTGACATCGGTGCGGCCCGCCGCGTCCAGGGCCCGGCGGGCCAGCCGGCACAGGCTCGGGCCCATCTTGCCGCCCGCGCCGAGGACCAGGAGGTCCCCGTCGAGCCGGGCGAGATCCGCGACGAGCGCGGGGGAGGGGGTGGCGAGGCGCTCCTCGAGCGCCGCCTCATCGACGAACATGTGAAGCCTCAACCCTTGATTCCGGACGCCGTGACGCCCTCGGTGAAGTAGCGCTGGCCCACCAGGTACGCGGCGAAGATGGGCACGAACGCGATGACGGAACCCGACAGGACCACGTTCAGCGGCACGTTCTGCTGCTGGAGCGACGCGATGCCGACGGTGAGCGTGCGCATGTCGGTGGACTGGCCGATGACGAGCGGCCACAGGAAGTCGTTCCAGTGCCACAGGAAGACGAACACGCCGAGCGTGGCGAGGATCGGCTTCAGCAGCGGCAGCACGATCCGCCGGAACACCTGCCACTCGCTGCACCCGTCCAGCCGCGCCGCCTCGAACAGCTCGTCGGGCAGCCCCTGGATGAACTGCCGCATCAGGAACACCGCTTGCGCGTTGGCGAGGGTCGGGACGATCAGGCCCCAGTACGTGTCGACGCCGCCCAGCTTCGCGATCATCGCGAACGTCGGGATCATCGTGACGTGGTACGGGACCATCACCATCGATAGGAACGACCAGAACATCGCCTCCCGTCCCGGGAACCGCTTCTTGGCGAACGCGTACCCCGCGAGCGAGGCCAGCAACAGCACGCCGACCACCGAGACGATCGAGTAGACCAGCGTGTTGAGCAGCCAGCGCGGCACGTCCTGCGCGCCCATCACGGTGTCGTACGCCTCGCCGGTCAGCGGCCACGGCAGCAGACTGCCGGGGAAGTCGACCGCCGCGGACGGCTTCAGGGACAGCACGACCATCGCGTAGAACGGGAAGATCGTGGCGAGCGCCGCGAGCGTGAGCAGCACGCCGCGCACGACCCGGCCGCCGCGGGTGCCGCGCATCGCGTGCGGCACGACGTCCCGCTCGGCCTCCCGGCGCAGCTGCCGTGCCGTGCGGACCGGCCGGTCCGGCGCGGGCGTCGGCGCCTTCTCCACAGTCGGTGCGGTCATGGTCACTGGTCCTTCCCGATCACGAGCCGCTGCATGACGGCCACCACGAGCGTGAGCACGAACAGGGCGACCCCGATCGCGGAGGCGTAGCCCAGGTCGAAGTACTTGAAGCCCGCGTCGTACAGCTGGAACACGAGCGTGTAGCTGGCGTTGGCCGGGCCGCCGCCGGTCATCGTGTACACGGCGTCGAACACCTGGAACGACGCGGTCGTCTCGATGACGGCGAGGAAGAACAGCGCCGGCCTGAGCTGCGGCAGCACGATGTGCCGGAACCGCTGCCACGGGCCCGCGCCGTCGGTCAGCGCGGCCTCCTCCAGCTCCCGCGGGATGTCCTGCATCCGGGCCAGCAGGATCAGCATCCCGTACCCGAAGCGCGACCAGACGCCGACGACGGCGAGCGCGGGCACCACCAGGGTGTCGGACGACAGCCACGACTCGTCGGACATCCCGAACCAGCTGACGAACGTCGCCCACGGGCCGCCCGTCGAGAAGATCCACACGAAGACCGTGGCCGCGAGGACGAGCGAGGTGACCACCGGCAGGAAGAACACCGACCGGAACACCTTCGACCCGCGGAACGCCCGCCGCGTCAGCAGCGCGAGCGCGACCGACGCGATCAGCGTGCCCGGCACGGCCAGCACCGTGTACAGGACGGTCACCTTCAGTGCCTGCCAGAACAGCGGATCGGCCCACAGGCGCGTGAAGTTGTCGACGCCGATGAACTTTCCGCCGCCGGTCAGGGTGTAGTCGGTGAAGCTCATCAGCACACCGGCCACGCCCGGACCGAACCGGAAGGCGAGGAACAGCAGGAAACAGGGGAGGACGAACAGCAGGCCGATCCGTGCTTCGCGGCGCGCCTGTGGGCCGCGCCGCGTACGTCGGCGGGTGTGGTCCGCGACTACTGCCACGGTCGATCTCCTTGCGGTACGTGGAAACGGGGTTCGGCTGCCGGGAGGCGCGGCCTGGTCCGGGCGGCGGGGGCTCTGCCCCCTGCGCCCCCGGTCCTCAATCGCCGGACGGGCTTGAATTACCGGGAAGCCATCGCGTCTGCGGCTTTCGCCGCCGCGTCCAGCGCCTCCTTCGGGGACTTCTTGCCGAGCAGGGCCGCCTGGATCTCCGGCGCGAGCACGCCCATCACCTCGCGGGCCTTCTCCTCCAGCGGGCCCGCCGTCATCGTCGGCAGGGTCGCGCCGACCGCCTTCTGCAGGGCGTCGCCCGGGTACAGGTCGCCGCCGGACGTGCGGGCCGGGAAGTAGCCGGCGCCCTTCTCCAGACCGGCCGCGTTCTTCGCCTCGGCCGCGAAGTTGATCCAGTCGCCGGCCAGTTCGGTGTTGCCGCCCTTCAGCAGCGACAGCGCGCCCACGGTCCCGTAGCCCACCGACTTCGCGTCCTTCAGCGGCGGCTTGACGACGATGTTCTCCTTGCCCCAGAACGGCTCGACGTCCGCCGGGGTGTTCTGCCACGTACAGGCGACCTTGCCCTTGGCGACCGGCGTCTGCTCCAGCTTCGGCGTGGTCGTCACCAGGTCCTTGTCGGTGTAGCCGGCCGCGACGAGCTTCTTCAGGTACGTGAGCGCCTTGACGCCCTCGGCGCTGTTGAACGCGGTCTTCTTGCCGCCCTCGGCGAACACGTCACCGCCCGCCTGCCACAGCAGCGGGTAGAAGGTCATGTTGAGGGTCTGCTGCGTGTCGCCGCTGTAGCTGGTGGCGTAGTAGCCCTTCTTCTTCAACTTTGGTGCGAGCGCCTCCAGTTCGGCCCACGTCGTCGGGTACGCGGTCTCGCCGATCGCGTCGAAGACCCGCTTGTCGCAGATCAGCGGGTTGGCGCTGGTGAGCACGGGCGCGCCGAGCGCCTTGCCGCCCACGGTGACGGATTCCAGGGCGAAGTCCGTGTAGTCCTTCTTCGCGTCGGCCGGCATGTAGTCGTCGGCGGGCACGATGTTCTTCGCGTACTTGGGCAGCTGGTCGGGGATGAGGTAGACGACGTCGGGGCCCTTGCCGGAGGCGATGGCCGTGGCGAGCGCGGTGTCCCGGTTGGCCCACGGGAAGGTCTCCACCTTCACCGTCACGCCCGCGTGCTTCTTCTCGAACGCCTTCACCAGACCGTCCCAGTACTCCTTGTTCTTCGCCTCGTCGAAGATCACGGGATACGTCCACATGGTGACGGTCTTGCTGTCGGCACCGCCGCCCGAGCCGCCGCACCCGGCGAGGGCGCCCGCGGCGAGGACGGTGGCGACGGCGGGCACGGCGACCGCGCGCAGTCTTGAACTCCGGTACGTGGTACGGGACATGAGGGTGGCCTCCAGGAAGGTGGAAAGGATCGGGGAAGTCAGTGGAGCGGGACGGTCTGCACCGTCCCGGTGTGCCGCGCGCGCTCGGCGGCGAACGCGGCGAGGTGGCTGCCCAGCGACGCCGTGGTGCCCGAGCGCACCGCCGCGGGGTCGCCGGTCGCGACGGCCCGCACGAACGCCTCGACCAGCGCGGTGTCCCCGCCGCCGTGCCCGTCGGCCGCGTTGGAGCCGCTCGCGCCCAGCTCGTGCACGACGCTCTCGCCGGTGCGGAAGTCCTGCACGGTGACGCGCTCGCCGTCGCCCCGCAGCCAGCCGTGCGAGCCGAAGATCCGGGTCTGGCGGTGCGTCTGCTCGGTGAAGGCGACCATCTGGAACGTCGCCGTGACCCCGCCGGACAGCCGCATCGCGAGGACCTGGTGGTCGACCACGTCGTTGTCCGACCGGTACACGCACACGCCGTAGGGGCCTTCGCGCAGCGCCTGGAGCAGGCCCGCCTCGTCGGTCGCCTCCGTGACGTGCGTGACCGGCCACACCGGGCCCTGCTCCCGCAGCGTCGGCAGGTACAACTTCTGCGCGCTGTACGGGCATTCGGGTTCGACCGCGCAGTCCAGGCAGCGGTCGGCCGAGCCCTCCGGCGCGTTCTCGGGGCGGAAGTGCCGCAGGTCCCCGAAGCTCGCCACCTGCTCGATCCGGGCGCCGCCCAGGACGTACGAGATCCAGTCCAGGTCGTGGCAGGACTTCGCGAGCAGCATCGGGGACGAGCCCTTCTCGCTGCGCCACGGCCCGCGGACGTAGCTGTGCGCGTAGTGCCACCAGCCGACCGGCTCCAGATGGTCGATCGAGACGAGCTGGCCGAGGACGCCCGAGTCGACGACGTCCTTCACCAGATCCGTGTACGGCGTGTACCGCATGACGTGGCAGACGGCGAACAGCACGCCCGCCTCGCGCACCCCCTCGACGAGGGTGCGCGTCTCGTCCTCGGTCGGCGCGAGGGGCTTCTCGGCGAGGATCGCGTACCCGGCGCGGGCCAGCGCCAGGACCGGTTCGACGTGGTCGCGGTCCTGCGTGGCGACGATCACCGCGTCCGCGATGCGCTCCCGCGCCAGCGGCCGCCAGTCGTCGAACTCGACGGGCGCGCCGGACGCGGCACGGGCCGCGGGCCGCGGGTCGGCCACGGCGACGAGCTCGGCCCGCTCGGGGTGCTGCTTGATCCACTCGGCGTAGGTGAGACCGCGGTTGCCGGCGCCGACGAGGGCGACGCGGACCGGCCGGCCGGTGATCGGGGGATGCGTGGACACAGGGATTCCCTGGAGGTTCGGGGGTGTGCGGCGGTCGGGGGTCAGTAGCGGACGGTGCCCGCGGTGTGCGCGACGCGCTCGCCCTCGTCGGGCAGGGCGGTGCGCTCGACGCCGTCCTCGACGCACCCGGTGTGCAGCAGATGGCTGTGGGCGTCGGCGAAGGCGGCGGGCCGCAGGTCGAGGCGGCCACCGGTGAAGGTGCAGCCCGTGGCCCGGTAGCGGTTGACGCCCTCGGTGACCTGGAGGTGCGCCGTCCTCGCGGGGGCGGTCGCGTCCACGCCGTCGAGCAGCCAGGAGACGGTGCGCCCGGCGCCGCCCGCGCGGGTGAGGAAGGCGCCCGCCTTGTTCGTGCCGGTGATCCGCACGCCGTCGACGCGCAGCAGCTGGTCCTTGTCACCGGTCAACGTGACGCCGGTGTCGGTGAGTTCGCCGCCGCTGACGCGCAGATCGCGGTGGGCGCAGGTGGCGGGGGCAGCGTCCGCCGCGCCGGTCAGGGTGCAGCGGTCCATGATCAGCGGGCCCGTCCCGTTGAAGGCGGCGCCGCCGATGCCGGTCAGGGTGACGGCGCGCAGGACGAGCGGCGCGTCGACGTCGGCCTTGGTGACCTCGGCGCCGGGCGCGAAGGCGAAGGCCGAGTCGGCGATGACGTTCGGCCGTTTCGAGCGCTTCGAGGCCTGCGACACGATGAGCGGACCGCTCGCGGTGCAGCCGCGGATCTGCACGCCGTCGGCGTTCACCCACAGCATCCCCGACCCGTCGAGGGACTTCTTCCCGATGACGGTGACGTCCTCCAGGGTGAGGTCGGTGACCTTCACGCGGGCCACGAACCAGGAGCAGGCGTGCCGCCGTACGGTGATCCGCTTGGCCGCGCCGCCCCACGCGGCACCGGAGTTGGCGAACGTCATCAGGCCGGAGTTGCCGGTGTAGACGAGGTCGTGCTCGAACTGGCCGTGCGTGACGAACGGTCCTTGGTCGTCCCCGTCGCCGTGACAGTTCGTCACGTAGCAGTAGGCGGACGCGGTGAAGTCGTTGAGGTGCCGGGCGTTGGAGGTGTGACAGTCCTCGACGTGCCCGTAGAGGCAGTAGATCTGCTGGGTGAGGTAGCCGGCCCCGCCGTACGTCACGGACTTGGGGTTGGCGAGGGAGCACTGCTCGGTGCGGAAGTACGTGCACCAGCGGCGCATCACGACGGGCCAGAACGTGCCGGTCGCCTCGATCCCGGAGACGTCGCAGCGGACCGCGTACTCGTAGGACACGGGGTGGGAGCCGGTGAGTTCGTCGTCGCCCGCGCCCTCGAAGACGAGGTTGCGCACGTGGGCCCGGTCGACCGGCTCGACGCGGGTCCAGGTGAGGGTGCGGCCCTCCGCGAGGTCCCAGCCGATCTGGTAGTTGACGCGGATGTGCGTGCCGTCGACGACGTCCGTGACCTGGACGAGCCGCTGGATCTCCTTCTCGTACTTCCCGGCGAGCGCGTTCACCTCGACGGCCCACCACTGTCCGGCCTCGAACCCGGCGGAGTCCCCGACCTCGAACAGGTCGGACAGGTCGGGCATCGCCGTGGACAGGGCGTGGGTGTGGACGGTGTCGGTGGGGGTGCCGCGGAAGGCGAGGACGGCGCCGAAGGGGTTGTCGTGGGTGTTGGCCTCGATGCCGGTGGTGAGCATGCGGTGGCCGTGGAAGTCGAGTTCGATGTTCGAGCGGTGCCACAGATGGCGTTTGCGGAACAGGAGGTCGGTGTGGGCCTCGATCCGGTGCACGGCCGGGTCGGTGACCAGCGCGTCCAGGGCGGCATCGGCCGGGG
>NZ_JAMOLN010000193.1 GCF_024448165.1 Streptomyces longispororuber
CGAAGCCTGGCCCGCCACGGAGAGCCCCACCGCGCCCGCCGCCATCGTGATGGCCTGCGTCACCCTACGTCTGCTGATCACAACGCTCCTCTCGCCCCATGGGGATGCATGCACAGAGAAACACACACCACAGGAATCACCTGTCAGACTGGTGATTACCTTCCGCCAGTTGCGCACATGTGTCAAGGAAGGACGCCTCGACGTCGACGACTTCCGGCTACCGCTCCCCGGCTGCGATCCCCGGCGACCGCTCCCGCACCGGGAGAACCAACTCCCCCTCCTCAACGTCCTGTTCGGTACGGGGGATGATCAGTGGATGGAGTGCGGGAGAGGTGTGGGAGGGGTGCCGTGGAATCCGACGACGGCTCATGGTGGGTGATGCTCGCTGTCTCCGCCGGGGCGACACTCGTACTGGGCGCGATCCTGTTGTCGGTGATCGCCGTCGTCGTCCTCGGTGTCGGCTGGGTGCGGCGCAGGCGGGGCTGATGACGTCAGGACGTCTGCCGGGCTGTTCGTCGACCTGGGCCTGGAGAGGGATCCTGATGGTGTCAGGGCGTAGCGGGGAGGCTAGCGAGGTGCAGCGAGTACGTCCTGGAGTACGTTCTCGAGCGTGACGCGGGCCAGCTCGTTCCTCACGGTCTCCTCGATGCCCTCGTAGATGCCCTGCATCGCTGGCTGGATGCCGTGACCCACCACGCATCCCTGGTCCGGGGCGGTGCGGTGCATGGCGAACAGTGGGCCGGGTTCTACTGCCTCGTACACGTCGAGCAGGGTGATCGACTCCAACTCGCGCGCCAGCGACCAGCCCGCGCCCACGCCCCGCCGGGACTCCACGAGCCCAGCCCTGCGCAGTTCGCCGAGCAGCCGTCTGATCACCACGGGGTTGGTGTTCGCGCTGGCCGCGATCTGCTCGGAGGTGGCGACCTCATGGCCCTGGCGCTGATAGAGGCCGATCCAGGCCAGCGCGTGGGCGGCGATGGTCAACCTGCTGTTGGCACTCATGAACCCTCCTCCGGCCGCAACGCTTTATGTTACGACAGCGCAGTCGTAACAGTCATGGTTGCAACAACCCGTCGTAACTATTAGCGTTACGACACCTGAGGGAGCTCAATCAACGAGGTGAGAAGAATGAGCAAGCCACTCGCGGGCAAGGTCGCCCTGGTCACCGGGGGGTCGCGCGGACTGGGAGCCGCGACCGTACGGCTGCTGGCCCAGCAGGGCGCCGACGTCGCCTTCACCTATGTCAGCTCCGAGCAGCAGGCGAAGGCCGTCGTCGACGAGGTGCACAGCAAGGGGGCGAAGGCCGTTGCCTTCAAGTCCGACCAGGCGGACATGAGTCGAGCGCCGGCGCTGATCGACGATGTGGTCGCGCACTTCGGCGGCCTGGACATCCTCGTCAACAACGCGGCGATCTCGGTGGAGCAGGGCCGCACGGTGGACGATCCGGACGCCGACACCGCTGCACTGGACCAGATGCACGCCACCAATTACCTCGGCGTGATCGCCGTCATCCGGGCCGCCTCCCGAGTACTGCGCACAGGGGGCCGCATCATCACGGTGAGTTCCGGACTGGGCTCCCGGGTCGGCGTCCCGGGCGTTGCCGACTACGCGGCGACCAAGTCAGGCATCGAGAGGTACACCATGGGGGTCGCACGGGACCTCGGGCCCCGCGACATCACGGCCAACGTCGTGGAAGCCGGGCTGATGGACAGCGGCATGCAACCGCCGGACCCCGACACCCTCAAGGCCCTGCTCAGCTCACTGTCCCTGCAACGCATGGGGCACCCCAACGAAATTTCCGCGGCGATCGCCTTCCTGGCGAGCCCCGCCGCGTCATACGTCACGGGCGCGGTGCTGGACGCCCATGGTGGCTACAACGCCTGAACCAGAACCCCTGCCGCGCGCCCCGAAGGACATCGCATCTTCGGGGCGCGCACCGCCAACAGCGGCCCTCTGCCGGACGTCACGCGGAAGGCCAGGTGCCGCCGGGGGACAACTACCTTGCGTCTTGGTGTTTCGACGCCGAGAGCACGTCGCACTGAGGACTGGGAGCCGTAGCGGAGCCGGAGTTGGCAGGCGCCAGCCCGAGGGGCGTGTACGGCGACGGTGACGGAGTGCTCCCTTGCCCGCTCGGCCGGGACAGCCTCACGAGTTCTGCCCCGGTGCCCGGCAACCGGGCCCTGACCTGCTGCTTCAGGCAGCCACCCGCGCCGTCTCCTGCGCTGCCGTCCGGTCTGCCGCCGCCCGGCGCCGTCGTACCGGCATGCCCATCGTCGGGTGGGCGACGCCCCAGGCCGCGCCCTTGCAGACCAACTCCTTGTAGCGGGCGGCGAAACGGCCCGTCAGGGCGCGATCCACGGCGCGGTCGTCGGCGGTGACGAACTGGATCAGACCCTCCTTGCGACCGAGCGAGATGCACTGGTTGAAGTACTTCAGGTGGGCAGTCGGCAGCTTGCCGCCGGTCAGCCGGGCCGCGATGGAGTCGGCGGCCTGCCAGGCCATGGGGGTGCCCGAGGCGCAGGACATGCGCAGCGGCTTGTCGCCGGCGCCCAGGGCGTGACCGGCGTCGCCGATCGCGTACACGTCCGGGTGGGAGACCGAGCGCATCGTCGCGTCCACCACGACCCGGCCGGTGTCCGCGAGTTCGAGGCTGGTGGCCCGGTTCAGCGGGTGCGCCGCGAAGCCGGTGGTCCAGACGGTGACGGCGGCCTGGACGGTCCGCCCGTCCGCGGTCGTGACCCGGTCCGCCTCGACGCCGGTCACCGCCGTGTGCTCGTGCACGGTGATGCCGAGCCGGTCGATGACCTTGCGCAGGTGTGCGCGGCCCTTCGGGGAGAGCCAGTCGCCCAGTTCGCCGCGTGCGGCGAGGACGACGTCGAGGTCCGGGCGGGTCTCGGCCACCTCCGTGGCGAACTCCAGGCCGGTCAGGCCGCCTCCCACGACGAGGACCGTCTCGCCGCCCGTGAGCCGGGCCAGGCGCTCGCGCAGCCGGAGCGCGCCGGGGCGGCTCGCGATCTGGTGGGCGTGCTCGGCGACGCCCGGGACGCCGCCCGCGTTCCCGGTGCTGCCCAGGGCGTGGACGAGGGTGTCGTACGGCAGTTCCGCCGGCCCGTCGGTGCCCTGCACGGCGACGGTCTTGCGGTCCACGTCGATGGCCGTGACCGTGGCGAGCTTCAGCTCGACCCCCGTGCCCGCGAACATCTCGCTCAGCGGGCGCGGCGTCAGCTCCTGGCCCACGGCCAGCTGGTGCATCCGGACCCGCTCGACGAAGTCGGGTTCGGCGTTGACGAGGGTGATGGCGACGTCCTCGCGGCGCAGCCGCTTGGCGAGCCGGCCCGCCGCGATCGCTCCGGAGTAGCCGGCGCCGATGACGATGATGCGGTGCTGCATTGTCCTGCTCCTGTCTGCGCGGGTCCGGCGCCTTCTGGCCCGGTCACGCCCCTTGAACCGGGCAGCCCGCCGATTCCTGACAGGAGAGGAGTGTGACCTGCGTCACATCGCAGTTCAGAGGGCTCCGGACACGACAGGGGTGCCGAAATCGCCCGCCGCCCAGCGCGCGGTCGCGCGCTCCAGCTTGTCCGGGTTGACCTGGCTGCGGACCGCGACGATGCCCTCCGGCGTCCGCTCCAGGCACATGATGCCGAAGACCCGGCCGTCGACCACCGCGACGATCGCGGGGCCGCCGTTGGCGGTCGTGGCGTAGAGGTCGGGCGAACCGCCGGCCAGATCCCGCTTGGCCTGGCCCGGCTTGAACATCCCCCGCAGGAACTTCGCCACCGCCCGCGCACCCTCGAAGGCACTGGCCCGGGCCGGCACCTTCCCGCCGCCGTCGCCGACCGCGATGGCGTCCGAGGTGAGCAGCCTGATCAGCGGCTCGGTCTCGCCGCTGGTCGCCGCCGCGAGGAACTCCTCGACGACACGACGCGCGGCCGCCTCGTCGATCTCGGCCCGCGCCCCGCCGGAAGCCGCCTGCGCCCTGCCCTGCGCCACATGCTTCTTCGCGCGATGGAAGATCTGCTGGCTGGCCGCCTCGCTGAGGTCGAGGATCTCGGCGATCTCCCGGTGGGAGTACGCGAACGCCTCGCGCAGCACGTACACCGCACGCTCGTTGGGCGAGAGCCGCTCCAGGAGCACCAGCACGGCGTACGACACGGACTCCCGCTGCTCGGCCGTCTCCGCCGGGCCCAGCATCGGGTCGCCCTCGAGCAGCGGTTCGGGCAGCCACTGACCGACGTAGGTCTCTCGGCGCGCCCGTGCCGAAGTGAGCTGGTTGAGGCAGAAGTTGGTGAGCACCTTGGTCAGCCAGGCCTCGGGCACCTCGATGCGCCCGACGTCGGCGGCCTGCCAGCGCAGATAGGTCTCCTGCACGGCGTCCTCCGCCTCGCTCACCGAGCCGAGCATGCGGTAGGCGATGGCCTCGAGACGGGACCTGGCCGCCTCGAAACGGTCGACGTCACTCAAGGTCAGGACCATGCCAGGATCCTAATGGGTAGCCGGGAAGCCCCGGCCGCCACCGTGAAGCCGGCCAGGAAGGTCGACGGCGGCGACGCGCTGCCCGGCGACTCCCGGCCGACCCTGCCGAGGCTTCGTAGCAACCGAGTTCGGCTCGGACTCCCCAGGAGCCCGGCCCGGTCGGGGCCCTCGGCGACGCCGCGCCTCAGCGCAGCCCCGTCGCCCGCACGTCAGGGCAGTTCGATGACCGACCGCGCGCGTGGATGCCGCTCGGCGATCTCGCCGCACGGGCGGCACATCGGGATCGACACATCCTCGTCGGCGACGGGTTCATCGAGCTTCGACCCGTGCACGGCCATCACCACGAACACGTGCACCCTGCCCTTGCAGAGCCCCGGCTCGTCCCGGTGCGCCGCGACGCACACACACATACACCCCCGGCCGGCCACGGCTCAGTCCCGCTCGTCGACGCAGGCGATACGACGCCCCTCACGCCAAGGGCTCATGACGTCCCATCCCTTCGGATCGCGGGGCGGTACCGGTGGGCGCGGACCGTCTCCCTTCACCCTGTGCACGCACCGACTCTACCGACGGCAGAGCGGGAGCATCGAGATTTACACGGTCGTCTTATACGAACGTATTGTACACCCGTATAGATGATGTCTACGATGCATCCATGAACACCGACAGCGCCCAGCGCTCCACGCTCGCCATCGACGGCCGCACCCTGTCCTACGTGGACTTCGGCGGACCCGGCCGCCCGCTGATCGCCCTGCACGGGCACATGTCCGAGGGCATGTCCTACGCCGATCTCGCCGCCCGCCTCGCCCCGGACTGGCGGGTCATAGCACCCGACCAGCGAGGCCACGGCGACTCCGACCGGGCGGCCGACTACAGCCGCGAGGGCTACGTCGCCGACGTGGAAGCCCTCATGGACCACCTCGGGCTTGACCGCGTCGCCCTCCTCGGCCACTCGCTCGGCGCGATCAACGCCTACCAGTTCGCCGCCCGCCACCCCGAGCGCGTGACCGCCCTGGTCAACGGCGAGGGCTGCGCCGAACTGGGCCTGGACGGCAGCAATCCGCTGGCGTTCGTCCTGAACTTCCCGGAGGGCACCTGCCCCGGCAGGGAGGAGTTCGTGGCGCAGCTCGGCCCGTTCGCCCCCTTCCTCGCATCCGCCGTTCGCGAACGGCCGGACGGCACGTGGGGCCTGCACTTCCACCCCAAGGACATCTACGAGTCCGAGGACCGGGTCCACGGCGACCACTGGGCCGACTGGACCGAATCCACGTGCCCGGCGCTGCTGATCCGCGGGACCGAAGGCGGGGTGCTGCCGGCGGAGCAGGCGGCGCGGATGACCGCCCGGCGACCCGGCACCCGTCTCGTCGAACTGGCGACGGACCACTTCCTGTACGCCAACGATCCCGCCGGCTTCGCCGCAGCGGTCCGGGACTTCCTCGCCTCGGCACAGCCCTAGCCCTCGGCGGCGAGCAAGCGGCGAGCAGAGGGCGGGAACTCGCCCTTGCCTCTTGGGTGTTCGAGGAAGAGCCTCCCTCAATGACCCCCTTGGTGGAGGCTCTGCCCGAGTCGACCCTGCACGAGGTGATCGGCCTGTTGGTCAGGCTGGTGGAGTCCGCGGGTGCGCTGATCATCTTCACCGGCGCCGTGTGGGCGTTCGCACAGGTCGTCCGGGCGGGTGTGCCCGGGCACAGGCGCGGCCGGGCAGCGGATTTCAACCGGATCAGGCTGGGTCTGGGGCGGTTCCTGGTCCTGGGGCTGGAGTTCCAGCTCGCGGGGGACGTGCTGCGCACGACGGTCGCGCCGAGTTTCGCCGAGATCGGCCAGATGGCAGCCATCGCGGCCATCCGGACCGCGCTGAACTACTTCCTGGGACGGGAGATCGCCCAGGAGAAGGCCGAGATCGAACGGGGCGACACCGCTCCGGCGCACGACACCAAGGGACTGCCGCCATGAGCAGGTGTCTGCGGACGGCGCCGTCTTCCCGTCGTCACAGGCCCAGGTCGAGGGCCAGGCAGGAGTAGTACTGCCACTGCCCTTCGGGGTTGTACCGGGAGCCGACCTTGGCTTCCAGCCCGGTGTCCACGCCTTGGGTCGTGTCTTCGAGGCGGATGCGCTCGGGAAGCTTTCCGAAGCGCGCGTGCCGCGCCGCCGCGGCAGTGTCGATGACCGCTTCCTTGTTCATGACCGTCCTCCACTTCGTGGATCGCGTCCGTGTGTCTCCCGGACCGTCCACCTCAGCCTCCTCTTCTTTCAGTAACCTGTCAAGACGGTTACTTATGAATGAGTGTGCGAGCGCGCACACCGAATGAGAGTCACAGCAGCGCGGCGACGCCCTCCCGGTTCTCCGGCAGTCCGGCCGCGCGGAACCACGACACGTTCCGGGCGATGCCGCCCGTCGACTCGTCGGTGTCCAGGAAAGCCCGCAGCAGGGCGCGTTGGGCGGGGGTGAGCGGACGGGCCGGGTCGTAGCCGTCGGCAAAGGCTCTGAACAGGATCGGGCCGCGTTCGAAGTCGACGACCGAGGTGTCGCCTGCCGTCACGATGGTGAGCATCACTGAGGCCACTTCCTCGTACGTCTCGGCCAGGGCGAGCGCGGAGCGCAGCACGGTGAACCGGAACCACCCGTCGAGCCCGGGCAGCGGCTGGGGGAACCAGCCGTCCGTGGTCCGCGGGTCCCGGAGGGCGTCGAGGAGGACGGCGAGAGCACGTGGGCGATCGGCGTGTGTGGGGCCGAGCGCGGCGCAGACCCGCACGGCCGGGTCGGGGTCGGCGAGCAGGTCGGAGGTGTCCGTTCCCCACGCGCAGAGCGCCCGCGCCGCACTCGCCCGCTCCCGTCGCCCCGCCTCGGGGAGCAGCCGCGGCCGCAGCAACTCGGCGGCCCGCGGCGCCCGGTCGGCGAGCTCCGGGGCGGACAGAAGTGGCAGCGCGGCGCCGAGCGCGGCCTCGCGGACGTGTGGATCGGCAGAGGCAAGGAACGGCTCGACGGCTTCGTACAGGGTGGGGCGTATCGCCCGGCACGCGTGCAGTGCGGCGGCATCGTCGGGGTCGTGCTCGCGTTGCGTCGTGTCGTGCCAGGGCTCCCACTGCCAGTCGGTCCGGTCGCGCGCCGGATCCTCCCCGTAGGCAGCCGAATCGGCCATCTGCCCCAGCCAGACGAGCAGGCCGGCCCGCAGACTGCGCGCCGGACCGTCGTCCCACGGGAAGTACCCCTCGTGCTCGGCGGATCCGACGGGATGGTCGAGGATCGCGGCGACGAACAGTGCCGCCGGCGCGGTGCCGGAGTACAGCGAGCCCTGGTGCAGCACACCCATGTCCAACGCGGCCAACGCCGTGGACCGCACCTCGGGATCCTCGTCCACGAGGGAGCACAGGGAGACGGGTATGTCCTCTCCCGAGCCATAGGCGTGCCGCAGAGACCCCCAGTCCGTCCCCGTCAACAGGTCGCGGGCCGCTGCCGGCAACCCGCTCAGGATGCGCGTCAGGCGCGCGCTCTCGCTGTCCGTCATGCACGCACCATGCCAGCACCCACTGACAACGCCCCGTCCCGGAAGCTCACTGGTCAGAACCAGCCGGCCCCGCATGCCGCCCGGCTGGTCAAGATGCGCAGGGCGCTCTTCGGAGAGGATGCCCCAGCGGGATGGGCTGCCGTACCGCCGAACATCGAGTACCCCCGGGGTCGGCCATGGTGCCGCTACGGCTTCGGGAGTCGCTCGTCACCGCCGTGCCGTGGCCACCAGGAGGTTGGGGTCGGTGGCGGTCGTGTATGCGGCGCTGGGGATGTAGGCCGTACCGCGTCGGACTGCGATCGATGTCGGGTTCTGCAGGCCGTCTGCCTCTGTGAGTACGACGGTTGAGGTGCCGTCAGGGCTGATGCGGACAACCTTGTTGGGGCCGTCGAGGGCGGCAAGGATCTCGTTGCCCCTGCCGGTGAAGGCGAAGTCGTCGATGCCTGCCAGGCCTGTGGCCTTGACCTGGGGGCGCTCCGCCTGTGCTCGGGGTCCGAAGGGGATGCGCAGCACCGTGCCGTGGTCCAGGTTGGTGGCCCACAGTGCGTGGTCGTGGATCTTCAGGCCGTTGACGCCGAGGAAGCCGGCCGGGGCGAGTCGGGGGTCGTCGGACCAGACGGTGGGAGTGCCGCCCGTGGTGGGGACGGTGTAGATGCGTCCCTTGACGGAGTCGGCGATGTAGAGGCGATCGTTGGGTTCGTTGAGGGCCAGGCCGTTGGGGAGGCTGTCGGCGGGGAGCGGTGCGATGCGGTGCGGGGTCCCTCCCGGGCGCAGTTGCCACAGGCCGGTCAGATCGGCACTGCCGCTGGCGTAGAGGAAGTACAGCGTGCCGTCCTGGGCTCGTACGACGCCTGCGGTCAGAGCGAAGCCGAGTACGGGTGTGTGCACACCTCCGTCGGCCGGGGCCGGCAGGGTGGCCAGGATCTGCGTCGTGCCGGTGGGGCTGACGGAGGCCACCTGGCGGGCGGCGGCGAAGGTCACTACAGCTGTGCCGTCGGGACGCAGGGCGATGTTCTCCGGCGTCTGGCCGCGCGCCAGGTCGAAGTGCGCGGCGATTCGCGGGGCTTCGGGGCGTGCCGGTGCCGCCAGGGCAGGGCCTTGGGCCAGGGCCGTGATCGCGGTGGCGGCGATCGTGGCGGCGCAGGCCAGTGCGGCGAGTCTCTTCGTCATTTCCTTCTGCTCCTTCTGCTTCCCTTGCGGGTTCGGCGCGTTCGGCGCGTTCGGCAGCAACGCGGCACACGTCTGGCGCCTCGTCCGTCCTCGTTCGTCTGACGGACTCAATTCACTAGAATCAATATACATTGGTTAGAGATGACATCCATTGAAAGGTGACGGGTACCATCGGACCCATGGCCCAGCGCGCTTACACCTCCAAACTCCGCGCCCAGAAGGCGGAGGAGACCCGCAGGGCGATCATCGAGACGGCGCGTGATCTCTTCGCCGAGCACGGCTACGGCCGGGTGGGCCTGGCCACGGTCGCGGCGGAGGCCGGAGTCGCGCTGAACACGGTGTACGCGAGCGTGGGCGGCAAGCCCGCTCTCATCCTGGCGATGGCCAAGGACAGTGCCGATGACGAGCAGACGGATCACACCCGGCAGCAGATCCTGGCCACGCAGGACGGGCCGGAGATCCTCCGGCTGACCGCCGAGGGAACACGTGTGGTGATCGAGCGCCACGACAAGACGCTCACGGTCCTGATGGACGCCCGCAATTCCGACGCCGACGTCGCCAAGGCCGCCGACTTCGCGATGTCGCACTACCGCGGAGTTCTCGACTCCATCGCCGACCGGCTCTGCGAACTCGGTGAGGTGCGTACCGAGTTGTCGCGCGCACAGGTGCGGGGCGTTCTGTGGTTCTACTTCGGTGCGTCGGCCTGGACGACATCCGTACGGGAGTTGGGCTGGTCCTACGAAGAGGCTTCCTCATGGCTTCAGCACCAGGCCGCCGCGGCCCTTCTTGGAAGGCCTGACACCTAGCCTCCTCTTCGGTGTCCCGCGCCGCGCCCGCCTCACTCCGCCAGCTGGAGCAGTCGGTGCCAGTCCGCGTCGTCCAGTTCGGCCCCGGGCGGGACCAGGGCGTACGTCGCCTCCAGCCAGCGCTGGAGCGGCTCGGCGGGGATCTCGGACACGGCGGTGCCGCCACCGTGCCTCAGGCAGACCAAGTCGGGCTCGCCCTCCTGCTCGAACAACGGCCAGAGCTCCACATCGCCGGCTCTCGTGCGGATGTTCAGCCCGTCGGAGAGCAGGTCCCTCGCGAGTACCCGGCGCTCCATCAGGACGCCCGCGTCGCCGGACGACATCGTGACCACGAGGGGGTCGCTCATGTCGTAGATCATGTCGCACCGCAGTGTGACGCCGTGGTCCGGCCTCTCCCACCGTGTCACTGGCAGGGTGAGCACCAACTTGGTCATGATCGGCTCCTCAGGGATCGGGGTGCTGTGCCGTCCCAGGCGCGAGGGGTTCCCGCGCTGCAGTGCTGCCAGGGAGGGGCGTGAAGAGAAGACCAGTTTCGAAGCTGGTCCCGTCGGCGTCTGTGGTGCGCTCCCTCGCCCTCCCCCGGGCGTTCCGCGAGCAGTTGTAGGGTCCACCCCACAGTGCGGCCGTGGTGGTGTGGGCGGTCGTCAGTCCGAGGACACCGTGAGCAGGACGTCGCACTCGACCGGACGACGGTCGAGGAGAGGATCGCGCAGAACAGTCCGAGGAGCAGGCCCGACAGGGCGCGCATGATCTGCGCGTGGGTCATCGGTGCGTCGCACGCCCCTCCTTCGTGCAGGGCGGGTGACTGCGCGCCGGTGGACGGGGTGGTTGTCATGGGTTCGGATTCCTTACTGGGGAGTGGTGTTCGGCCGGAGCAGGGGCTGCACACGGACGGTCTCGCGCCGGCGCGGCGTGCGGGGCCGGGGCGGTCGGCGTCTCGCCGGCGCGGGATTCCCGTGCTCGCGCGTGGTGCGAGAGAGCTGTCCGGCCGATTCACCCGGTTTCTGACGTTTTGTCATGGCCGTGGGGCGCCGGGAAACAGGGGTGGTGTCCTGGGGTCTCCTGCAGTCTGGCGAGAGCGGCACCTCGCACACATCCGTCGAATGACTGCGCCGGAACGCCGAACCCGGAACGTTTCGGTCGAACGACTGACGGATGTGCAGGCGGCAGCCGCTGCCCGGTCCCGCCCGGCGGTCAGCCGCCGGCCCCACCGGCGCGCGGGCACATGTTTCTCCGGGCATCGACCGCACACCGGATGGCCGCGATTGACAGGGGCTCTGGTCGGACGTGACCGCGAACAGGAAGTGCTGGGCGAGTTCGTGACGGCCCCCGAAGGACGCTCCCTCATGCTGAAGGGAGAGACGGGGGTGGGAAAGAGCGCCCTGCTCTCCTACGCGGCCGACCTCGCGGCGAGCCGGCAGCACCGGGTGATGCGGGCGGCCGGCGTGGAAGCCGAATCGGGGCTGCAGTTCGCCGGTCTGCACCAGTTCCTGCACCCGCTGCTCTCCTACATCGACCGGCTCGACAGCGTCGACGGCAGAGTCTTCGACGTCGTCTTCGGCCGCAGCCGCAGCGCCCCGCCCTCGGTGATGACTCTGGGCATCGCCGTCCTGGACCTGTTCGCACTCGTGGCATCCCCAAGGCCCCTCGTGCTGGTGCTCGACGACGGCCAGTGGCTGGACGCCTCCAGCATCGAAGTGCTGGGCTTCGTGGGGCGCCGCCTCACCGGCAGTTCGGTCAAACTCGTCGTCGGCCTGCGCTCCGACGTGCCGTCAGGTTTCGACACCTCGGCACTCCCATCCCTGCCGGTGACAACGCTGTCGGACCCTGCCTCCGAAAAGCTCCTGGACCTCCATCACCCCGGCCTGGAGCCGCAGATCCGGCAGGTGGTCCTGGACGAGGCCAAAGGGAACCCGCTGGCCCTGCTGGAACTGCCGCCGTATCTGCACAGCAGCCGGGCGGGCCAGGACGTGCCGGTGCCCTTCGGGTACACCGGGATACCTCTGCCGCAGCGGCTCCAGCACGTGTACGGCTCCCGCATCCAGGCACTCGACACGGGCGAGCGCGCGGTGCTGCTGCGCGGCGCGCTGGACGGCGTGAGCGCCGGCACCGCCGCCGACCGCACCCGCACCACGCGCTACCGCATCCTGGACGCCGGCCGGGCCGCGGAGCTGGGACTGGTCGAAGTCGACCCGCTCAGCGGGGACTTCGTCTTCCGCCACCCACTCGTCCGGTCGGCGGTCGTGCAGCTGGCGACCCCGAACGAACGGCGTGCGGCCCACGTCGCCCTCGCCGAGGTGCACCGCAAGGACGTCGAACGTCACGCCTCTCACCTGGGCGCCTCCACGGTGGACCCCGACGAGACGGTCGCGGCGGCCTTGGAGGCGGCAGCCGACTCAGCCATGCTGCGCGGCGGGGCGCTGGCCGCGGTCTCCTGGCTGACCCGGGCCGCGGAGCTGAGCGAGACCCACGCGGCACGCTCGCGACGGCTGGGCGACGCCGCTCGCCCGGATCTCGCTGGCCCACGGCGTCTTCCTGCGGCAGGCTCGGGGCCCGATGGCGGCCCGTGCCTCCCTCACGCTCGCAGCCGAGTCCTTCGAACAGCTCGGCACGGCCGCCTGGGCCGGACGGGCGCGAGCCGAGCTGCGGGCTGCCGGTGGCACCGGCCCCGCAACCGCGCCCCACCTGTCGGCTCTGACCTGGCAGGAACGCCGGGTCGCCGCACTCGCCGCGAGCGGACTGACGAACAAGGAGATCGGCGAACGCATGCACCTGTCGCCGCGCACGGTCAGTTCGCACCTGTACCGCGTCTTCCCCAAGCTGGGTATCACCTCGCGTGCCGCGCTGCGCGACGCGCTGAGCAGGATCCCGGGAAGCCAGGACCTGTAGCGGGCCGGAGGAAGGCGGGCGGTGCGGACCCGGTCGCACCGGCGCCTGTCCCTGTCCCGTGACAGCAGACAGCGGCAGCGCGGGAAAGCGCTGCAGCTGTCGTGGACCGTGACCGGGTACGACCCGCCCGGTCACTCCGGGCGGGTCGCCGGCCGCATCAGGTGAGCGACCAACTGGCGCCGGGCGAACCGGACTCGACGCTCACACGGCCTCCCGGCGCGGAGCCCGGTGTGAGGTAGATCCGCTCGTCGGGAGTGGTGTGGTTGCTCAGGTACTGCTCGCCCTGCCCGTCGGGCGTCACGCACCACAGGTAGCCGTCGTCACCGGGACGGAAGGCGTTCATCGTGACGGTGCTGCCGCCTCGCACCTCCTGCGGGTGGCCCGAGGTCGAGTTGGCGTAGCGCCCCTCGTTCTCCAGGTAGTAGCACTCGTCCTGGCCGGTCCGTCCCGCGGCGATGGCGGAGAAGCGCTGCTCGATCTGATGCTCGTCGGTGGTGAGCAGGACCGGCGAGTTCTCCTCCTCCGGCCGGTCGACCTCCAGGGCCAGCGGCGCGGGCGTCTCCTCCTGGAGGACGACCTCGCTGGCCTTGAGTGCCTGGTCGGCGTTCTGGAGGAACCAGTGCTGGTCGGCCTCCCCGCTGAAGTCCCGGCCCACGACCGCCCCGCCGCCGTCCGGAGCGGTGAGGAACTGGTGGGTGACGAAGTTCTCGAGGAGCCAGGTGCCGTCGCCTTGGTAGGCAGGGGCCCAGAGCTGGTCCGCCGCCTCGGCCTGCCACAGCACTGTCCGGGCGTCGCGGGCTCCGCCCTCCTGGCCCAGGTAGTAGCCGGCGTAGGGCTGCTGCTGATGGAACAGGCGGTAGTAGCCGGGGAACTCCGGGTCTTGCGACAGGCTGAACGTCTGCGCCGGGAGGTTGGCCTGGTTCACCGGCTGATCGCTGACGGCGTGGTCGCCCTGGGAAGGGCCGGCCGCCTGTGTGGTGGCCGCGTTGCGCACGACCGTCTGGGTGGGCAGCGCGGGGGCGACGGCCTGCGCAGGTGGTGGCGGGTCGGGGAGTCCGTTCAGCTCGTACAGGACGGGGAAGTGATCCGAGGACTGGATGGTGTTGACGACGGAGATCCCCGCGACCGTGGGAGGCTGAGGGCTCGTGGCGGGCAGCACGGGTACGACCGCGTAGTCAAGGGTTGTCGACGACGACGGGTGTGTGGCTGACGCGGGGGCGTGCACCACGGCGGTGTTGCCGAGGTTGCCCTGCAAGGTGGTCGGGGCGCGGTTGTAGTCGCCCAGGGCGATCCAGGGCAGGCCGGCAGGGGTCATCTGATCGCGGATGTTGGCCAGCAGAAGCGAGTCGTCGTTGCCGCCGGGGCTGCTGGCCAGCCCATGCACGGTGTAGTAGACGACACCGTCCACGTTGATGCCGAGCGCAGGCCGGGAACTCGTGAAGGCCGACCGGGCGACGTACACATCGTCCCGGTCGATGCGCGTGCGGCTCCATATGGCGAGGTTGACCCGACCGGGCGGGCTGGTCTGATTGGTGTCGGTGTGCAGCCAGTACAGGTACTGAGGACGGCTGGCCGTGCCCAGACGGTACTCGCGCACCGGGATGGGTGACCCCAGGTCGTCCCAGTACTGGATGTTGTCGCCGGTGATGTCCTGGAGGTGCTGGGCGCTGGCAGGGGGTGATCCGGCCTCCTGGAGCAGGAGGATGTCGGCCCCGGCCGAGACGGAGAGCCGCGGCAGTTCACTGATGTACTTGTTGCCGTTGGGCTGGTTGGTGTTGGCGCCCTGCATGTTCCAGGTCGCCACCTTGCGGCTGTTGCTGTCGCGAGGGTCGACGTCTCCGCCGGTGTCCGCCAGGAACAACGAGGGGCGCTTGCCTTCGTCGCGGGTCACGACACCGTTCCCGTCGAAGTTCTGCGTCTCGCGTCCGGTCCAGTCCGCGATCGGCAGGCCGTCCTGGCTCAGTGGCTTGAACTGGTGCGGGTCGTCGTCGGCCGAGCCGAACTGGAAGGCCGTGCCGGGCTTGGTGCCGTAGGGCTCGTAGGGCTCGTAGGGGCCGCCTTCGGTCGCCTGCTTGATCAGCGTGTTGTTGTAGAAGACGTTCTGCGGGCCCGAGGAGCCGGACCATTTGACGGCCTTGGGCCCGGCCGCCCACCAGATGGGGTACCAGGTTCCGTCGTCGATCTCGCCGCCTTCGCCTCCGCAGTTGGCCGCGCAGTTGCCCGAGCGGTGTTCGTAGGGGACGCGCAGCGTGTTCTGTTCGAAGAGGTTGTTGTGCTCCCAGCCTCCGTGGAGGTTCAGGTCGGAGTCGAGGTCGTTACGGAAGGCCACGTTGTTGCTGGCGGACCACTGGAAGGTGAAGTGGCGCAGATTGCGGCTGAGGTTGTAGGCGTAGAGGGAGTCCCACACCCGGCTGCCCCGCAGGTAGCCGTTGCCGCCCTTGCCCTTGTTCCAGGCGCCGTCGAAGCTGTTCCGCTCGATCTGCAGGTTGCGGGCGTCCTCGGTGACGATCGGGTGGGAGCCGGTCATCGTCGCCTTCAGGCCACGCGCCCAGCTGTTGGCGGCCCACTTGAAGACGATGCCGTGCATGGCGTACTCGGGGGCCAGGTTGCCGTAGTTGTGCACGGCCTGCTCGGGACTGAGGTCATACGTGCCGCCGCCCAGTTTGGGCAGGCCCTTCATGTCCTGGGTGAAGGCGAAGTCCTCGAATCCCACGCCTTCGACGGCCTGCAGCGGGGTGACCTTGCTCGGATAGGGCTTGTCGCTCAGCGCCGCGGAGCCGTCGGACTCCGAGTCGACCGGCAGGTCCCACTCGAGAGGGCGGTCCAGCGTGATGGTCCTGGCCGAGCCGTCGGTGGCCGTGACCCGGAACATCTGCTGGCGCATGTGGAGGTCTTCCATCGCGCTGCGGTCAGTGACGCCCTGCTGCTCGTAGAACTTGACGCTGTTGGCCGCTCCGACCCAGACGTAGCCGCCGAGCGAGAACTTGCTCATGTCGGCCTTGGCGTCCAGGTGCACGGTGCGCTGGCCCTGCCGTGCGGCATAGGCGGCGTCGTCGGGTGCCGCGGCGACCTTGATGCCCGAGGCCCAGTGCTGGTTGACGCTGCCTTCGAAGATGTCCTTGCGGTTGGCCGGGGCCGCCGCCCAGTCGTCCTTGTACCGCTCGGCCACGTCTCGGGTCTGGACCCGGAACATGCCGCGTCCGGGCCAGATCCAGCCGCCGGTCCCGACATCACTGCCGGATCCGGCCTTCATGCTGTTCTGGTCCCAGCGGCCGTTGACGAGCGTGTCGTAGCGGGTGTCGGTGTCGGGCCGGAACACGAACCTGGTGCCGCCGTCACCTGATCCCTGCCCCCGGACGATGAGGAAGGACGCGTCGACGTACATCTGGTGGGAGACGTCGATGCGGCCGGAGGGCAGGGTGATGAGCGAGAGGCGGTGGGAGTTGGCGTTCGGCGAGCACCTGCTCCTGATGTCGTCGATCGCCTTCTGCAGCCCGGCGGTGTCATCGGCACCGTCGTCGGCGATCACCTTGTAGGTGGAGGCGAGTTGGCCTGCCGTGATCTTGCAGGAGGCGTCGTCGGTGACGTCACCGTTGCCGGGCAACGACTGGCCGCCGCGGTATCCCGCGCGCGACCAGTCCGGCATACCGGCTGCGGGGGCCGTGCGGTTGGCTGAGGTCAGGTCCGGGCCGTCTGCTCCGGGACCGGCCGTCGCGGCTGCCGCCGCGGGCGCGGCGACGGCCGGGGCCGCGGCGGCAAGCACCGGCAGGGGGGCTGCGAAGAGCAGGCCGGAGAAGGCCGCTGCTGCTGGGAGGAAACGTCTCACGTGATCTCTCTCTGAGTCATCGTGCTGCGAGGGGAGGGCAGGGGATGCCTGCTCGGATCGGTCCGCCGGGCAAGGGTGAGCCCCCGGCTTCGTGGGTGTGCCGGGGGCAGGACAGCGGTCGGCCGGGGCGATGGCCGGAGCCTCACGCCCCCACGGCGGGCTCCGCGGGCTCAGGGGCAGTAGAAGCGCAGGGAGGAGAGCCGGTCGTTGTCGTAGTACTTGGACGTGCCGACGTAGTCGCCCTTGGCGCCCCAGTTCCAGCTCGGAGTGAAGTCCAGGTCGGAGGGGTGCAGTTCCCCGTTGGGGTCGTCCCAGAACTCAATCTCGCACTGGGAGTTGTTCAGCCACGAGGAGGTCTGGTTGTCGGCCGGCTGACCGTTCAGGAAGTGCGTGTTGGTGAGCCGCACGATCTTGGTGTTCCCGCCCGCGGCCGGGGGCGTGATGATCGCCTTGGAGCCCGCGCCACCGCCGTCCTGATACAGGCACAGCGCCCATCCCGGGCAGCCGTCGTACGGCGGGTTCGCGGCGGATGCCGGCGTCGCCGAGAGCAGCAGTGCCGCACCTGCGGCGATCCCGGCCACGGCAGCTCCTGCGGCCTTGAGGGACGTGAGCTTCATGAGGTTCCTGCTTTCTGAGGTGTCAGTGGGGAGGCTGATCGGTGCGGCCATGCGCATGCCACCGCTTCAGCGAATGAGCCGAAGGTAACACGTGTGTCTCACATGTGTGAGTAAGTGACGAGCGAACATGAGATACGTATCTCGTCGGAATGATCTCGGTCGACGGTGCGCTGACCGGCCGGTCCGGCCCCGCGATGACTGACCGTCAACTGACCGATGCGCACGCCCCGTTCCATGGCCCATCGTGGGGAGCACAGCTCGTACGACGGAAGGAATCCCTGATGCACCCCGCCCCGCCACCCTCGCGGGCTCCGTCAGTGCCCGAACCGGTTCTGCCCCTGTACCTGGACGTCGACCGGATGCTGGACGAGTAGAAGTCGGCGTGGTGCTCCAGGTCGCCTCGCCCGAGCACCGCCCGTCGCTGGCCGGTCTGCACGCGCTGCTGGCCGGCCTCATCGCCGACAAGCGGCGCGCACCGGCGGACGATCTGCTGTCCGCCCTGGTAGCCGTGCGCGACGAGCAGGACGGCCGACTGTCCCAGGAGGAGTTGATCGGCACCGGCATGATGCTGATCGTCGCCGGCCACGAGAGCACGGTGAATCTTCTGGGCAACGCCGTCCTCGCCCTGCTGCAACGCCCCGACCAGCTCCGGCGCCTGCGCCGCAGCCCTGAGTTGATGCCCGGCGCGGTGGAGGAGTTCCTGCGCCATGACGCGTCCGTCGAACGCTCCACCAACCGCTATGCCGCCATCGACCTCGAACTGGGCGGGGTTCGCATCCCTAGAGGCGGCGGCCTGGTCGTCGTCGCCCTCGGCTCGGCAGGACACGACGCTCCCCAGGCCGACGACTCCGATCCGCTGTCCCCGGACGTGACCCGCCCGAACGCCCGTCATCCGGCGTTCGGACACGGCCTCCACCACTGCTTGGGCGCGCCGCTGGCCCGCCTGGAGACGACGATCGCCCTGCGGGTCTGCTCTCCCGTGCCACCGGTCTCGAACTGGCCGTACCTGCCGACTCGTTGGAATGGATCGGATCCGGCATCATCCGCGGGGTCCGTTCCCGCGTCGGCGTCGTTGCGTCGCGACCGGTTGCGCCCAGCGGCGCGACCGGCCCCCCGTCCTCACCGGTCAGGCCGAACTCAGCAGGCCGGCGACGGTGACCTGCAACGTGCGGCCGAGCCGAGCGGCGAAGTCCACCTTCGTCCCGGCGAGTTCCGGGTCCTCCAGGGCCTCGGAGACGGCCTCCGACGGGTGGGCGAACGGCCAGAGTCCCGCCGTGTACACCACGGTGAGAGAGACCAGTTCGCGCGCCTGGGCCGCGGTCAGCCCGGTCAGCCGGCGCTGCAGCAGAGCAGCCAGCTCCCCCAGCAGCCGGACATGGGCGAGTTTGAAGTCGCGTGCGGCCTGGGCGGAGATGTTTCTCTCCAGCTCGGGTCCCAGGGCGCTGAGCAGTCCGCACAGCAGGGGCCGGCCGGCCAGGGACTCGGCCACGACGGCCGTGACGGCGTCGTGGGACGCTGCGGTACCGGCGGCCGGCAACTGGTCCGCCAGGTCCTCGGTCCACTGCGCAAGGGAACGGTTGAGGAGTTCGAAGAAGACCGCTTCCCTGGTCTCGAAATAGCGCACGACGTTGGTCTTGGACAGTCCGACGCGGCGGCTGAGTTCCCGCAGGCTGATCTCGCCGACCGGCATCTCGTCCAGGAGCTGCGTGGCGGCGTCGAGGATCGTCTGCTTACGGATCTCCCGTTGCTCGGCGCTACGGGCGCGCTGAAAAGTGGTGGTCCGGTCGTCTGTCATCGTCGCTTTCCCAGGGAACCTTCCCGCGGCCCGTGCCCGGTGCCGCCTGCGGCAACCTTAAGGCCCGCCGGTGCCGCGCCCGCGACGGCACCGGCGGGGTCCGGACCCGGTGGACGGGCCCGGACCCGGTGGGTCATACGGACTCGCTCACGTGACGCCACTTGGCGTCTCCGGCGGCGAGGGTCTCGGCCACGAACTGACCGACGCGCACCGCGTCCTTGCCGAGGAGCAGGCGCAGCGGCGGCTCCTCGGCCCGCGTGATGTCCAGGAGGATCCGGGCGATCAGCTGAGGGTCGCCGCTCTGCTTGCCGTCGGCGGCGCGCTGCCGGGCGATGGCCGGTTCGACGACCTCCTTGTACGGCTCGCTGACGGGCGGAGTCGCCATGGAGGAGCCCGCCCAGTCCGTGCGCATGGCGCCCGGCTCCGCGACAGTGATCTTGATGCCGAGGTGGGCCACTTCCTTGGCCAGGACTTCAGAGAAGCCGCCGACGGCCCACTTGGCTGCCTGATAGGCGCCCAGGCCGGGCCCGCCCACGCGTCCGCCGACGGAGGAGATCTGGATGATGTGGCCGGACCTCTGCTCCCGGAGGAAGGGGAGGGCGGCTCGGGTGACGTTGACGACGCCGTAGAGGTTCGCGTCGATCTGGGCGCGGAAGGCGTCGTCGGACATGTCCTCGATGGCTGCCATGTCGGCGTAGCCGGCGTTGTTGACGACGACGTCCAGGCGGCCGAAGGTGTCGACCGCGGTCCGCACGGCCCGGCGTGCCGCCTCGGGGTCGGTGACGTCCAGGGTGAACAGCTTGATCCGGTCGCCGTACTGTTCGGCGAGGTCGTTCAGCGGCTCGGTGCGCCGGGCCGTGGCGACGAGGTTGTCGCCGTTCGCCAGGACCGCTTCGGCGATGGCGCGGCCCAGGCCGCGGGAGCTTCCGGTGATCAGCCAGGTCTTGCTCAT
>NZ_JAMOLN010000194.1 GCF_024448165.1 Streptomyces longispororuber
GCGCCTGGCTCGGCCTCCTCGTCGTCGGCAGCGTCCGCGCCCCGGTCGGCCCGATGGACACCCGGATGACGCTGCGCCCCTCCCTCTCGGGCGGCACGAAGATCAACGTCTCGCCGCTCGGCGCCCTGGAACTCCGCTCCCACACCGCCCCCATCCGCCTCGACGTGGACGTCGACCAGCTCGACCCGGACCGCTCCCAGGCCCTCGTCGACCACCCGGAGCGCCTCTCGGGACTCCAGGACGAGGTCGCCCGCGACGTCGAGCACGGCACCGCCGACCTGGCCGTCCGGTCCTGCGTGGCGGTCCTCTCCGGCGCGACGGCCCTCGGCCTCGCGGTCTACCGCCGCCCGCGCCGTGCCCTGGCGGCCGGCGGCCTGGCGCTCGCCCTGCTCGCGGCGTCGGGCGCGACGGCGTACGCGACCTGGAACCCGAAGTCGGTCCTGGAGCCGAAGTTCTCCGGACTCCTCTCCTCGGCCCCCTCCGTCGTCGGCAACGCCCGCTCGATCGTCACCGAATTCGACGTCTACCAGCAGGAGTTGGCCCGCCTGGTCACCAACGTCACCAAGCTCTACGACGTGACGTCCACGCTCCCCACGTACCAGCCGGACCCCTCGACGATCCGCGTCCTGCACGTCTCGGACATCCACCTCAACCCGGCGGCCTGGAAGATCATCGCGTCGCTCGTGGAGCAGTACAAGATCTCCGTGATCGTCGACACCGGCGACACCATGGACCACGGCTCGACCGCCGAGAACGCCTTCCTCGACCCGATCCAGGACCTGGGCGCGCCCTACGTCTGGATCCGCGGCAACCACGACTCGAAGGCGACCCAGCGCTACATCTCCCGGTTCAAGAACGTCCACGTCCTCGACGACGGCCGGGCCGCCACCGTCGCGGGCCTGCGCTTCGCCGGCTCCGGCGACCCGCAGTACACCCCCGACCGCGCGACCAAGGCCATGGGCGACCCGGCCGAACGCCTCACCGGCATCCGGCTCGCCTCCGCCCTCAACGACCAGCGCACGGCCGGCACCCCGGTCGACATCGCGCTCGCCCACAACCCGGTCGCGGCCCGCGAGACGGACGGGGCGGTGCCGCTGGTGCTCGCGGGGCACATCCACCACCAGGAGATGGAGGTGCTGCCGCTCGGCACGCGGCTGCGCATCGAGGGGTCGACGGGCGGCAGCGGGCTGCGCGCGGTGGACGACGAGCACCCCGACCCGGTCGAGGCGTCCGTCCTCTACCTGGACCGCACGACCAAGCGTCTGCAGGCCTGGGACGAGATCAGACTCGGCGGTCTGGGCCTGACGAAGGCCGAGGTCAGCCGCCATCTGCCCAAGGAGAACCAACCCGGCGCGACCCCGTCGGGCAGCCCTCCCGAAGAGAGCCCGTAAACCGTTTTGGCGATAGCTCCCCGCATCCCATATGCTTCTCACGTCCCCGACGCGCTGCGAAGCGCGCAGGCGGGCCGATAGCCCTCATCGTCTAGCGGCCTAGGACGCCGCCCTTTCAAGGCGGTAGCACGGGTTCGAATCCCGTTGGGGGCACGCAAGTCCGTGTGCGACACTGTTGCACGCAACAGCTTGGTCCTGTGGAGCAGTTTGGAGTGCTCGCCACCCTGTCAAGGTGGAGGCCGCGGGTTCAAATCCCGTCAGGACCGCTGAAGTTCCTCGTGAACTTCGTGGCTGGGTAGCTCAGTTGGTACGAGCGATCGCCTGAAAAGCGATAGGTCGCCGGTTCGATCCCGGCCCCAGCCACAGGAACTAGGCCCCGTCTTCGGACGGGGCCTATTGCGTTTCCCGGGACCTCACACCGCCGCGGCGTGCAGCGGCTGGGTGCCGCGGCCGCCCGGGTGCTTGTGGCGCCAGAACCAGAACAGGGCGCACGACACCAGCGCCCAGCCGCCGAGCACCAGGAACGGGAAGGCGTGCTGGTGGCCCTGGAAGTAGACCGCCGTGTGCTGCGCGTTCACCGAGGCGCCCGGCGGCAGCCACTGGCCGATGCGGCCGATGACCGTGGGCAGCAGGGGCGGGGCGACCGCGCCGCCCGATGCCGGGTTGCCGAGCAGCACCAGCAGACCCCAGGTCGGGATCATCGCCCAGCGGTGGAAGAACGTGTTGAACATCGTGAAGACCATGCCGCAGCTGAACATCGTCAGCGCGAGGATCAGCCAGGACTCCACGAACGGCAGGTCGACCGCACCGAGCCACCAGTCGGCGACCGCCGCGATCGCGAAGCCGCCGAGCAGCGCGTAGCCGACCGTGAAGGCGATCCGCTCGGCCGGGTTCAGGCCGCGCGCGTGCACGCTCAGCTGGATCGCGCCGACGAAGCCGATGATCACGGCCGCGAGCGAGATGTAGAAGATCGTCAGGCCGCGCGGGTCGCCGCTCTGCAGCGGGTGCAGGTCCTTGACGGTCACCGGGATGCCGGTCTCCTTGCTGACCGGTGGCGCCGCCTCCGTGAAGACCTGGGCGGCGGACACCCCGGAGGCGCTGGAGACGTCGAGGTCGACGTGGGCGCCGCCGTCCCGCACGTCGAGCACGGCGAAGACCCGCTGCTCGTCGATGGCCCGGCGGGCCTCCTCCCGGGTGTCGTAGTGCTTCAGGTCGAGCTGCGCGTCCAGCGCCTTCTCCATCGCCCCGACGAAGGCGCTGCGCCGCGCGGCGTCCCGCTCGCCGGTCACGCCGGTCGGGATGTGGTGCGGCGTGGGGTTCGCCATGGAGTACGTGTACGAGGCCGCGAACAGCGCCGCGGCCGCGGCCAGGATGAACAGCAGCACGGTCGCCGGCAGGAACGGCGACTTCTTGAAGCCCGCCCACCGGTCGGCCCGGGTCGGCGGCCGGCCGTGCTCGCCGTGCGGCGGATGCGGGCGGGGCTGTTCCTCATCGGGCAACGGCGACATACCTGCACGTTAAAACACGTATAAGCCATATACATCCTGACAAAGCTCCCACCGGAGATCTCCGCAGCCAAAACCGTTCGCCACGTCTTTCCCCGAGGTGAGATCCTGGAGCACGTATGTCTACGCAGCCTGCTCCCGCCGCCGATCGGATCGCCGCCGTAGCGCGGCGCGTCTCCGAGCTGTCCCTGCGCGACGCGCACCGCCTCGGCCGCAGGCTCGAAGGAGCCCGCAAGATCCGCAAGCCGGAGGCCAGGGCCGCCGTGCTCGCCGAGATCGACGCGGAGGCCGCGAAGGCGGAGGTCCGCACGACCGCCCGGCGCGAGCGCCGCGCCTCGCTCGACGTCACGTACCCCGAGCAGCTCCCGGTCAGCCAGAAGAAGGACGAGATCGCCGACGCGATCCGCGACCACCAGGTCGTGATCGTGGCCGGTGAGACCGGCTCCGGCAAGACGACACAGATCCCGAAGATCTGTCTCGACCTCGGCCGGGGCGTGCGCGGCATGATCGGGCACACCCAGCCCCGCCGGATCGCGGCCCGCACGGTCGCCCAGCGCGTCGCCGACGAGCTGCACACGCCGCTCGGCGAAGCGGTCGGCTGGAAGGTCCGCTTCACGGACCAGGTCGACCAGGACGCGACGTTCGTGAAGCTGATGACGGACGGCATCCTGCTGGCCGAGATCCAGACGGACCGCGAGCTGCGCGCGTACGACACGATCATCATCGACGAGGCCCACGAGCGGTCCCTGAACATCGACTTCCTGCTCGGGTACCTGGCGCAGCTGCTGCCCAAGCGCCCGGACCTGAAGGTCGTCATCACGTCGGCGACCATCGACCCCGAGCGCTTCTCGCGGCACTTCGGGGACGCCCCGATCGTCGAGGTCAGCGGCCGCACGTATCCGGTGGAGGTGCGCTACCGCCCGCTCCTGGAGGAGGACGGCGACGACGCGGACCGCGACCAGATCACCGCGATCACGGACGCGGTCGAGGAGCTCCAGAAGGAAGGCCCGGGCGACGTCCTGGTCTTCCTCTCCGGCGAGCGGGAGATCCGCGACACCGCGGACGCGCTGGAGAAGAAGAAGTACCGGTTCACCGAGGTGCTGCCGCTGTACGCGCGGCTCTCGCACGCCGAGCAGCACCGGGTCTTCCAGCGGCCCGGTGCAGGAACAGTCAGACGCATCGTCCTGGCGACGAACGTGGCGGAGACCTCGCTGACCGTCCCCGGCATCAAGTACGTGATCGACCCGGGCACGGCCCGCATCTCGCGCTACTCGCACCGCACGAAGGTGCAGCGGCTGCCGATCGAGGCCATCAGCCAGGCCAGCGCCAACCAGCGCAAGGGCCGCTGCGGCCGTACGTCGGACGGCATCTGCATCCGCCTCTACTCCGAGGACGACTTCCTCGCCCGCCCGGAGTTCACGGACGCGGAGATCCTCCGGACGAACCTGGCGTCGGTCATCCTCCAGATGACGGCGGCCGGTCTCGGCGACATCGAGAAGTTCCCGTTCATCGACCCGCCGGACCACCGCAACATCCGCGACGGCGTCCAACTCCTCCAGGAACTGGGCGCGTTGGACCCGACCGAGAAGGACGCGCGCAAGCGCCTGACCCAGCAGGGCCGCAAGCTCTCCCAGCTCCCGGTCGACCCGCGCCTGGCCCGCATGGTCCTGGAGGCCGACAAGAACGGCTGCGTGCGCGAGGTCATGGTGATCGCGGCCGCCCTGTCCATCCAGGACCCGCGCGAGCGCCCCTCCGACAAGCAGCAGCAGGCCGACCAGCAGCACGCCCGCTTCAAGGACGAGACCAGCGACTTCCTGGCGTTCCTGAACCTGTGGACCTACGTCCGCGAGCAGCAGCGCGAGCTCGGCTCGTCGGCCTTCCGCCGGATGTGCAAGCGCGAGTTCCTGAACTTCCTGCGCATCCGCGAGTGGCAGGACATCTACACGCAGCTGCGCACGGTCGCCAAGCAGATGGGCATCCATCTGAACGAGGAGGACGCGCCCGGCGACTCCGTCCACGTCTCCCTCCTGTCCGGTCTGCTCTCGCACATCGGCATGAAGGACGTGAAGGAGTCCAAGGAGTCGCAGGCGAAGGACCCGAAGCAGGCGGGCCGCGACCGCGGCCGGAACGAGTACGTGGGCGCCCGCAACGCCAAGTTCGCGATCTTCCCCGGCTCGGCCCTCTTCAAGAAGCCACCGCGCTTCGTGATGTCGGCGGAGCTGGTGGAGACCTCGCGTCTTTGGGCGCGGGTGAACGCGAAGATCGAGCCCGAGTGGGTCGAGCCGCTCGCCGAGCACCTCCTCAAGCGGACGTACAGCGAGCCGCACTGGGAGAAGGACCAGGCCGCCGTGATGGCGTACGAGAAGGTGACGCTGTACGGCGTCCCGATCGTCGCCCAGCGGAAGATCAACTACGGCCGCGTCGACCCGGAGGTCTCGCGCGAGCTGTTCATCAGGAACGCGCTGGTGGAGGGCGACTGGCGCACGCACCACAAGTTCTTCGCCGACAACCGCCGGCTCCTCACCGAGGTCGAGGAGCTGGAGCACCGGGCCAGGCGCCGCGACATCGTGGTGGACGACGACACCCTCTACGACTTCTACGACCAGCGGGTCCCCGAGCACGTCGTGTCCGGGGCCCACTTCGACTCCTGGTGGAAGCAGAAGAAGCGCGAGGAGCCCGAACTCCTCGACTTCGAGCGCTCCATGCTGATCCGGGAGTCGGCCGAGGCGGTCACCAAGGCCGACTATCCGGACAACTGGCGGCAGGGCGCGCTCAAGTTCCGCGTGACCTACCAGTTCGAGCCGGGCGCGGACGCGGACGGCGTGACGGTCCACATCCCTCTCCAGGTGCTGAACCAGGTCACGGACGAGGGCTTCGACTGGCAGATCCCGGGGCTCCGGGAGGACGTGGTCGTCGAGCTGATCCGGTCCCTGCCGAAGCCGATCCGGCGCAACTACGTGCCCGCACCGAACTTCGCGAAGGCGTTCCTCGACCGGGCCGTCCCGCTCCAGGAGCCGCTGCCGACGACGCTCGCCCGCGAGCTGCAGCGGATGGTCGGCGTCCCGGTCTCACCGGACGACTTCGACCTGACCCGTGTGCCCGAGCACCTGAAGATCACCTTCCGGATCGTCGACGAGCGGCGCCGCAAGCTCGCCGAGGACAAGGACCTGGAGGCGCTGAAGCTCCGGCTGAGGCCCAAGGCGCGGCAGGCCATCTCCAAGGCGGCCGCGGCGACCGCCGAGCGTGCGGGCGGCCCCTCGGTCGAGCGCTCGGGCCTCACGGACTGGTCGATCGGCACGCTGTCGAAGGTCTTCGAGACGCGCCGGGCGGGCCAGCCGGTCAAGGCGTACCCGGCGCTCGTCGACGACGGCGACACCGTGTCCGTCCGGCTCTTCGACACCGAGGCCGAGCAGGCCGAGGCCATGTGGAAGGGCACGCGCCGGCTCATCCTGCGCACCATCCCGGTCAATCCGGCCAAGTTCGCCTCGGACAAGCTGAACAACGCGGCGAAGCTCGCCCTGTCCGCGAACCCGCACGGCTCCGTACAGGCCCTCTTCGACGACTGCGCGACGGCGGCCGCGGACAAGCTCATCGCGGACTTCGGCGGCCCGGTGTGGGACGAGGAGTCGTACCGGAAGCTCTACGAGAAGGTGCGCGCGGAGATCGTCGACACGACCGTGCACACGGTCGGCCAGGTCCAGCAGGTGCTGGCCGCGTGGCAGGCGTGCGAGCGCCGGCTGAAGTCGACGAAGAGCGTGGTGCTGCTCGCCAACCTCCAGGACGTCCGCAAGCAGTTGGACGCCCTGGTGCACCCCGGCTTCGTCACGGCCACCGGGCTGCGCCGGCTCGGCGACCTGATGCGCTACCTCGTCGCGGCCGACCGCCGGCTCCAGCAGATGCCCACCAGCGTCCAGCGGGACACGACCCGCATGGAGAAGGTCCACGAGATGCAGGACGAGTACGCGTGGCTGCTGGAGCAGCTGCCGCAGGGGCGGCCCGTGCCGCAGGAAGTGCGGGACATCCGCTGGATGATCGAGGAGCTGCGGGTCAGCTACTTCGCGCACGCGCTGGGCACCGCGTACCCCGTCTCGGACAAGCGGATCGTGAAGGCGATCGACGCCGCCGTGCCGTAATCGTCCGTGCGCCCAGAGTGAGTTCGACCGGATGGCCTGCGCTGCTGTAGAGTCCTTCTCGCAGCGCAAGGAGCAAGTAAGCGCCGCAAAACCTGGTCCTGTGGAGCAGTTTGGAGTGCTCGCCACCCTGTCAAGGTGGAGGCCGCGGGTTCAAATCCCGTCAGGACCGCAGCAGAAGAAGGCCCGCACCGAATGGTGCGGGCCTTCTTCGTGTGCCTTGACTCCGGCACACCCGCTCGGTACGCCAGAACCAGCACCCGGGGCAGGAGGCGTACGCATGACCGAACCGTCGCGACGGCACGAAACCCGAGCGCTGTTGCGCGCCCACCTCTCCGCCGCGTCCGGCTACCGACACCTCACCCGGCACTGCCCGGTCTGCCACCGACTCCTGCGGCTCGCCATGGATCCCGCCACGGAGGCGCTGGAGGACGCCCTGGAGGGCCGCGAGAGCGCCTTGGAGGGGGGCGGGGACGAAAGTCCCCCGAAGGCATGACCAAAGCCGACCCACAGGGCCCCCAACTGATGGCAGCCTGAGGAGAGTCGGAGTCTCCTCGGAGACGCCCACGCGCGCGGGCCTCCTCTAGCGCAAGGGTGTCACCTGCAACAAGCTTCGGTGCGTGTGATGGGTGTCACCGAACTAGTTTTGGAAACACCGTTTCTTACACCCCTCCTACAACTCCTCAATTTAATATGTGCAATTGCACTACCCGCACAGCTGTCTGCCAGAGACCGACCAAGGTCCAACAAGGGCACCCACAGACACCCGGCGGACCCCGCCCCGCGCGCACAAAAAAGATCGCGCTGGACCCGGCGGAGTCCAGCGCGATCGACGACGCACCCGTGATGCAGTTGAGATGACGCTTCGGTGGGTTCTTCGTGAGAAGCGGTCCCGTTGGGGCGGGACCCGCGTCGTGTGGAGCTATGGGGTGGGCGCGGTACGGGTTGGGGGACCCGGAACGCCCGGTATTGCTGCGCTATGCGGTGCCTCAGGCCTCGCTGCGCTGCTGAGGGATACCCGCCAGCAGTGCGCGGACCTCGGCCTCGCGGTAACGGCGGTGCCCGCCGAGCGTTCGAATCGACGTGAGCTTGCCAGCCTTCGCCCAGCGCGTGACCGTCTTGGGGTCGACGCGGAACATCGTGGCGACCTCAGCGGGGGTCAGCAGCGGCTCGGCATCAGGGGTGCGAGCGGTCATGAGCGGCCTCCTCGGGAGAACCGAACCTTCTCGGTTCTTTCCTTTAAATTCTGCACCTTGACCCGCGTTGCCCGATATGGCGGACACGGGTCGAGTCGGTTATAGGACGAACGGCTTGTCCTCGGCACTACAACTACACCATCCGTCCAGCCGCGTCGGCCAAACCGATGGAATTGCCCTCCCAGGTGTTCATCAGCGACGGAAGCCGATGGACCATGCCATAGCGGACAGTCACGCCACAGTGACGATCAGTCACAGAGCGATCAGGAGTCGTCAGACCCCCCAGCGACAGTGCAATGCTGAGTAATCCATCCATGGTTGGACTTAGTTGGATGGATGGAGCCCTCCCCGGGCTCCTTGTCCTATTTTGGCATGAGGGGGGGTGTTGGGCGCAAGGGCCCAGTAAGTGCGGTCCGTCACGCTTGAGGCAAACGCCCGGATCAGGACGTAGGTCCCTAAGAGCCGGACGAGCGCCGTCAGTTGGCGAACTGACGGTCCCGCACCGCACGCCAGCGTCGCACGAGTCGCGCGTACGCCTCCCCCGCGTCGCTCCCGTTCCCGGAGCGCAGCGCCGCGATGCCCTCGGCGACGTCCGCCGCCGAGTGGTCCTCGTCGAGGAGGTCGGCCGGCAGGGCGTGCACGAGCCCGCCGTAGTCGAGCTCGACGTACGAGCGCGGGTGGAACTCCTCCAGCCAGCGCCCCACGTCCACCAGGCCGTCGATCAGCGGCCCCTCGTCGATCGCGTCCCTGAGCGCCTTCAGCCCGCGCGCCACCCGCCGCCTCGCCTGCACCATGGGCGTCCGGTAGCGCAGGAACGGCCCGTCGTCGCCCTTGCGCTCGTACTCCCGCTCCTCGTCCGCGACCAGCACGAACCAGTTCAGCGGCACCTGCCACGTCGACGTGCGGATCCAGGGCCGCGCGTCCGGGTTCCGCTCCAGCCAGCGCTCGTAGTCGCCGGCCGCCTGCCGGCGCACCACCGGGGGCAGCACGGCGTCCAGGAGCGGGGCGGGCAGCAAGCCCGGCAACTCGTCCAGGGCCTGCCAGCCGCGCAGCCGGGTGCGCCACGGGCACACGCAGAGCACCCCGTCGGCCTCGATCACGAAAGCGTCGTCGCTCTCGTGCACCGGCACGGGGACCGGCGGCGTGGGCAGCAGATCGGACAGCGAACGGCGCAGCTCGTCCTGGTAGGAGGGACGCCTGCGCCGCTTCGCGTAGCGCTCCCAGTGGCCGCGCTCGGGCTGCGGGAAGGCTGCGAGGGGTTCATAGACGCGCAGATACGCCGCGTACGGGACGGTCACCGACGACACCTTGGGCACGGCTGCTCCCTCCCCCGCCCGTCGGCCGGAAAACACTGCAAATCGTCGCACGGCAGGACGCGGCGGGATTCGACCGTACTTCCGGCGGCGGTCGACGCGAGAGAGTGATCCTCGGCACTGCGGCCATGGCGGGCGCGCTCAGGCTCTAATCTTCTGCCGCACGCACCAGACGGGCGTCCCGCCACCCGCACGGGATCCGCCCCAACCGCCGCTATGTACTTGGGAGTCACCACAGTGACCGATGTGACCGGCGATTCTGTCCGCACCCCGGACGTCCTGCACACCCTCTTCCACTCGGATCAGGGGGGCCACGAGCAGGTCGTCCTCTGCCAGGACCGCGCCAGCGGCCTCAAGGCCGTCATCGCCCTCCACAGCACCGCCCTGGGCCCGGCCCTCGGCGGCACCCGCTTCTACCCGTACGCCTCCGAGGAGGAGGCCGTCGCCGACGCCCTGAACCTCGCCCGTGGCATGTCGTACAAGAACGCCATGGCCGGCCTCGACCACGGCGGCGGCAAGGCCGTCATCATCGGCGACCCGGCCGTCGTCAAGACCGAGCAACTGCTGCTCGCCTACGGCCGGTTCGTGGCCTCGCTCGGCGGGCGCTACGTGACGGCGTGCGACGTCGGCACGTACGTCGCCGACATGGACGTGGTGGCGCGCGAGTGCCGCTGGACCACCGGGCGCTCCCCCGAGAACGGCGGGGCGGGCGACTCCTCCGTGCTGACCGCCTTCGGCGTCTTCCAGGGCATGCGGGCCAGCGCCCAGCACCTGTGGGGCGACCCGACGCTGCGCGGCCGCAAGGTCGGCATCGCGGGCGTCGGCAAGGTCGGCCACCACCTCGTGGAGCACCTGCTCGCGGACGGGGCCGAGGTCGTCGTCACCGACGTCCGGGCGGAGTCGGTGCGGCGGATCACCGACCAGCACCCCGAGGTCGCCGTCGTGGCCGACACGGAGGCGCTGATCCGGGTGGAGGGTCTCGACATCTACGCCCCCTGCGCCCTCGGCGGCGCCCTGAACGACGACTCCGTTCCCGTTCTGACCGCGAAGGTGGTGTGCGGCGCGGCCAACAACCAGCTCGCCCACCCGGGCGTGGAGAAGGACCTCGCGGACCGCGGGATCCTGTACGCACCCGACTACGTGGTCAACGCGGGCGGGGTCATCCAGGTCGCCGACGAGCTGCACGGCTTCGACTTCGACCGGTGCAAGGAGAAGGCCGCGAAGATCTTCGACACCACGCTCGGAATCTTCGCTCGCGCAAAGGCGGATGGGATTCCGCCGGCCGCCGCGGCCGACCGGATCGCCGAGCAGCGGATCGCGGAGGCACGCTCGCGGCACTGATCGCGTCCATGGCGAGACGAGAGTCACGCCCCTCGGCGGGTCGTCCGCCAAGAAGAGGTTAAAATCGCAGCTGACCAGCGAGGACGGGGCTCCTGGCTGGTCCTGCGCCCAGGCGCGTCCTGCGGGCGACGTACCGTATGGGCGTGGGCTCAGGTACCGTGGAAGCCCTACGGACCGGTCTCTCTGCGGAGAGTCCGTTCTAGATCATGAACGCGTGTCAAGACTCTGGGGCCGTCGAGCCCCGTATCCGAGGGGGTCGAGCCATGGGGCGCGGCCGGGCAAAGGCCAAGCAGACGAAGGTCGCCCGCCAGCTGAAGTACAGCAGCGGCGGGACTGACCTGTCGCGTCTGGCCAATGAGCTGGGCGCATCGACGTCGAATCCTGTATCGAATCAGCCGCCGAACGGCGAGCCTTTCGAGGACGACGACGAGGAAGACGACCCGTACGCCCGCTATGCGGATCTGTACGACGCCGACGAGGAAGACGAGGACTCAGACGAGTCCGGTCCGTCGTCCCAGCGCCGCGGCGCTTGACCTCGTAACACTTCCAGCGACACATAACTGCTGCACTTCACCCGGTCCGGGGTGGTCACACGCCGGACCGGGTTTTGTGCTGTTCTCACAAGGGCCCCGCGGGGACTACTTCGCGTAGTCCCCGGTGAGCTCGGCGCCCGTGGCGTGGTCACCGCGGTCGGTGATCTCGCCGGCCACCCAGGACTCCACGCCGCGGTCGGCGAGGGTCGCGAGGGCGACGTCGACGGACTCCTGCGGCACGATCGCCATCATGCCGACGCCCATGTTCAGCGTCTTCTCGAGCTCCAGGCGCTCGACCGAGCCGGCCTTGCCGACGAGGTCGAAGATCGCGCCGGGGGCCCACGTGGAGCGGTCCACGGTGGCGTGCAGGCCGTCGGGGATCACACGCGCCAGGTTCGCCGCGAGGCCGCCGCCGGTGATGTGGCTGTAGGCGTGGACCTGTGTGGTGCTGGTGAGCGACAGGCAGTCCAGCGAGTAGATCTTGGTGGGCTCCAGGAGCTCCTCGCCCAGCGTGCGGCCCAGCTCGTCGACCTGCTGGTCGAGAGCCATGCCCGCGCGGTCGAAGAGGACGTGGCGGACCAGCGAGTACCCGTTGGAGTGAAGACCCGACGACGCCATGGCGATCACCGCGTCACCCTTACGGATACGGTCCGGGCCCAGCAGGTTGTCGTACTCGACGACCCCCGTGCCGGCACCCGCGACGTCGAAGTCGTCCGGGCCCAGCAGGCCCGGGTGCTCCGCCGTCTCGCCGCCGACCAGGGCGCAGCCGGCGAGCACACAGCCCTCGGCGATGCCCTTCACGATGGCGGCGACACGCTCCGGGTGGACCTTGCCGACGCAGATGTAGTCGGTCATGAACAGCGGCTCGGCACCGCACACGACGATGTCGTCCATGACCATCGCGACGAGGTCGTGGCCGATCGTGTCGTAGACGCCCAGCTGCCGCGCGATGTCGACCTTCGTGCCGACACCGTCGGTCGCGGAGGCCAGGAGCGGACGCTCGTACTTCTTCAGGGCGGAGGCGTCGAAGAGGCCGGCGAAACCGCCGAGGCCACCGAGGACCTCGGGGCGCTGCGTCTTCTTCACCCACTCCTTCATCAGCTCTACGGCGCGGTCGCCGGCTTCGATGTCGACGCCCGCGGACGCGTAGCTGGCACCAGTCTCAGACATTGCCTGGGATCTTTCGGGTTGGTGAATACGAGAACTAGGACGTCTACGGGCGACGGATCGCGTCGGCCGCAGCCGTGGCGGCGGGTCCCGCGGCCAGTTCCGTCTCCAGGAGCTGCTTGCCGAGCAGCTCGGGGTCGGGGAGGTCCATCGGGTACTCGCCGTCGAAGCAGGCGCGGCAGAGATTCGGCTTGGCGATGGTGGTCGCCTCGATCATGCCGTCGATGGAGATGTACGAGAGGGAGTCCGCGCCCAGCGACGTGCCGATCTCCTCGACCGTCATGCCGTTGGCGATGAGCTCGGCGCGGGTCGCGAAGTCGATGCCGAAGAAGCAGGGCCACTTCACGGGCGGCGACGAGATCCGGATGTGGACCTCGGCCGCGCCCGCCTCGCGGAGCATGCGGACCAGGGCGCGCTGCGTGTTGCCGCGGACGATCGAGTCGTCGACGACCACGAGCTTCTTGCCCTTGATGACTTCCTTGAGGGGGTTCAGCTTCAGACGGATGCCGAGCTGGCGGATCGTCTGGGACGGCTGGATGAAGGTGCGCCCGACGTAGGCGTTCTTCACCAGTCCCGCGCCGAACGGGATGCCGGAGGCCTCCGCGTAACCGATCGCGGCCGGAGTGCCCGATTCCGGCGTCGCTATGACGAGATCGGCCTCGACCGGAGCTTCCTTGGCGAGCTTGCGGCCCATCTCCACACGCGAGAGATAGACGTTCCGGCCCGCGATGTCCGTGTCGGGACGGGCCAGATAGACGTACTCGAAGACACAGCCCTTGGGCTTTGCTTCAGCGAAGCGAGAGGTGCGCAGGCCGTTCTCGTCGATGGCGACGAACTCGCCCGGCTCGATCTCGCGGACGTAGCTGGCACCGCAGATGTCGAGTGCGGCGGACTCGGAGGCGACCACCCAGCCGCGCTCCAGCCGGCCGAGGACCAGCGGGCGGATGCCCTGCGGGTCGCGGGCGGCGTACAGGGTGTGCTCGTCCATGAAGACCAGCGAGAAGGCGCCCTGGACCTGAGGCAGCACCTTGGCGGCCGCCTCTTCGATGGTCAGCGGCTTGCCGTCGTCGTCGACCTGGCCCGCGAGCAGCGCGGTGACGAGGTCGGTGTCGTTCGTGGCCGCCACCTGCGTGGCGCGGCCGTTCTCCTTGGGGAGTTCGGCGACCATCTCGGCGAGCTGCGCCGTGTTGACCAGGTTGCCGTTGTGGCCGAGCGCGATCGAACCGTGCGCCGTGGCACGGAACGTCGGCTGGGCGTTCTCCCACACGGAGGCCCCGGTGGTCGAGTAGCGGGCGTGACCGACCGCGATATGACCTTGGAGCGAACCTAGGGAAGTCTCGTCGAAGACCTGGGACACGAGGCCCATGTCCTTGAAGACGAGGATCTGGGAGCCGTTGCTGACCGCGATTCCCGCGGATTCCTGACCCCGATGTTGGAGGGCGTAGAGCCCGAAGTACGTGAGCTTTGCGACCTCTTCGCCCGGAGCCCAGACACCGAAGACGCCACAAGCGTCCTGGGGGCCTTTCTCGCCGGGGAGCAGATCGTGATTGAGTCGACCGTCACCACGTGGCACGCCACCGAGTGTAGACGGGATCGACCACTGGTCCGAATTGGGGATACGGCCTCGTCACGTTGACGGACCCCGTCCGGACCCCCGTACGAACGGGCGGACGCGCGTAGCTCCGCCGTCGTCCGGCCGCACCGAGTGTGACGGAACTCGCTGCCGCGGGCCCGTGGCGGCGTCCGGAGTACGGACCGGGCGTTGACAGGTGTACGTCAGAGTCGGCAAGGTCCTCGATCATGCAGCCACTCCGTGACCGTGCGGTCACCCTTGTGGAGCGCCGCCACGTCGACCTGGTCCGTGTCGCGAGCGCGATCTGTCGTTGCGCCTGATCCCTGATCTCCCCCGGGCCGTGCCGGCTCCCTGACGCCGGCTCCGGCCGGCACCCGTCCGTCCGGATTCCTCTCTCCCGGCCCGGGCCTCCCCGTCACGGCCCCCTGGGCCGTTCCTCTCGCTCGCGCCGTGCCCCGTGCCCGCGCGACCGAGCCGCGCATCGACACCCGACACCTGGAGACCTCATGTCCCCGCACGCCTCTGACCTGTCCCGCCGCACCCTCGGCGGGGCCGCCGTCGCCGCCCTCGGCGTCGCCGCCACGACCTCGGGAACCGGAACCGCCCGGGCGGCCACCTCGCGCGAGACGCCCTTCCGGGCCGCGGCCGACCGCAGGTCACGACGGCCCAACATCCTGTTCATCCTGGGCGACGACCTGGGCTGGGCCGACCTCTCCTCGTACGGCGCCCCGCACATCAAGACCCCGAACCTGGACCGGCTCGCCCGGCAGGGCGTCCGGTTCACCGATGCCTACAGCGGCTCCGCGACCTGCTCGCCGACCCGGTTCAGCCTCTACACGGGCCGCTATCCCGGGCGGACGAAGGGCGGACTCGCCGAGCCGATAGCCGACCGGTCCGTCGGGCTCGACCCGAACCACCCGACGCTCGCCTCACTGCTGCGCGGCGCGGGCTACTCGACCGCGCTCATCGGCAAGTGGCACTGCGGCTACCTCCCTGACTACTCGCCGACCCGGTCCGGCTGGGACGAGTTCTTCGGGAACTTCGGCGGGGCCCTGGAGTACTACTCGAAGCTGGGGCTCGGTGGGGAGTACGACCTCTTCGAGGGCGACGCCGAGTACAAGGACCTGCGGTACTACACGCGGATCGTGACCGAGCGGGCGAGCGCGTACGTGCGCCGGGACCACGGCGACAAGCCGTGGCTGCTCAACCTCAACTTCACCACCCCGCACTGGCCGTGGATCGCCGACGGGGACGAGGAGGCGAGCGCCGAGGTCGCCCGGCGGATCAGGGCCGGGGACCGGCGGGCCCTCTTCCACGACGACGGCGGCTCCGTCGAGAAGTACACGGAGATGGTGCAGGACCTGGACCGGTCGGTCGGGCAGGTGCTGAAGGCGCTGAAGGAGTCGGGGCAGGAGCAGGACACGCTCGTCTTCTTCGCCTCGGACAACGGCGGTGAGCGCTTCTCCTACAACTGGCCGCTGTCCGGCAACAAGGCGTCCCTGCAGGAGGGCGGCATCCGCGTCCCGACGATCGTGCGCTGGCCGGCCCGGCTGCGCGGCGGTCAGGTCAGCCACGAGCCCGTGTTCACGCCCGACTGGACGGCGACGCTCCTGGAGGTCGGCGGGGCCAGGCCCGACCGGGCGTATCCGCTCGACGGCACCAGCCTCGCCGGGTACCTGCTGCGCGGCGAGGAGCTGCCGGCCGGGCGCGAGCTGTTCTGGCGGGTGCGCGGGGAGCGGGCCGTGCGGCGCGGGAAGTGGAAGTACTACCGCGGCAAGGGCGGCGCCGACCAGCTCTTCGACCTCACGGCCGACCGGCGCGAGCAGGCGGACCGGGCGGCCGACGAGCCGGAGCTGCTGGCCGAGCTGAAGGCGGTGTGGGAGAGGACGGACGCGACGCTTCTCCCGTATCCGGTCTGAGGCTCCGCCGGGGGGCCGTCAGTCGGTGGTGGCGGTGAGGCCGATGCCGGTGCCGTCGGGTGCGTTCAGGGTGAGGGCGTCGCCCTGGATGTCGTAGCTCGCCTTGCCTTCGAGGACGTTGCGCATCGTCTTCTCGACCTCCGCCGCCGGGCCGAAGCAGCCCATCTTGGTGCCGGCGAGCGGGCCGAAGGCGATGTGGCCGTCCGCGACCTTCGCCGCGGCGCGGGCGCTGTTGCAGCCGAGGCGGGCGCTGACGTGACCGTCCTTGCCGAAGACGAGCCGGGCCCTGCCCTGCGCCGCCTTCGGCACGGACTGCGCGACGTCGTCGCTGTAGACGGTCGTGAGCTCCCACTTCGTGCCGGTGAGCGCGGCGTCGCGGCGCTCGCCCTTGGTGAGCGTGACCGTGTCGCCGTTGGCGCGGGTGAGGGTGAGGCGGTCGTCGTCGCCCGTGGCCTTGACCGTGTTCCGGTCGGCGAGGGCGCGGGCGAGGGACTTCTCGAAGGCGCGCACCTTCTTGTCGGTGCACTGCATCATCGTGGTCGCCGCCCTGCCCAGGTCGACGCTGTCGTCGGTGACCCGGGCCTCGGCGTCGAAGTGGTTGCAGCCGTAGTCGCCGCGGACGCGCTCGTCCGAGACGAACTCCAGGTACGCGCCGCCGGGCGCCCTGGTCGTCCGCCCGTCCACCGTCATGCTGTCCACGCTCCAGTGGACTCCGGTGACCGGGGCCCCGCCGACCTCGACGGTGCCGGGGGCCTTCTCGTTTCCGCAGGCCGTGACCGTGGCGAGGGCCGCCAGGGGCAGGGCTGCGGCGACTGTGGATCGGGTGCCGCGGGTGCCGCGTCGCATGAACATGCCGATGGGACGGGACGGCCCCCTCGATCGGTTCCGTCCCGCCGCTCGCTTCACGCCATGATCGGCAACAGGGCCGCCAGATCGGCCCGTTCACCGCTGGCGCTGACCAGTGCGTCGTCGACCGCCAACCGCCAGCCGGTCCGTCCCGTGGCCAGCCGGATCCAGGTCAGCGGGTCCGTCTCCACCACGTTCGGCGGGGTGCCCCGGGTGTGCCGGGGGCCCTCGACGCACTGCACGACGGCGAACGGCGGGATCCGCACCTCGGTGGAGGCGCCGGGCGCCTTGGCGGCGAGCGCGTCGGCGAGGAACCGGGTCGCCGCGGCCAGCAGCTGCCGCTCGACGGGCAGCGCAAGGTCGGGCAGCGCGTCGTTCAGGTCGTCGGTGTGGACGGCGAGTTCGACGGCGCGGGTGACGAGGACGTCGGTGAGGGTCATCGTCCCGACCCGGTGGACGAGGGGCCGGCCGCCGTCGACGCCGGCGGGCAGGTACCTGTCGAGGCCCTCGGTGACCTCGGCGTACAGCTCGCTGAGCGGCGCGCCGGCCGCCAGCTCCTGCACGCCGACGGCGACGGCCGGGGCGGCGGGCGCGGTCAGGGACGGATAGTCCATCAGCGCCAGGTCGGCCGCGGGCGGCGCGGGCTTGGCGAGGCCCCGCGGCAGCATGCCGACGGCCATGGTGAAGTGCGCGGCGAGCTCCCGCACCGTCCAGTCGCCGAGCCGGGTCGGCGCGGCGAGCTGCTCGGGCGTGAGGCCCTCGACGGCCTTGCGCACGGCGGCGAACTGGGTGATGACGGCGATCCGGAGCTTCTCCGGATCGTAGGAGCGCGGGCGCTTCCTGGATGTCTTCGGCGAGGCCATGACCGCGACCCTACGCCCGCACAGCGAAGTCGCTCAGGCCCTTTTCGACCAGCGCGAACGCCCGCTCGGCGCGCTCGGCGGCGTCCGCCGCGACCGCGGCCGGGGCCTCCCCCGCCAGGATCCGCCGGTGGTGCTCGCTCATCAGCGCGCTCACCACTCCGGACAGCTGGGCCGCGGCGACGGCGGAGAGCAGTCCGTCGCCGGTCTCCTCGGTGAGCACCTGCGCGGCGGCCAGCTCGCCGCGCACCGACCACAGCAGGGCGCGGCGGGCCAACGCCGGGGTGCGGTTGATCAGTTGGATCAGCGCCAGCTCGTTGCCCTGTTCGCTCAGGCCGATCGACGGGTCCCGCTCGGCGATCTTGCGCAGCACCATCGCGCGGGTGGCGTCGACCGCTGAACTTCCGGGCGCGCGCTCCCCGATGGCCCGCGCGAGGTCTTCGACGTGCTCCTCCATGGGGCCCATCAGGAGGTCTTCCTTGGTCTTGAAGTAGTTGAAGACCGTCATCTTCGAGACCTCGGCGGCCTCCGCGATCTGCGCGACGGAGACCTGGTCGTAGCCGTGCTCCAGGAACAGGTCGACGGCCGTGCGCCACACCTTGATCGCCGTCTGCTTCTTCTTCCGCTCGCGCAGCCCGAGCCCGTCGTCAGCCATGCGGATACTGTACCAAGATGAAGTTTGATCCCGGATGAATTATTGACCCGGTATATTTTCTCGGGCATGGTGAGCCGCATGCCTCCTTCCACGGATTCCACGCCGTCCGCACGGTCCGCGCCGTCCGCCCCGTCCATGAGTGCGGCTCAGCGCAAGATCGGCATGTTCGTCTGCCTGTTCACGATCGTCCTGGCCGTCCTGGATCTGCAGATCGTCTCGGCGGCGACGGTGCCGATCGTCCGCGACCTGGACCCCGTCCACGGAATCGACCAGTTCCCCTGGCTGATCAGTGCGTTCGCCCTCGCGTCGGCCGCGATGCTGCCGCTGTACGGCAAGCTCTGCGACACCCTCGGCGCCCAGCGCGTCTTCCTCGGCGCCGTCGCCACCTTCCTCCTCGGCTCCGCCCTGTGCGGCGCCGCACAGTCGATGACCTGGCTGATCGCGGCCCGCGCCGTGCAGGGCCTGGGCGGCGGCGGCCTGATGAGCATCACGATGGTGGTGATCGCCCACCTCAAGGACCCCGACGACGAGGCGGGCGGCGGCGGACGGTCCGGCGGCGGGCTCGGCGGCATCGTCGCGGGCGGCGGCATGGCGCTCGGCCCCTGGCTGGGCGGCATCCTCTCCGACCACGCCAGCTGGCGCTGGATCTTCTACGTGAACCTGCCGCTCGGCCTCGCCGTCCTCGCCGCAGGCGCCGCCGTCCTGAAGCTGCCCGACCACCCGGTGCGCCGCCCGCTCGACTGGGCGGGCGCGGGCCTGGCCGCCGCCTTCTCCACGGCGCTGCTGCTGGCCACGGACTGGGGCGGCAAGAAGTACGCCTGGTCGTCCCCGGAGATCATCGGCCTCCTGTGCGCGGCCGTGGCGGCACTCGCCCTGTTCCTGTGGCGCCAGAACCGCGCCGCCGAACCGGTCCTCCCCCTCTCGCTCTTCCGCATCCCCGAACTGCGCTGGGGCTTCGTCGTGCAGGGCATCACCGGCGCCGCGATGATGTGCGCGATCTACTACGTCCTCGTCTACCTCCAGGTGGTGCGCGGCCTGAGCAGCTCCGCCGCCGGTCTGTTCCTGCTGCCGATGGCGGTCGGGATGACGGGGGTCGGGATCCTCGCGGGACGGCTCGGCTGGTCGGCCCGGACCTTCACGCTCACCGGCACCCTGACCATGACGGCGGTCTTCGTCCTCCTCGCGGCGACCGTCCGCCCGGACACCTCGCTGTGGCTGATCCGCGCCGAACTCCTGCTGGCCGGCGCCGGGTTCGGCCAGCTCGTCGGGCAGCTGATCCAGCTGGTGCAGGAGGCGGCGCCGCGGCCCCTGCTCGGCGTGGCGACGACGAGCATCCGCTTCTTCCAGACCCTCGGCAACGCGCTGGGCGCGGCCCTCTTCGGCACCGTCCTGTTCCGCCTGTTCCACGGGGACGTGAACACGATCCCCACCCTCGGCGCCGCCCAGCACGCCGCGGCGGTACGGGACTTCGTGCACGCCACCGACACCGTGTTCTGGTGCGGGGCGGCGGTGATGC
>NZ_JAMOLN010000195.1 GCF_024448165.1 Streptomyces longispororuber
CGCCTCGCCCGCCGCCGCGGCCGCGTACTTCGGGGCGAGCCTCGCCTTCCACGCCGACGTCTCCGACGTCGCCGCCGCGCTCGCCGCCGACGGCGACCCCGGTTTCGTCGTCCTCGACTCCCGCTCCACCGAGTCCTGGGACCAGGGCCACGTCCCGGGCGCGGTCCACCTGCCGACCGCGCTCATCCCCGAGCAGGCCGAGCAGCTCCTCGACAAGTCCGTGCCCGTCGTCACGTACTGCTGGGGCCCCGGCTGCAACGGCGCCACCCGCGCCGCCCTCGCCCTCGCCCAACTCGGCTTCCAGGTCAAGGAGATGCTCGGCGGCTTCGAGTACTGGGCCCGCGAGGGCTTCGCGTACGAGACGTGGGAGGGCCCGGCGCGCAAGGACGCCGACCCGCTGACCGCGCCGATCGACGCCGACGACTGCGGCTGCTGAACCGGCCGCCCGGGGCTGTTGAACCGGCCGACCGCGAGCTTCTGCCCCGATCGACCGCGGCTGCCGAACCGGCCGACCGCGAGCTTCTGCCCCGATCGACCGCGGCTGCCGAACCGGCCGACCGCGCGCTTCTGCCCCGATCCACCGCGGCTGCCGAACCGGCCGCTCAGCTCGCGCGCGAAGCAGCGCGCAGGAACCGCACGTCCCGGTGGCCGACGGAGTCCACCGGCCGTGCCGCCCGCAGCACCACGTCGAGCACGGCGTCCTCGTCGCAGGCGTAATGCCCGCTCGCCCAGGCCGCGTTGGCCTCGATCACCGCGAACGTGCCGTCCGGCGACAGGCGTCCCACGTCGACCACGATCGCGCTCGGCAGACCCGTGGCGGGCAGCCGAGCGACGAACGCCAGCACCTCGTCGCGCGACGGATCGTCGTCGAGCGGCGCCACGTCGAGCGCACCTCGGCGCCCGTACCGGCTCCCGGCGTGCACGGCACCGTCCAGCAGGAACAGCCGGTACTCCACCTCGAACGCCACGATGTCGCTGACCAGCACCGGTGTCGCGTCGTCCACCGCGTCAGGACCCGGCAGCCTGCTGCCGTCCGGGTAGACGCGCGCCGGGAAGCTCTTGTCGTTCGGCGGCTTCACGAACGCGGGCCGTCGCAGCTGCCGCGCCTGCGCGACCGTCGTCAACTCGACGTCCCGACCGGTGAGTTCACGGGGCAGCGCGGCCAGCCAGCCGGGCGCCGCCTCCAGCAGACCGAGCCCGAGCTCCCCGGCCACCGCGTCCGCGAACCGCGGCCCCGCGTACAGGGCCGCACCCGGGTGCGCGCGCCAGGCGGCCGGCGTGCGCCGGTCGTGGAACGTCTCCACCCGCAGCCCCCGCCGACGGGCCGCGTCGGCGAGGACCCGGCCGGTGGCCGTGTGGCGGGGCTGAAGGAAGAGCGTGCGTGCGGTCATGGGGCCATTGAATCCCCTCGGCGATCGACGGCCGAGGGGATTTCCTGGCCCCGCCCACCGCAAGCCTGGCCCCGCACACAGCCTGGCCCGCCTACGACTTGGCCCCGCCTACAGCTTGGAGAGCTCGTCCACCAGGTCGTCGAGACCGAGCGACCCCTGCGACAGCGCCGCCATGTGCCACGCCTTCGCGTCGAAGGAATCGCCGTGCGCCGCCTGCGCGTTGGCCCGGCCCAGCAGCCACGCCCGCTCGCCCAGCTTGTAGCCGATCGCCTGGCCGGGGATCGACAGGTAGCGGGTCAGCTCGCTCTCCACGAAGTCCGCGGGACGGCTGCTGTGCGCGCCGAAGAACTCCTGCGCCAGATCGGGCGTCCACCGCTCACCGGGGTGGAACGGCGAGTCCGCCGGGATCTCCAGCTCCAGGTGCATGCCGATGTCGACGATGACGCGGGTGGCCCGCATCATCTGCGCGTCCAGGTATCCGATCCGGGTCTCCGCGTCGGTGAGGAAGCCGAGTTCGTCCATCAGCCGCTCCGCGTACAGCGCCCAGCCCTCCGCGTTCGCGGAGACCCCGCCGATCGTCGCCTGGTAGCGGGAGAGGTCACCGGCGACGTGCGCCCACTGCGCCAGCTGCAAGTGGTGACCGGGCACGCCCTCGTGGTACCAGGTGGACAGCAGGTCGTAGACGGGGAAGCGGGTCTGCCCCATCGTCGGCAGCCACGTGCGGCCCGGGCGGGAGAAGTCCTCCGACGGCGGCGTGTAGTACGGCGCGGCCGCGCTGCCGGGCGGCGCGATGCACGACTCCACCTTCCGTACCCGGTCGGCGAGTTCGAAGTGGGTGCCGTCGAGCGCCTCGATGGCCTCGTCCATCACCTGTTGCAGCCACTGCCGCACCTCGTCGACGCCCTCGATGTGCCGGCCGTGCTCGTCGAGGTGCGCGAGCGCCACCCACGGCGTCGCCGCGCCGGGCAGGATCTTCTCCGCCTCGACCCGCATCTCGGCGAGCAGCCGGTGGAACTCGCTCCACCCGTACGCGTACGCCTCGTCGAGATCGAGGTCCGTGCCGTTGTAGTAGCGCGACCAGCGCGCGTACCGCTCGCGGCCCACGACGTCCGGCGCGCCCTCGATCGCGGGCGCGTACACGTCGCGCATCCAGTCGCGCAGGGCGACGACCGCGCCGTCCGCGGCGCGCGCCGCCGAGGTCAGCTCGTCGCGCAGCGCCTCGGGCCCGGCCGACGCGAAGTCCTCGAACCAGCCCCGCCCGTCACCCGCCCACTCCGTGAGCTGCCCGAGCACCGTCGCCGTCGGGCGCGGACCGCCGTACAGCTTCCGCTCGAGACCGAGCGCCAGCGTCTCGCGGTACCCCTCGAACGCCGCCGGCACCGCCCGCAGCCGCTCGGCGATCGCCGCCCAGTCCTCGTCGGTCTCGGCCGGGGTGACCGTGAACACCTCACGGACGTGGTGCACCGGCGAGCCCAGGTTGCCGACGGCGCGCAGCGGCTCCTCCGCGTCGTGCACGGCGAGCTCCGCCGTCAGCCGCTCGCGCAGCAGCCGGGCGCAGCGCCGCTCTGCGTCGCTGTCGGCACCAGGCAGCCGCTCCGCCTCGTCCAGGCGTACCAGCGTCCGCCGCGCCAGATCGGCGACGGCCGCGACACCGGCGGGCGAGAGGTCGGGCAGTTTGCTGTGTGCCTCGGGCACACCGAGGTACGTCCCGTTGACGGGGTCGAGGGCGACCAGGGCGTCGACGTACGCGTCGGCGACCTGCCGGGGCAGTTGAGCGTGAGGGATGGCTGACATGCGGGTCATCCTCGTACGAGTCAGAGGGCCGCGCCACCAAGATTGTCCCTGGAATCCGCGGCGCCGCCGACCGGTCCCGGGATCTGTGGCGCGCCCGGCGGCAGCAGGGGTCCGCACTCCCACTGCTGGAAGATCAACCGGGTCTCGACCCGCGCCACCTCGCGCTGCGAGGTGAACTCGTCGAGCACGAGACGCTGCAGGTCCGTCATGTCCCGCACGGCCACGAGCACCAGGTAGTCGTCGGGGCCCGTGAGGTGGAAGACGGTGCGCGCCTCGGGCAGCGCCCGGATCCGCTCCACGAACGGACCCACCAGCTCCCTGCGGTGCGGGCGCACCTGTACGGACAGCAACGCCTGCAGACCGCGGCCCAGGCGCGCCGGGTCGAGCCGCAGCACGTGCCCGAGGATCACCCCGGAGCGACGCAGCCGGGCGACCCGGTCGAGACAGGTCGACGCCGCGACCCCGACCTGCGCGGCCAGATCCCGGTAGGTGGTACGGGCATCGTTCTGCAGCAGCCTCAAGATCTCGAGATCGACCGGATCGAGTACGACGGAATCGGCCATTCGGCGAACGTAGCACGGGAGTTGATCCGGCGACCCCGCCCGATGTTCAGCATGCTGTGCATGGACATCTACGAGGACGTGCCGCACCCCGGGACCCACCCGCGCCCCCGGGCCCTCGCCACCGAAGCCGTGCACGCGGGCCGCGACGATCTCGCCGCCCTCGGCCTGCACGCCCCGCCCATCGACCTGTCCACCACCTACCCGTCCGCCGACAGCCGAGCGGAGGCCGCCCGCATCGACACGTTCGCCGCCGACGGCGTCCTCGACGACGGCCCGCCCGTCTACGGCCGCCTCGGCAATCCGACCGTGGCGCGCTTCGAGACAGCGCTCGCCCGGCTCGAAGGCGCCGAGAGCGCCGTCGCCTTCGCGAGCGGCATGGCGGCCCTGACCGCGGTCCTCCTCGTCCGGCTCGGCGCGGGCCTGCGCCACGTCGTCGCGGTCCGCCCGCTGTACGGGTGCAGCGACCACCTGCTGACGGCGGGGGCGCTCGGCTCGGAGGTGACCTGGGTGGACCCGGCCGGCATCGCCGACGCGATCCGCGCCGACACCGGGCTCGTGATGGTGGAGTCGCCGGCCAACCCGACGCTCGCCGAGGTCGATCTGCGGGCCGTCGCCCACGCGAGCGGCTCCGTACCGCTGCTCGCCGACAACACCTTCGCCACGCCCGTCCTGCAGCGGCCGGTGGAGAGCGGTGCCCGGCTCGTGCTGCACAGTGCCACGAAGTACCTGGGCGGACACGGCGACGTGCTGGGCGGTGTGGTGGCGTGCGACGAGGAGTTCGCCAGGGAACTGCGCAAGGTGCGGTTCGCGACGGGCGGCGTGCTGCATCCGCTCGCCGGCTACCTGCTGCTGCGCGGTCTCTCCACGCTGCCGGTACGGGTGCGCGCGGCCTCCGCGACCGCGGCGGAGATCGCCCGGCGGCTCGCCGCCGACCCGCGCGTGACCCGCGTCCACTACCCGAGGATCGGCGGCGCCATGGTCGCCTTCGAAGTGGCGGGGGACCCGCACGCGGTGACCGCCGGGGTCGGTCTCATCACCCCGGCGGTCAGCCTCGGCAGCGTCGACTCGCTCATCCAGCACCCGGCCTCGATCAGCCATCGCATCGTGGCCGCCGACGACCGCCGGGCGGCGGGCGTCAGCGACCGGCTGCTGCGGCTGTCCGTCGGCCTGGAGGACGTCGAGGACCTCTGGGCCGACCTCGATCAGGCGCTGGGCAGGGAGACGGCGCCGGAACTGCTCAGTGGCGTCAGTGGTGCTCGGCCTGCTCCGGAGCCGGCCGCGACACCACCGGCGTAGCGTCGAGCCGGGCCGTGATCACCAGCGTGCCCTCCTCGATCTGGTAGTCGAGCGGCAGGCCGAGGCCGCGCATCGCCGCGACCATGCCCGTGTTGGACGCCTGCGTCACCGCGTACACGCTCTCGCAGCCCGCCTCGATCGCCATCGCGACGAGGCGGCCGAGCAGTTCGGAGCCGACGCCGCGGCGCTGCCAGCCGTCCTCCACGAGCAGCGCGATCTCGGTCTCGTCGCCGTCCCAGAGCAGATGGCCGAGGGCGACGATCCGGCCCGAGGCCGTCTGGGCCGCGACGGTGCGGCCGAACCGCGGGCTGAGCAGGTGGTTGAGATAGCGGTCCGCGTCCTGCACCGGACCGTGGTAGCGCATGCTCAGCGTCCGCTGCGAGCACCGCTCGTGCATCGCCTTCGACGCCGCCACGTCGGAGACGTCGGCGCGGCGCACCGTGATCTCGTTCCCCTCGGGCAGCGTCAGGACGTCCTGGCTGCTCGGCACCCGCGGCCCCAGCCTCGAGTCGAGCTCCACCAGGGCGCGGGCGCGCGCGAACTCGGTCGGCGTGAACGGCAGGTACGGCCGCTCCACCGTGATCACCCCGCCCTCCGGCGTGCGCAGCCGCATGACGGTGTCGTCGAAGGCGCCCTCCACCGGTGCGGCGTCGCCGCCGTCGGCCGCCGGGGACGCCGCGGGCAGCGACTTGATGGTGCAGCGGCCCAGCAACTGGCGCAGCGCCAGCGGCAGTTCGGCCGCGTCGAGCGCCGTGCGCGTGGCCAGGCCGAGGATCCGGGTGGGGGCGTCCACCAGGTCGTGGGCGTCCGCACGCTCGATCCAGGTGCCGGAGCCGCCCGCCCTGGCCACCACCCGGGACAGCTCCGCGGCGGGCACCTCCTGCGGCGCGCGCAGCAGGAACTCGTCCACCGTGCCCTCGGCCAGCGGATGCGTCTGCAGGCTCAGGATGTCGACCCGCAGCCGGGCCAGTGCCGTGCACAACGACGCCAGCGAACCCGGCTGATCCCGCACCGTCGTCCGCATCCGCCACAGCGCGCTCTGCGCCGGGTCGAGCGGCGCCGCGGCCGACCCCGCGGCACCGCCCTGCCGCCCGGCCGCCGTCCCGTCCTGGTTCAGGACGAGCGGCCGGGCGCCGGTATCCGCCACCGGCGGTGCATGGCTCGGGCGTCGTGACCACCACACGTGGAATCCGGCCGTGGCGACCAGGACCACCGCCGAGATCACGAGCAGGGCCGGTCCGTCGGGCCCGTGCCCGATCATGTTCGCCACGGCGTCCGCCACCGCCACCGCCGTGAACAGGGCGGCCAGTTCGACCAGATCCCTGCGCCAGTGGTGGGTCGGACGGCCGTGCTTCACTCGCGTCACATCAGACATGTCTGGACTCATGCATCCACTGTGAAGGAACGGTGTTGCGTGATCACGAACGGTTTGTGACCGATGGGTAAAGAGTGCCTATGCCGGTTTTGGCTGGATTGTCTCTCTGAGGGACGGTGGTCGGCCCGGGCGGGGCCGAGTCAGCCGAGTGCCGTGTGCAGGCGCCGCGCCTGCGTCACCAGCCGCGACGAACCCTTCCGCGCCGCCACCTCCGCCACGCCGAATATCCGTCCCTGCGCCCCCGTCCGCTCGGCGCAGTCGGCCGCGATGCCGAGCAGGTCACCGAGACCGCGCAGCCCGGCCGGACTCTCCTTGCTCGCGAGCAGCACGGGCAACAGGCCGCGCAGCACCGCGAGGACCGTGGCGTACGCCCCGGTCGACGCGGCCGTCCCCAGCGAGTCGGCGATCCGCGTCGTCTTGAGTCCGCCCAACGCCCAGGCGCGGGCCGTCGCCGCCCCGAGCAGCTCGGCGTCCAACTGCCCGCGGCCCGCGAGGATCAGCAGGGCGTCCACTCCGGCGAGCCGGTCCTCCGGATGGCGCGCCGCGAGACCGTAGGCCACCGTCAGACGGACGGCGCTCCCCGCCGGCCCCTCGGCCTCGGCGAGCAGCGGCAGGTACGCGGCGGCGCCCCGCACTTCGAGCACCGCGCAGTGCGCCACCTCGCGCAGCAGCCGGGCCGCCACCAGCTCGCGCCGCCCCGGGAGGGCCGCCAGCCAGTGACTGTGCTCCTGCGGAGTGCCGGACTCCGCGTACCAGTACCCGCGGTCCATGCCCCGGGTCAGCGGCTCCCCGAGCTTGCTGAACGGCTCCGGCAGCCCGTCCCGCAGCTCCGGCACCGCCTCCACGTCGACGAGCAACTGCACGTCGAGGGCCCGCTCCACGCTGCCGGGCTCAGCCGGCTCCGGCGCGGTGAGCCAGGCCGCGACCCGGTCGCCCTCCGCGGTCCCGAGGGCCGCCGCCGCCACCGCCGCACCCGGTGCCTGCGGGCTGCCGCGGTCGACACGGAGCAGCGCCTGGGCGAGGTCGGCCTGTCCCGCGCGGGCCCCCGCGGCCGCGTAGACCCGGAGTCGCGCCACCAGGTCGTCGGGGTCGACGAACCCGGAGCTCCACGTCGGCGTCGCCAGCAGGCACGGCACGGGCTCGGTACGGATCCGGTACGCCGCCTCCCACAGCCGCGCGTCGTAGGAACGGCGGAGCGCGAGGTCGCTGAACCGATGCCGGCCCGAATTACTCGGGTGCTCCTTCGCCGCGTGCAGGGTCCGCGTGTCCACCGCGTCCACCGCGGTCGCCGCCACGACCTCCAGGCCGAAGGGCGCGTCCCGGAAATACCGCTGGGTGTAGCCCTGCCGGTCCGCGTCGAACCACCAGCGCCGGGACACCGCCGGCAGCAACGCCTCCTTCAGCGCCGCACGGTCGTGGTACGCGTGCCGCATCAGTCCGTCCAGTGTCCGCTCGAACGCGGCCATGTCCCCGCCCGACGCGAGGATCGCGCCGACCTCCTCGGCCACCTCCTGGGCGGAGTCCGGCGCGGGCGCGAGGCGGAACGGCTCCGGCGCGGACGGCAGCACCTCCTCGTACGGGCCCTCGGCCGACAGGGCGACGCCCAGCACCTCCTGCGCGCGGGGGCGCAGCCCGGCGCTCAACTGGTCGGCGGACAGGGCCAGTCGACTCCGGGTCCCGGTGCCGGTCGCCGCGATGTGCCGGGCCACCAGCTTCAGGGCCCGCTCCTGCACCTCCGTGTCCGGATGGCCGAACGCCTCGCCCACCGCGGGCAGCAGCTCGTCCGCGACCGACGGATCCCCCTGCGCAGCGCCGCCCTTGAGGACCTTGCCGAGCAGCACGAGCTGCGCCCGCACCAGCTTCTTCTCCGGACGGAACAGCACCGCCGCCGACACGTCGGCCAGCGTGCGCGCCGTCACCCCGCCGTCCGCGGCGAGCGTGCCGAGCACCTGCTGCGCGTGCGCCGCGACCGGCGCCGCACCGTCCGCGCACAGCGCCACCCAGTCCGCGATCCGCTCGCCCTCCTCCTCACGGGTCAGCGCGAGCGCGTCGAGCACCAGCAGGAACAGTCGCGTGTCCGACTGCCGCCCGCCCCGCAACAGCCGGGCCACACAGGCGTCGACCAGCGCCTTGCGCTCCACGACGCCCTCCTCCGCGAGCGTTGCGAGACCGCGCGGCCAGCTATGAGGACCACCGGCGTCGAACCAGTCGAGCCGGCTGCCGATGTCGTCCGTCTCGAACAGCGCCGCGGTCAGCTCGCCCACGTGCGGCTCGGCCCGCAGCCGGTCGGCCAGCGGACGGTCGTGCCTGCGCCCCGAGTTGACGTGATCCACCCAGCCGACGACATACGCCTCCGTCGTGGGCACCGGACACCCGGACAGGGCGACGAGCCCCGCCACCAGGTCGTACGAGACACCGCGCGACTGCGGGAGGGCCGCGAGCCGGTGCGCCACGTCGGCCAGCCACTCCGTCTCCCGGTCGCCGAGCATGTGCAGCACCGCCTGCGGGGCCGCCCGGCGCTGCCACCGCCAGTCGGCGGCGCCCAGCCAGGTCGCGGCCGCCGCGGCCCCCGTGTGGCAGGCACCGCCGGCCATCTGGAGCGCCGGATACGCCACGCGCGCCCCGGCTCCCCAGGGCTCCGCGCGCAGTTCCTTGCGCAGTGCCTTCAGCTCCGGCAGACAGCTGCGGCGCTCCGCGTCCGTCATTGCGTCGAGCAGCTCCGCCGTCCGGTCCAGATCCCCCTTGCGCACCGCGCGCATCAGCACGTCCTGGCTCATCGCGCCCCCTCCGTGATCGTCGTGGCCTCGGCGCCGGCCGCGCCCGAAGGCGTCGCGCCCCGCCGCACCATGCGGACCGCGAGCGCGTGCTTGCAGGGCCCGCGCCCACCTCGATACCTGGCCCACCACATGCACGTACAACTCGACGTCCCCCCGTCCTCGCGGACCCGGTGCACATGACCGTCGTCCGCCGCGACCGTGCCCACCTCGCCCCGCAGCGCCACCGCGCCCGCCCGCACCAGGGCCCGTGCGTCCCGCAGCCGCGGGTTGTGCCGCTCCACCCGGTCGGCCTCGTACGGCAGTTCTCGGTGGAAGTACGCCGCCTCCGCCGTGTCGTACCCGACCCGCCCCGACGTGCCGAGCCGTACCAGGGCGGCCCGCACCCGGTCCACCGGCAGCCCGGACGCCGCCGCCAGATCGGCGAGGTCGATCCGCGGCTCCCAGGCGAGCAGCACCGCTGTCAGCTCGGCGTCCTCCGCCGCCTGGTCCGTGGCCAGCGACTCCAGCACCCCGCCCTCGCCGGAGAAGCCGCGCGCGGCATCGGGGGAGAGGGTGAGCGTCAGCCGCATTCCCGGAAGGACCGCCTCCCAGGCGCTCGCCACCGCCGCGTCCGACGCCGCCACCGGCCCGTACACCCGCAGCGCCGTCGCGTGCCGGAGCACCCGCTGCAGCGCGACGAGCCGCTCCGGGCCCGGCAGGCAGACGGCCCCCGGTACCGCGCGCGTCGTCGGCCGCAGGCTCCGGCCCGCCGGCACCACCCAGCGCGCTCCCCGGCCCGAACTGCGCGGCAGCGACCGCAGGAACCGCACCGCGTCGGCGGCCGGCAGCTCGGCACGCAGCTCGAAACCGGCGGCTATGACCTGGGCCTCGGCGAAACCGCGCAGCCAGCGGTCCGGCAGCGGCACCTTCTTCTCCACCACGGGCCCGTCGAGCGTCGTCACCGTCAGCTCCTCCGGACCCACCCGCAGATGCAGCGGGTCGTCGCAGCCGATGCGGGACAGCGCCTCGCGCAGTGGATTGTTCACATCCACATTGGTCGTGCCGTGCCGCACCTCGTCGCCGTCCAGGCCCTCCGCGAGCACGTCCAGGCGGGCGTACACACCGCCGCAGCCGGAGAACGACTCGAACCGCAGCCGGTCGCCGCTGCCCGTCACCACCGGGTCGAGCGAGGCCCGCAACTGGCGCTGGTAGTAGCGGGCCGCCGCCACGTCCGCCACCGCGAGCAGCCCGGCGGACGCCACCTGCGGCGCCGTCAGGAACCCGGCGAAGAACCGGGGATGGTCCTGCGGGCCCGAGGGCGTGGCACCCCGCGAGGTCTCCAGTCCCAGCAGCGCTGAGCCCGCCGAGGACTCCAGCGCGGAGGGTCGGCGATAGGTCACGGCCTGTGTTGATCGCGTCATGGGAAAACCGTAGAGGCGACCACTGACAATCGGCTCTGACCTGCGACTATCCCTATTTCAGCGGGAGTTGGGCCGGGCCGGGGAACGCGGCCGGACGATCACTGTCCGTCCGCGTTCCCCGGCCCGGCCGCCGCGCTCACTGCCCGACGCGCCCCGGCTGCAGCGTCTTCGAGAACAGCACGTCGCCGCCCTCCTGCCGCAGCCGCACCGTCAGCTCGCCGCTGCCGCCGTCGATCTCGACCTCGCCGAAGTACGGCGGCGTCTCCATCGGCGAGGTGTTCGCCCGCGACGGCGCCTTGATGAACGCCTGCTGCGGACCGAACGTCCCGTCGAGCTTCGTCGCCTGGAAACCGCCCGCGGCCAGCGGACCCGACACGAACTCCCAGAACGGCTCGAAGTCCTGGAACGCGGCCTTCGACGGCTCGTAGTGCTGCGCCGACGTGTAGTGCACATCGGCGGTCAGCCACAGCGTGCCCGTGATCCGACGGTGCTTGATGTGCCGCAGCAGCTCGGCGATCTGCAGTTCGCGCCCGAGCGGCGCGCCCGGGTCGCCCTGCGCCACCGCCTCGAAGTTCGTCGCCCCGTCCGGCACCACGAGACCCAGCGGCATGTCGGAGGCGATCACCTTCCACGTCGCCCGCGACCTCGACAACTCACGCTTCAGCCAGTCCAGTTGTTCGGCACCGAGGATGCCGGTCGCGTCGTCTGCCTGCCGGTTCGCGGAGTTCGCGTTCCGGTACGTGCGCATGTCGAGCACGAACACGTCGAGCAGCGGGCCGTGCCGCAGCACCCGGTACACGCGGCCCTCGGCATCGCCCGGCGGCAGCGTCGACACCGGGAAGTACTCGCTGAACGCGCGCAGCGAACGGGCGGACAGCACGTCCGCGTTCTTCTCCGTGTACCGGTCGTCGTTGAGGATCTGGCCCGGGTACCAGTTGTTGTGGACCTCGTGGTCGTCCCACTGCGTGATCGTGGGGACCTGGGCGTTGAAGCGGCGCAGGTTCTCGTCGAGCAGGTTGTAGCGGAACGCGCCGCGGAACTCGGCGAGCGTCTCGGCGACCTTGGCCTTCTCCTCGGTCGTCACGTTGCGCCACACCCGACCGTCGGGCAGCGTCACGCTGGGCAGAATCGGTCCGTCCGCGTAGATGTTGTCGCCGCTGCACACGAAGAAGTCCGGGTCCAGGGCGCGCATGTCCTCGTAGACGCGGTAGCCGCCACGGTCCGGGTTGATGCCCCAGCCCTGGCCCGCGATGTCGCCCGACCACAGGAACCGCACATCGTCGCGGCGCCCCACGGGGGAGGTGCGGAACGTGCCGGACACCGGTTCGCTCGTGCGCCGCGGGTCGTCCGGGTCGGCCAGCAGGACACGGTAGTGGACCTGTTCGCCCGGCGGCAGGCCGTGCAGCCGGGTCGTGCCCGTGAAGTCGGTTCCCGCGCCGACCAGCGGACCCCGCCATCTCGTCGCCTTTTTGAACGACTCGGTGGCCGAGGTCTCGACGATCATCCGCGCGGGCCGGTCCGAGCGCACCCAGACCAGACCCGAGTGCGCGGTCACGTCACCGGCCTGCACGCCCCAGCCCGCCTTCGGCCGCCCCGACAGGGCGAAGGCGGGCGCGGTCCCGCCGCCGATCGTCGGCAGGGCGAGCGCCGCCGACGCGGCGATCGCGCCCCGCAGCACTCCGCGGCGGCCGGGCAGGGGACTCTGCGGACGGTGTGACATGGGCGCCTCCAGTGACGGTTCCGACGACGGTGCGGTGCCATGGGTGCGCGACGCCGCGGAGCCACACCTACTGTTTCACCACGGCGCGCACACGAACCCCAAGTGAACAACTGTCCCCACCGTCAAGGGAACCGGGCGCGCGGCGGCCTCCTCCCGCAGACGTAGGTCTCCGGACGCGGTACGGCCCGTCCGCGTGCCCGATGACCTCAGGTTGCCCGCTGCATAGGCTCGGCGCACCGCGTCGAAAGGGACCCTCATGACCGCAGCACACCTGTCCACCGCCCACATCCGTGTCGCGCGCCCTTCGAAGGACCTGGCCGCCGCGGAGGCGTTCTGGACCCGCGGGCTCGGCCTGAGCGTGATCTATCGCGCCGAGGGAGGTCCGACCCCGGGCGAGCACGACCTGCTCATGCTGGGCTGGCCCGACGCCACCTGGCACCTCGAACTCGTCCACGAGCAGGCCGCGCCGGTGTCGCCCCGGCCCACCGAGGAGGACCTCCTGGTCGTCTACGTGGACGGCCCCGTCCCGGACGACCTGGTCGCACGCCTCGAAGAGCACGGCGGGCAGCGGGTGAAGTCGCCCAACCCCTACTGGAACGAGTGGGGCGTCACCGTGGAGGACCCCGACGGCTACCGCCTGGTGCTGTGCACGCGCGCGTGGTCCAACTCCTGAGCGGCGCACGCCAGTAGGCGCACCCCTTCGGTGATCCGGGCGGGCGACAGGTGGGCGTAGCCGAGCACCAGGGGGACCCCGTCGCCCGTGCCGCTTCCGTAGTGGCTCAGCGGACGCACCGCCACTCCGGCCGATGCGCACCGGTCGAGGAGGGCGTCCTGGGGACCGTAGTGGCCGGGGAGCGTGGCGATGGCGTGCAGTCCCGCCGCGATGCCCGACACCTCGGTCCCGGGCAGGTGCTCCCGCAGAGCGGCCACCAGTGCGTCCCGCCGCTCCTTGTAGGCGCGTTGGCAGCGCCGCAGCTGACGGTCGTAGTCGCCGCGCTCGACGAACCGGGCCAGGGCGGCCTGGTCCAGCGCCGGATTGCCGAGGTCCATGTAGCGCTTGGTGGCCACGATCTCGTCGGCGAGGCCGTCGGGCACGACCAGCCAGCCGAGCCGCAGCCCCGGCGCCAGCGACTTGCTGACCGAACCGGTGTAGGCGACGTGATCGGGGTCGAGTCCCTGGAGGGCGCCCACCGGCGCACGGTCGTAGCGGAAGTCGCCGTCGTAGTCGTCCTCCACGACGAGCCCGTCCACCTCCCGCGCCCAGTCCAGGAGTTCGGCCCGGCGCCGCGCGGTGTACGCGATGCCGGACGGGAAGTGGTGCGACGGCGTCGTGACCACGGTACGGACCCCGGAGTCCCGCAGCGGCCCCGTGCGGAGCCCCTCCGCGTCCACGGGCAGCCGCACCGCCTGCGGTCCCGCCGTGGCGAACAGGTCCTCGTACTGGGGGCTCCCGGGGTCCTCGACACCGATGCCCCGCTGCCCGCGCGCGTGGAGCACGATCCCGAGCAGCGTCACCGCCTGCGTCACCCCGGAGCACACGATGATCCGCTCCGGATCGGCCACCACGCCACGGCGCCGCGTGAGCAGTTCGGCGAGGGCGGTGCGCAGCCGGGGCAGGCCCCGCGGGTCGGGGTAGCCGAGGCCCTGGTGCGGCAGTTCGGACAGCGCGCCCCGCTGCGCCGCCGCCCACGCCGCACGCGGGAACAGCGACAGGTCAGGGCTGCCCGCCACGAAGTCGGCCCGGACCCCGGGAGAGCTGCCCGGGGCGAGGTCCCTGGCCCCCGGCGCCGGCGCCCGGACCGCCTCGCCCACCCAGGTCCCGGCCCCCCGGCCGCTGCGCAGATAGCCCTCGGCGGTCAGCTGCTCGTACGCCTCGGTGACCAGGCCGCGCGAGACCCCGAGGTCGCGCGCGAGATCCCGGCTCGACGGCAGCCGCGTCCCCGGAGCGAGCCGGCCCGTCCGCACCGCCTCCCGGAGCGCGGACTGCAGCGCGCGACCACGCGCGCGTGCCGGAGCGGCGGCCGCGGGCAGCAGCAACTCCCAGGCGGCGGAGGGTGCGAGGGCGTCGGGTGTCATCCCGTGGACCCTAGTCCGCGCGGCCGATTGGTCCTCGAAGGAGTCCGGCAAGTGGACCTCGAACCGGACCAGTGCGCCTCCTAGCGTCGACCTCATGAACGCCACATCCGTACGAGGCTCCCTGCTCGCCGCCGTCGCCTGCATCCTTGTGGGCGGCTCCTTCACCGCCAACAGCGTCCTGGGCCACTACCCGTACGCGGGTGGCCAGTTCCTCCGCTACGGAGTCGCGTGTGTGCTGCTCCTTCCCCTGGTCGGGCGCGGCGGACTGGCCCCGCTGCGGCACCTGAGAGGACGGCAGTGGGGGCGGCTCGCGCTGCTCTCGGCCGTCGGGATGGTGGGCTTCAACCTCGCGGTTCTCGCGGCGGAGCGCACGGCGGAACCCGCGGTACCGGGTGTCTTCGTAGGATGCGCACCCGTCGTCGTCGCTGTCCTGGTCCCCCTGCTGGGCGGACGGCGTCCCCAACGGGCCGTCCTCTACGGTGCCCTGCTCGTGGCCGCCGGCGCGTTCACGGTTCAAGGGTGGGGCCGTACGGACCTGCTCGGGATCGTCTTCTCCGTGGGCGCGCTCTCCGGAGAGGTAGGTTTCGCGGTGCTCGCCGTCCCGGTGCTGCGTCCGCTCGGCCCGCGGCTCCTGTCGTGCACGGTGTGCGCGATCGCCGCGCTGGAATCGGCGGCCGTGGGCGTGGCCGTCGACGGCGCCGCCTGGCTGCGCGTCCCCGACCGGTCGGAGGCCGCCGCCCTGGTGTGGCAGGCCGTGATCGTCACGGTGATCGGGTTCGTGTGCTGGTACATGGGGATGCAGCGGATCGGCGCCGAGCGGGCCACGCTCTTCTCCGGGCTCATCCCCGTCGCGGCCGCCTGCACCGCCCCGCTGGTCGGTGCGGGGTCCTACGGGGTCGCCCAGGGCATCGGCAGCGCGCTCGTCGCCACCGGTGTCGCCCTGGGTTCCGGTGTGTTCGGCCGCCGGTCAGCGGCTGGTGTCGAGGATGACGCGGGCCACGAGCGCCGGGTCGTCGTGCATCGGCACGTGGCCGCAGCCGGGAAGCCTGACCAGGCGCGCGTCCGGCAGGACGTGCTTGGCGCGGATCCCCTGCCGGCGCACGAGGAGCCGGTCACGGGTGCCCCAGGCGATCGTGACGGGCAGCTCGGGGACGGCGTCGCGGAAGAGCACCCCGCGGCCCGCGTCGAGGGTCTGGCGGAACCCGGTCGCGTCGCGCAGCGCCAGCGTCTCGGCGACCACGGCCTCCGGTGAACGGCGCCCGGGCCGGGCGTAGATGGTGCTGGTGAGCGCGGCCCGCCCGACCGCGGAGCGGGACAGCCGCTCGATCACCGGAAGCGGCATCGCCCGGGCGCCCTGCCGCATCGCGAGCAGCGTGCCGAACGCGTAGCGGCGCTCGGCCTCGCTCCAGAACCCGGCGGGGGACAGCGCCGTGACGGACCGTACGAGCTTCTCGCGGCCCAGCTCCAGGGCGAGCAGGCCGCCCAGCGAGTTCCCGGCCACGTGCGGCCGCTCGATCCCCAGCTGACGGCAGAACGCGTCGAGGACCGGCACCACGCTCGTCAGGTCGTACGCGAGTCCCTCCGGCAGCGCGGGCGACGCCCCGAACCCCGGCAGATCCACGGCGATCACGTCCCGTTCGGTCGCCAGGATGGGCAGCACCGGCTGCCACGCCTGCCAGTGGTGACCGATCCCGTGCAGCAGGAGCAGCGGCTCCCCGGCGCCCGCGCGTTCGTACGTGAGGGTCACGGTGCGCGGACCGCCGGGGCTCTCGATGCTGAAGGACGCCTGTGCCGCCATGTCGCTCGCTCCCTGTCCCCGTCACGCCGCGACGGTTCCTTAGACTCCTTGTCAGCAACAATTACCGCTGAGTAGCCCCCAGTTCAAGAGGGGGAGCCGAAGAGACGGGCGGAGGGGTTCGGGCGGGTGGGATCAACCGGCCGACCGGATCTGCCAGTTGAAGTCCCCGTGCCCGACGCTGCCGTACAACGTGAGCCACAGGGGCATCATCAGCTCCACCGCCCGCGCCGTCTCGATGCCGCCCAGGTCCACCACCCGCTCGCGCGGCCAGCCGAACTCGCCCAGGAGACCGAGCACCTCCTCCTTGGCCTCCGCGTCGTCCCCGCTGAGGAACAGCTGGTGCTCGCCCGGCACCCTGGACGGATCGGTCATGACGGCGAAGTTCAGCGTGTTGAGCGTCTTCACGACCCGCGCGCGGGGGAACTCCCGCTGCAACTGCGCCCCCACGCTGCCGATGTCGTCCAGCGGCGCGAGCCGCACTCCGCCGTCGACCTGCTCCAGCTTGTTCGACGTGTCGATGACGACCTTCCCGTCGAGCTGCGCGGCCCCGGCCGCCTGCAGTGCGGCGAGCGCGACGTGGCCGCCGACCGCCTCGATGATCCGCTCCCCGAACTCGGCGGCATCCGCGAAGGTGCCCGCGCTCGCCCGCGGGCCCGCCTGCTGCGCCCACTCCAGGGCTGCCGGATTGTCCTTGCTGCGGGCGCCGAGCCGTACCTCGTGCCCCAGCTCGACCAGCTTCCCCGCAAGCGTCCGCCCGACGATCCCCGTGCCCAGAACCGCGTACCGCATCGCAGCCTCCCCGACCTCACGCCGACCCTCGGCGCAGGCCCGCCCATTCTGCTGGCGGACGGTTCGGCTCCGCCTGGACAGGCGCCGATTCGTCGGTTGGGATGGGGACGTGGCCACCGACACCGTGATCGACGTCTTCGAAGAGCACCGTCCCGTCCTGATGGGCGTGGCCTACCGGATGCTGGGCCGCGTCGCCGACGCAGAGGACGTGGTCCAGGACGCCTGGCTGCGCTGGTCCCGGGCCGACCGCGCGGAGGTGCGGGAACCACGCGCCTACTTGGTGCGCATCACCACCCGCCTCGCCGTCGACCGGCTGCGCCAGGAGCAGGCCCGGCGCGAGTCCTATGTGGGCCCCTGGCTGCCCGAACCGCTCGTCACCGACTTCGGGCCCACCGTGCCCGACACCGCCGAACAGGCCGTGCTCGCCGACTCCGTCTCGCTCGCCGTGCTCGTCGTCCTGGAGTCGCTGTCGCCGCTGGAACGCGCCGTGTTCGTCCTGCGGGAGGCCTTCGGCCTGCCGTTCGCCGAGATCGCCACCATCCTGGAGCGCGGCGACAGCGCGGTGCGCCAACTCGCCGCCCGTGCCCGTAAGCACGTCGAGGAGCGCCGCCCCCGCTTCGACGTGGACCCGGCCCAACAGCGCGACCTCACCGAGCGGTTCCTGGCCGCCGCCTCCGAAGGCGACCTGGACGGCCTCATGGCGCTGCTCGCCCCGGACGTCCGGCTCGTCGGCGACAGCGGCGGCAAGGCCAAGGCGCCGCTGCGCGTCATCGAGAGCGCGGACAAGGTGGGCCGGTTCATGATCGGGGCCGCGCGGCTGGACGGCGACACGGCCTTCGAGTTCCGTTTCGTGGAGCTCAACGGCGGCCTCGGACTGCTCGCCCTCGTCGACGGCAAGCTCGACGCGGCCTTCCAACTGGGCGTCTACGAAGGCAAGATCCAGGGCGTCTATATCGTGCGCAACCCGGACAAGCTTCAGTCGCTCCTGTAGGCGCCGTCTTCCGTTCCTGATGTGCCGTGAGCCGGCGGCCCGTTGAGGCCGCCGAGACCCGTCCCGCGCCGCGTCCGCCGGGGCGGGTCACTTCTTCGCGCCTTCTCATGCCCGATTCATGCGGGTCTCACGAACGCCGTATGAACGGATCGCGGCCCTCCGTGAACGCTCTGCGGCAAGGCCCCTGTGCACGCCGTAACCGATCGAGGATTGGTCTTGACCAAGTCTGGGGGCGGCCCTACGCTCGCAGAGATAGTGCAGGAACCTTTAATAAACAAGGGCGCTAAAAAGCCGCCGGGACACGGCGATTGCGGAGGACAGGGTGGGGACCACGCAGTTGGAAGCGGCACCGGAGCCGAAGTACTGGCACCTGAAGACCGTGCTCAGCGAGGCGCTCGACTCGGAGTTCGCCGTGGGGGAGATCCTGCCGAACGAGCGTGACCTCGCGGCCCGGTTCGGTGTCGCCCGCGCCACGCTCCGACAGGCCCTGGAGCAGCTCGAACTCGAAGGCCGGCTGCAGCGCCGCCGCGGCGTCGGCACGACGGTCGCGCCGCCCCGGGTGGGCGTCGCCGTCGCCTCCACCGACCAGGACTGGCCGGGTGCCAGCGGGGACGCCTGGCAGGCCGTGGACTGCACGCCGGACGTTCCGCCGGCCGCCGTCGCGGGCATGCTGGAGACCGCCCCCGGCGAGACCGTGCACGTCCTGCGGCGCACCCGTGTCTCGCACGGGCAGCCCGTCGCGGCCGAACTGCTCTACGTGCCCTCGTCCTCGGTGCCCGACCTCACCGCCATAGACGCCCCGTCCGGCGCCGCACGCGCGCGTGCCGTCCTGCGCGAGCTGCAGCGCTTCGGCCTCGACGGCCAGGACCGCGCGGTCGAGCTCGGTTCCGCCCGCGCCGACGACGCCAAGGAACTCGACCGCCTCCCCGGCGCCCCGGTCCTCGTCGTCACCACCCGCTACTTCAGCGAGGGCATCACGGCGGCGGTCTCCGTGGCGACGTACCGAGCGGACACCTGCCGCCTGACCTTCGGCGACACCACAGGCGTAGAAATCCACCACCCCGCCCACCCCCAGGCCTCCTGACCTTCACCGGGCAAGCAAGCCACCAGGGGCGCGGGGAACTGCGCAAACACCCCCACTGACGTTCAGTCGCCAGGCATCCGCAGCGGGCACTCGAAGGGGCGCCCCTCCAGGGGCGCGGGGAACTGCGCGAGAACCACCACGCACGTTCACTCGCCAAGCACCCGCAGCGAGCACTCAGGGAGGCGCCCCTCCAGGGGCGCGGGGAACTGCGCGAGATCCCCCGCGCACGTTCACTCGCCAAGCACCCGCAGCGGGCACTCGCAGGGGCGCCCCTTCAGGGGCGCGGGGAACTGCGCAAACACCCCCACACACGCCCACCAGCCACACAACCCGAACCGACCCCCACACCAGGCGCCCCCCACTCACCGGCGGGCCGTCACCGTGCTCTCCGTGGCGAACAACTGCTCCTCCACGTGATCCAGAGCCAACCGCAACGCCCCCGTAGCCACAGCAGCCTCACCCAGCAGCGACAGAGTCACCCGAGGCGGCCGGAGGCAATACCGCTCCAGCTCCCGCCGCAGCGGATCGAGCACACCGTCGAGCCCGGCGGCCCACCCGCCGACCACGACAAGCTCGGGATCCAGCGCGAGCACCAGCGCCGCGACATCGTGCACGAGCCGCTGGATGAAGCGCTCGACCGCGGCCTCGGCCCGCTCGTCGCCCTCCCGCGCCAGCGCGAACACCTTCGCCACGGCCTGCTCGTCCAGCGGATGCAGCGGCTCGTCCGTCGTGGACAGCA
>NZ_JAMOLN010000196.1 GCF_024448165.1 Streptomyces longispororuber
AGCACACCCCACCACCACAGCACCCCGAGCAGCACGGCCGGTATCCAGCGCGCCATCCGCCAAGCCACCGACCGCTCACCTCCGCCTGCCTCGGGCACCGCCCTCGACGCTAAGCGCACGTCATTCCCTCCGACAGGGCGCGCAAGGGGCGCGCCACGACCGCATGACGCGCCCCCGTGACGGCCACCGGGCCGCCTCAGCTGCCGTTCGCCGCCTGGAACATCCAGTGGTGCTTCTCCAGGTCGGCCGTGACGGCGATGAAGATGTCCTGGCTCACCGGGTCCGCCTCACCGGTCGCCTCGATCCGTTCCCGCATCCGGGTGATCACGGCGCCGAGCGCGTCCACCAGCGCCCCCACCGCGTCCCCGTCCTCGACCCAGCCGTCGGGAACGGCACCGACACCACTGGTGGCCGCGACCGTCTTCGCGCGGCCGTCCGGCGGGACACCCAGCGTCGAGGCGCGCTCGGCCACCGTGTCGGAGTGCAGCCGCGCCGTGTCCACGACCTCGTCGAGCTGAAGGTGCACCGACCTGAACCGGGGACCGACCACGGTCCAGTGGACCTGCTTCGCCACCAGTGAGAGGTCCACGAGGTCGACGAGGGCGCCCTGCAGCGCCTCGGACACGGTCTTCAGGTCAGCATCGGACAGCGGGCTCTTCACGACGTACATCCGTCACCTCCATTGAGAAACCACTGAGGAACCACTGAGAAACCACTGAGAAACCATCATCGGCAAACCATCACCAACGATGGCACACTTGAACTATTACGGACATCTCAGGGCCAACGCCGTGGACCAAGGTCCTGAAGCGGACAGCAGAAGGCCCCCGGCCGATCGATCGGCCGGGGGCCTTCCCCACATTCACGCTGAGCGCAGGCGCTACGCCGCTACGACGTCGACCGCCTCCGCAGGCGCCTTGATCGTCACCCGTTCCGGCGGGACGCCGGTCACGGAGACTGAACCCAGCATCGGGCGAACCGGTGCGGGCACCGGTTCCGACGGGACCGCTGCTGCCGACTCGGCCAGCTCGGCGAGGCTGAGCTCGTCGCTCACCTCGCGCATCAGCTCGGACATCCGTACGTCAAGCGCGTCGCAGATCGCGGAGAGCAGTTCGGAGGAAGCCTCCTTCTGCCCCCGCTCCACCTCGGAGAGATAGCCGAGCGAGACTCGGGCGGACGAGGAGACTTCGCGCAGAGTACGGCCCTGGCGCTGGCGCTGCCGACGCAGCACGTCACCCAGCAGGCGACGGAGCAGAATCATCGGTGGCTCCCTCCTCGGACCGCGTAGCCGCATCCTTCACGCCCCACCGTACCGCCTCGCGCCGCGGCCGTGCGGGGAGCGATGTCGTGTTCACTCAGGGCTGTAAACATCAAAACCCCCCGTTCTGTTCCGTATCCTGTGCCCGCTCATTCCCAGTACGTTCGCCGGAAAGCCCTCCGACCAGCTCTTCCGCGAGCAGCCTGAGCACGCTCCGTACACTCTCCATACGGATTTCCGTCCGCTCGCCGTTCAACCGCAGCTCGAGCACTTTGCGGCTACCAGCGAAATTCGGCGTACTCCCGGAAGCCACCGCTCCGGGTCCCTGCACGGCGACGAAGACGGTCCCCACCGGCTTGCCGTCCTGGGGCTCCGGGCCGGCGACGCCGGTCGTGGCGATCCCCCAGTCGGCGCCCAGCGCCTCCCGCACACCCGCCGCCATCTGCAGCGCGACCTCGGGATGGACGGGTCCGTGCGCGGCGAGCAGAGCGTCGTCCACACCGAGGACCTTGTGCTTGAGCTCGGTGGCGTACGCGGTGACAGATCCGCGGAAGGCCTTCGAGGCTCCGGGCACGGCCACCAGCTCCGCGGCGACCAGACCGCCGGTCAGCGACTCGGCGACGGCAAGGGTCTCCCCCCGCTCCGTCAACAGCCGCAGCGCCTCGGCAGCCTCGTGGGTCACTTCTCGGCCGCCTCCGAGGCGGCCTGCGAGACGGCCGCGGCGGCCTGCGCCTCGGCCAGTCCGGCCCGGCGCAGCACGATCGCCTGCCGCACGTAGTCGAGCCCGGTGACCACGGTGAGCACGACGGCGACGGCCATCACCCAGAACCGGAACGTGGCGAGCGGCCCGGTCAGGGCCAGTACGTACATGCCCACGGCGGTGCCCTGCGCGAGGGTCTTCATCTTGCCGCCGCGGCTGGCCGGGATGACCCCGTACCGGATCACCACGAAGCGCAGCAGCGTGATGCCCAGCTCACGCCCGAGGATCACGCCCGTGACCCACCACGGAAGGTCGCCGAGCGAGGAGAGACAGATCAGCGCCGCCCCCATGATCGCCTTGTCGGCGATGGGGTCGGCGATCTTCCCGAAGTCGGTGACCAGGTTGTACGTCCGCGCCAGATGTCCGTCGAAGACGTCCGTGATCATGGCGACGGCGAACGCCGCCCACGCCCACGCCCGCCACACCGGGTCGTACCCGCCGTCCATCAGCATCAGGACGACGAAGAGCGGCACGAGCAGCAGCCGCACCATGGTCAGGATGTTGGCGATGTTCCACAGGCCGGCCTGGGGAACGGCCGCAGTGCCCAGCTTGCCGCCGGGCGCCGGCCTACCGGTGCCGCCGGCAGCGGATGCCGGCACTCCGGTCATCTGCCCGCCTCCTCAGAACTGTCCAGCGGCTCGGCCACGAGGTCGACGCCCTCGGTCCCGACCACCTTTGCCTCGACCATACGGCCGACGGTCAGACCCGCGCCGCCCAGGAGCCGCACCTGTCCGTCCGTCTCGGGCGCCTGATGCGCGCCGCGGCCGACGACCCCGTCCCCGTCCTCGGACAGGTCCACGGACTCGACGAGCACCTCGACGGTCTCGCCGAGACGGTCCTCGGCCCGCTGCGACACCAGCTGCTCGGCGAGACGCGAGATGTGCGCGAGGCGCTGCGCGACCACGTCCTCGTCGAGCTTGTTCTCGTACGTCGCCGCCTCCGTGCCCTCCTCGTCGGAGTAGCCGAAGACGCCGATGGCGTCCAGCCGCGCGCCGTTCAGGAAGCGCTCCAGCTCGCCGAGGTCGGCCTCGGACTCACCGGGGAAGCCCACGATGAAGTTCGACCGGACACCGGCCTGCGGGGCCTTGCTCCGAATGGTGTCGAGCAGCTCCAGGAACCGGTCGGTGTCACCGAAGCGGCGCATCGCGCGCAGCACGCCCGGCGCCGAGTGCTGGAAGGAGAGGTCGAAGTACGGGACGACCTTGTCGGTGCCCGTCAGGACGTCGATGAGTCCGGGGCGCATCTCGGCGGGCTGCAGGTAGCTGACGCGCACCCGCTCGATCCCGTCGACACCGGCGAGCTCGGGCAGCAGCGACTCCAGGAGACGGATGTCTCCCAGGTCCTTGCCGTACGACGTGTTGTTCTCGGAGACCAGCATGACCTCCTTGACGCCCTGCTCGGCGAGCCACCGCGTCTCGTTGAGCACGTCCGAGGGCCGCCGCGAGATGAACGAACCGCGGAACGACGGGATGGCGCAGAACGAGCAGCGCCGGTCGCAGCCGGAGGCCAGCTTCACGGAGGCGACGGGCGCCCCGTCGAGCCGGCGGCGCAGCGGCGCGCGCGGCCCGGACGCGGGCGCGAGCCCGTCCGGCAGGTCCACCGGCGCGTGGCCGGGCAGCGCGATCCCCGATCCGGCCTCCTGGCGCTCGGCCGGGCTGATCGGCAGCAGCTTGCGGCGGTCGCGCGGGGCGTGTGCCTCCACGCTGCCGCCGGAGAGGATGGTCTGGAGGCGACCGGAGATGTCCTCGTAGTCGTCGAAGCCGAGCACGCCGTCGGCCTCGGGCAGCGCCTCGGCGAGCTCCTTGCCGTACCGCTCGGCCATGCAGCCGACGGCGACGACGGCCTGCGTGCGGCCGTGGCCCTTGAGGTCATTGGCTTCGAGGAGGGCGTCGACGGAGTCCTTCTTGGCGGCCTCGACGAAGCCACAGGTGTTCACGACGGCGACATCGGCGGACTCGGCGTCCTCGACGAGCTCCCAGCCGTCCGCCTCCAAGCGGCCTGCGAGCTCCTCCGAGTCCACCTCGTTACGGGCGCAGCCAAGGGTGACGAGTGCGACGGTACGGCGTTCGGGCATGGACTCAAGACTACTTCGTTCCACCGACAGCCCTCGCCGCGAGGGTTACCGAAGGATCGCCGAGGTCATCCGACCTCCGGGTCACCCTTCGTGTACGTGAGCCGCTCGACCTGGCCGGGCTGGAACTCGTCCTCGATCTGCTTGCCGTTCACGAACAGCTGGATGGCGCCCGCGTCACCGAGCACGAGGTCGATCTTCTGGTTGTCCTGGAAGGTCTTCGACTGGCCCTGTTCGAGCAGCCCGTCGAACATGATCCGCCCGTTGTGGTCCTTGGCGGAGATCCAGCTGCGCCCGTCCGCCGCGTTGATCTTGACGGTGACCTTGTCCCGGGGCGCGGCCGCGATGGCGCTGTCCGACGGGTCCGGCTTCGGATCGGCGGGCTTCTTCGTGGTGGGACTGGGCTTCGGGCTCGTCGTCTTGCTGGTGGCGGGCGTGGGGCCCTCGGCGGCCTGCTGCTTGTCGCCGCCGTCGTCCCCGCCGTTCACCGCGGTGTAGCCGACGAAGGCGATGACCGCGACGATCGCGGCGACCATGGCGGCGGTCCAGTTCGGCCTGCGGGGCTCGGAGCGGATGCGCTCGGCCTCGAAGAGCGGCGTGGCCGGGGTGGGCGCGGGCCGCCCGCCGTGTTCGGCCCCGTACTGCTCGAGCAGGGGTTCGGGGTCGACACCCACGGCACGCGCGAGCGTGCGGATGTGCCCGCGGGCGTACACGTCGCCACCGCAGCGGGAGAAGTCGTCCTGCTCGATGGCGTGCACGATCGGGATGCGCACCCGGGTCGACTGGCTGACCTCGTCGACGGTGAGACCCGCGTCGATCCGTGCCTGTTGCAGGACACGTCCGATCGACGGCCGGTCGTCGTCCGCGTGCGGGATGCGGTCTTCCGAAGGGCGGTCGTCTTCAGGGGAGTTGCCGATGGACACGGGGGCGCCTTTCGAGCGTGTAGCCACCTGCTGGAGGTTCAGTCTAGGGGGGGTACGAAAGGGTGGGGCAACCGGGCGGTCGGACTTTGTACGCCATCAGAATGGCCCGACATCCTGATGGTGGGACTGCGATCCGTCCCCTCCCTCAACTTGACGTACTCGAAAGGGAAACGGTTGCCCCCGCCGCCCTTACGAGTGATAACGAGATCAGAACGTCTAGGACTGAGCCTCCCCGCGGATCACCGCGAGCACTCCATCCAGCTCATCGGGTTTCACAAGAACGTCACGAGCCTTCGAACCCTCGCTCGGTCCGACGATGCTCCGGGACTCCATGAGGTCCATGAGGCGCCCGGCCTTCGCGAAGCCCACGCGCAGCTTGCGCTGGAGCATGGAGGTCGAGCCGAACTGGGTCGAGACGACCAGTTCGGCGGCCGCGCACAGCAGCTCCAGGTCGTCGCCGATGTCCTCGTCGATCTCCTTCTTCTGCTTGGTGCCGACGACGACGTCCTCGCGGAAGACGGGCGCCATCTGGTCCTTGCAGTGCTGCACGACGGCGTGGATCTCGTCCTCGGTGACGAAGGCGCCCTGCATACGGGTCGGCTTGTTCGCACCCATGGGCAGGAAGAGCCCGTCGCCCTTGCCGATGAGCTTCTCGGCGCCCGGCTGGTCGAGGATGACGCGGCTGTCGGCGAGCGAGGAGGTGGCGAAGGCGAGCCGGGACGGCACGTTCGCCTTGATCAGACCGGTCACGACGTCGACCGACGGGCGCTGCGTGGCCAGCACCAGGTGGATGCCCGCCGCACGCGCGAGCTGCGTGATGCGCACGATGGCGTCCTCGACGTCCCGCGGCGCGACCATCATCAGGTCGGCGAGCTCGTCGACGATCACCAGCAGGTACGGGTAGGGCTTCAGCTCCCGCTCACTGCCCTCGGGCGTCTTGAGCTTGCCGTCGCGGATCGCCTGGTTGAAGTCGTCGATGTGCCGGTAGCCGAAGGCCGCCAGGTCGTCGTAGCGCAGGTCCATCTCGCGCACGACCCACTGGAGGGCCTCGGCGGCCCGCTTGGGGTTGGTGATGATCGGCGTGATGAGGTGCGGAATCCCCTCGTACGCCGTCAGCTCCACCCGCTTGGGGTCGACGAGGACCATCCGGACGTCCTCGGGGGTCGCCCGCACCATGACCGAGGTGATGAGGCAGTTGATGCAGGACGACTTTCCTGAGCCGGTGGCGCCGGCGACGAGGATGTGCGGCATCTTCGCGATGTTCGCCATCACGTAGCCGCCCTCGACGTCCTTGCCGAGCGCGACCAGCATCGGGTGGTCGTCCTCGGCGGCGTCCGCCAGGCGCAGCACGTCGCCGACGTTGACCATCTCGCGGTCGGTGTTCGGGATCTCGATGCCGACCGCGGACTTGCCGGGGATGGGGCTGATGATCCGGACGTCCGGCGACGCGACGGCGTAGGCGATGTTCTTCGCGAGCGCCGTGATCTTCTCGACCTTCACGGCGGGGCCGAGCTCCACCTCGTAGCGCGTGACCGTCGGGCCGCGGGTGAAGCCGGTGACGGCGGCGTCGACCTTGAACTCGGTGAAGACGTTCGACAGCGAGTCGACGACGGCGTCGTTGGCGGCGCTGCGCGACTTGCCGGGGCCGCCCCGGGTGAGCAGGTCGAGCGAGGGCAGCGCGTACGTGATGTCCCCGGCGAGCTGCAGCTGCTCGGCGCGCGGCGGCAGATCCCGTACGTCGTCGGGCGCGGACTTGGTCAGGTCGGGCACGTTGAGCCGCGACGGGGTCGGCTCGGGCTCCGGGGCGGCCGGCTGGGCCTTGCGGGCGCGGGCCGTCGGTACCGGCGCCGTGCGCTCCGGCGCGGGCGCCTCCCCCGTGCTCTCGCCGCGCTCCGCGCCGACGCCCTGGGTGAGGTCGGCGACGAGCGGCGAGGGCGGCATGCCGTGCAGCACGGCCCCGTCGAGCGCGGCGGCAGCGGCGGCGGCCACGTCCACGGCGTCCATCGGCCGGTCCATGGCGGGCTGCACGGACGTGCGCCGGGGCCTGCGCCGCTTCGAGAGGGCGTCTTCCTCTATGCGATCGGGGTCGTACGCCTCAGGGGCCGCGGCGCGCCGCCTGGCGCGCACGGGCGTGGCCTCGCGCCACTCCTCGTCGTACTCGTCCGCGTCGGCGTCGGCGCCCTCCTCGGCCACCGCGTCGTCGTGCACGACGCCGAGCTTCACGCCGAGCAGCCGCAGCCGCTGCGGGATGGCGTTGACGGGCGTCGCGGTGACCACGAGCAGGCCGAAGACGGTGAGCAGGACCAGCAGCGGGACCGCGAGCACCTCGGTCATGGTGAAGCTGAGCGGCGTCGCGGCGGCCCAGCCGATGAGTCCGCCGGCGTCCCTTATGGCCTGCATGCCGTCGTCCCTGGCGGGTGATCCGCACGCGATGTGGACCTGGCCGAGCACGCCGACGACGAGCGCGGACAGGCCGATGACGATGCGGCCGTTGGCCTCGGGCTTCTCGGGGTGCCGGATGAGGCGCACGGCGATGAGGCCCAGCAGCAGCGGTACGAGCAGGTCGAGCCGCCCGAACGCGCCGGTCACCAGCATCTCGACGAGGTCGCCCACCGGCCCGCGGAGATTGGACCAGGTACCGGCCGCGCAGATCAGCGCGACGCCGAGCAGCAGCAGCGCCAGTCCGTCCTTGCGATGCGCCGGGTCGAGCCCCTTCGCGCCACGCCCTATGCCGCGGAACATCGCTCCCACGCTGTGCGCGACGCCGAGCCACAGGGCGCGTACGAGCTTGTACAGGCCCCCTGTGGGGTTGGGCGCCGGCTTGGGCGCCGGCTTCTTCGCGGCCGCCTTCTTGGCGGGCGCCTTCTTCGCCGCGGTCTTCTTCGCGGGAGCTTTTTTCGCAGGGGCCTTCTTCGCCGGAGCCTTGGTCGGCGCGGCCGCCTTCTTCGCGGGCGTCTTCTTGGCTGCGGGACGTGAGGCCATGGGTGTGAGGTTACCGGGGGAGGCCACCGGGGACACGTGTGCCTACCGCTTCACCCGTTCGTGTCGCGCTCTGATGTCAAGTGAACTGACGCCGTATCAAAGCCCGGTCCGCCGCTCAGTTCTGCGACGGCAGGGACGGCGCGCCGCTCCCGGCCCCGGGCTCCAGGGCGTCAAGGGCCCTGCGCAGTCCGGTGAGTTTGCGCTCGAGGTGCGCGGCCGTCGCGACCGCGGCCGCGTCCGCCGAGTCGTCGTCGAGCTGCTTCGACAGCGCCTCCGCCTGCTCCTCGACCGCCGCGAGCCGGGCCGACAGCTCGGCGAGCAGCCCCGCGGGCTCCTTGGAGTCCCCGACGGGCTTGCCGCCACCCTCCAGCTGGAGGCGCAGCAGAGCCGCCTGCTCCCGGAGTTGGCAGTTCTTCATGTACAGCTCCACGAAGACCGAGACCTTCGCGCGCAGCACCCACGGGTCGAACGGCTTGGAGATGTAGTCCACCGCGCCCGCCGCGTAGCCACGGAACGTGTGGTGCGGGCCGTGGTTGATCGCGGTGAGGAAGATGATCGGGATGTCCCGTGTCCGCTCCCGGCGCTTGATGTGCGCGGCGGTTTCGAAACCGTCCATTCCTGGCATCTGAACGTCCAGCAGAATGACCGCGAAGTCGTCCGTGAGCAGTGCTTTGAGCGCTTCCTCCCCGGACGATGCCCGCACCAGCGTCTGATCGAGCGCGGAGAGGATGGCCTCCAGCGCCAGCAGATTCTCCGGCCGGTCATCGACCAGGAGGATCTTGGCCTTCTGCACCATGGCCCGCCCTCCTCGCCCCGGCATGGGGCCGCCCCTGTCCGCAGGACTCGGGGAGGCTCCTTTCGCCGCCCCGGGGAACGACTCCCTTGCGCCGCCCGTCCTTGTGCCGGTCATGGTAGCCGCACCCCGCCTGTCGCCACACCCTGTCACCGCGATGTCACTGTGCACGTAGCAGAAACGCAGTGGGAGACCAGAAGGTTCCCCGAATACCGCACTTCTACACGGCTACGGCCACACTCAGTCAGCAACTCCGCGTGAATATTCCGGTTTCTGGTCACTCACCGCGCATCCACTGCTCCATCACAGACAGCAGGTGATCCGGATCGACCGGCTTCGTGACGTAGTCGGACGCACCGGACTCGATCGCCTTCTCCCGGTCGCCCTTCATCGCCTTCGCGGTGAGCGCGATGATCGGGAGCCCCGCGAACTGCGGCATCCTGCGGATCGCCGTCGTCGTCGCGTAGCCGTCCATCTCCGGCATCATGATGTCCATCAGGACGACCGTCACGTCGTCGTGCTGTTCCAGGACTTCGATGCCCTCCCGCCCGTTCTCGGCGTACAGGACCGACAGGCCGTGCTGCTCCAGGACGCTGGTGAGCGCGAAGACGTTGCGGATGTCGTCGTCGACGATGAGGACCTTCTCGCCGCCGAACTGGAAGCCCCGCCGGGTCTTCGGCGTGCTCTCCGCCGCGGTCTCCCAGTGCTCCTCCGCGCGCTCCTGGGCCGCCGACGGCTGCCCGGGAAGGGCCGGCCTCGGTTCGGGCGCCGCCTGCTTGCGGCGGCGCCGGAAGAGCGCGGCCGGGCCGTGCTGGGTCTCCTGGTAGGACTTCACCTCCGCCGGGGTCTCCACGTCGGCCGGCTCCGGCGCCGCGTCGAGGGCGAGCCGCTCGCCCGGCTCGATGGTCGGGGCGAGCTGCGCGTAGCCCTGGGGCGGCAGTTCGCTCGGGTGCAGCGGCAGGTACAGGGTGAACGTCGAGCCGCGGCCCGGCTCGCTCGCCGCGTGGATCTCGCCGCCCAGCAGCCGGGCGATCTCCCGGCTGATGGAGAGCCCGAGGCCGGTGCCGCCGTACTTGCGGCTCGTCGTCCCGTCGGCCTGCTTGAACGCCTCGAAGATGACGCGCATCTTGCTGGCCGCGATGCCGATGCCGGTGTCCGTCACCGAGAAGGCGATCAGATCGCCGTCCGCGTCCCGCAACGAGCCCGCTTCCAGGAGCTGTTCACGGATCGCGTTGGGCACGTCCGCGCCGGCCGGCCTGATGACGAGCTCGACGGCTCCGGAGTCGGTGAACTTCACCGCGTTGGAGAGCAGGTTGCGCAGCACCTGGAGGAGGCGCTGCTCGTCGGTGTGCAGCGTGGTGGGCAGCTCGGGCGACACCCGTACGGAGAAGTCGAGTTGCTTCTCCGCGGTCAGCGGCCGGAACGTGGCCTCCACGTAGTCGACCAGCTGCACCAGCGCGATGCGCGTCGGCGAGACGTCCATCTTGCCCGCCTCGACCTTCGACAGGTCCAGGATGTCGTTGATCAGCTGGAGCAGGTCGGAGCCCGCGCCGTGGATCGTCTCGGCGAACTCGACCTGCTTGGGGGTGAGGTTCGCGTCGGCGTTGTCGGCGAGCAGCTTGGCGAGGATCAGCAGCGAGTTGAGCGGCGTGCGCAGCTCGTGCGACATGTTGGCGAGGAACTCGCTCTTGTAGCGCATCGACACGGCGAGCTGCTCGGCGCGCTCCTCCAGGACCTGCCGCGCCTCTTCGATCTCGGTGTTCTTGACCTCGATGTCGCGGTTCTGCTGGGCGAGCAGTTCGGCCTTCTCCTCCAGCTCCGCGTTGGACGCCTGGAGGGCCTTCTGCCGGCTCTCCAACTCGCCCGAGCGCTCCCGGAGTTGCTCGGTCAGCTCCTGCGACTGCTTCAGCAGCACCTCCGTCTTGGTGTTGACGGAGATGGTGTTGACGCTCGTCGCGATCATCTCGGCGATCTGGCCCAGGAAGTCCTTCTGGATCTGGGTGAACGGTGTGAAGGACGCCAGCTCGATCACGCCGAGCACCGTGCCCTCGAAGAGCACCGGGATCACGATGACCTGCGCCGGAGGCGCCTCACCGAGCCCCGAGGCGATCTTCAGGTAGCCGCTGGGCGCGTTGTCCACGAGGATCGTGCGCCGCTCCTGCGCGGCCGTCCCGATGAGCGTCTCGCCGGGCCGGAACGAGGTCGGCATGGACCCCATCGAGTAGCCGTAGCTGCCGAGCATGCGCAGCTCGTACGCGTCCTCGCCGGCACTCGCCGCGTCGGCACCGTCGTCCAGCGGCATGGCCACGAAGAAGGCGCCGTGCTGGGCCGACACGACCGGGGTCAGTTCGCTCATGGTGAGCGAGGCGACGTCGTCGAGGTCGCGGCGGCCCTGGAGGAGACCGGAGATGCGGGCCAGGTTGCCCTTCAGCCAGTCCTGCTCCTCGTTGGCGATCGTGGTGTCCCGCAGGTTCGAGATCATCTTGTTGATGTTGTCCTGGAGGACCTGGATCTCGCCCGCGGCGTCGACGTCGATCTTGAGGTTGAGGTCGCCGCGGGTCACCGCGGTGGCGACGGCCGCGATGGCCCGCACCTGACGGGTCAGGTTCCCGGCCATCTCGTTCACGGACTCGGTCAGGTCGCGCCAGGTGCCGTCCACGTCGCGCACCCGCGCCTGGCCGCCCAGCTGGCCTTCCGTGCCCACCTCGCGGGCGACCCGGGTGACCTCCTCGGCGAACGAGGACAGCTGGTCGACCATCGTGTTGATCGTCGTCTTCAGCTCGAGGATCTCGCCGCGCGCGTCGATGTCGATCTTCTTGGTCAGATCGCCCTTGGCGATGGCCGTCGTGACCATCGCGATGTTGCGCACCTGGCCGGTGAGGTTCGAGGCCATGCCGTTCACGGACTCGGTGAGGTCCTTCCACGTACCGGACACGCCGGGTACGCGGGCCTGCCCGCCGAGGATGCCGTCCGTACCCACCTCGCGGGCCACCTTGGTGACCTGGTCGGCGAACGAACTCAGGGTCCGCACCATGGTGTTGAACGTGTCGGCGAGCTGGGCGACCTCGCCGCGCGCCTCGATCGTGACCGTACGGGTCAGGTCGCCGTTGGCCACGGCGGAGGCGACCTGCGAGATGTTGCGCACCTGGCTGGTCAGGTTGTTGGCCATCAGGTTGACGTTGTCGCTGAGTTCCTTCCAGATGCCCGTGACACCCGGAACCCGCGCCTGGCCGCCCAGTTGGCCCTCGGTGCCCACCTCACGGGCCACCCGGGTCACCTGCTCGGCGAACGAGGACAGCTGGTCGACCATCGTGTTCACCGTGGTGACGAGTTCGAGGATCTCGCCCTTGGCGTCGACGGTGATCTTCTTGGAGAGGTCGCCGCGCGCCACGGCCGTGGTGACCTCGGCGATGTTCCGCACCTGAAGGGTGAGGTTGTTCGCCATGCCGTTCACGGACTGCGTCAGGTCCTTCCACGTACCCGACACACCCTGCACCTCGGCCTGTCCGCCGAGGATGCCGTCCGTACCCACCTCGCGGGCCACCCGGGTCACCTGCTCGGCGAAGGCCGACAGCTGGTCCACCATCGTGTTGAGGGTGTTCTTCAGCTCCAGGATCTCGCCGCGCGCGTCCACGTCGATCTTCTGCGACAGGTCACCGCGCGCCACCGCGGTGGCGACCTGCGCGATGTTGCGCACCTGGGCCGTGAGGTTTCCGGCCATGCCGTTCACGGAGTCCGTCAGGTCCCGCCACACACCGGCGACGCCGGGCACCTGCGCCTGGCCGCCGAGGCGGCCCTCCGTACCCACCTCGCGGGCCACGCGGGTCACCTGGTCGGCGAAGGCGGAGAGCTGGTCGACCATCGTGTTGATGGTGTTCTTCAGCTCCAGGATCTCGCCGCGCGCGTCCACGTCGATCTTCTGCGACAGGTCACCGCGCGCCACGGCCGTGGTGACCTGAGCGATCTGCCGCACCTGTGAAGTCAGGTTTCCGGCCATGAAGTTGACGGAGTCGGTGAGCTCCTTCCACGTACCGCTCACGCCGTCCACGCGGGCCTGACCGCCGAGGCGGCCCTCCGTGCCCACGTCTCGCGCCATCCGCGTCACCTGGTCGGCGAAGCTCGACAGCTGGTCCACCATCGTGTTCACGGTGTTCTTCAGCTGGAGCATCTCGCCGGACACGTCGACGGTGACCTTCTGCGAGAGGTCGCCGTTCGCCACGGCCGTCGTCACCTGCGCGATGTTGCGCACCTGACCGGTGAGGTTGCGGAAGGCCGTGTTCACCGAGTCGGTGAGGTCCTTCCACGTACCGGCGGCCCCCACCACCAGCGCCTGCCCGCCGAGCTCACCCTCGACACCGACCTCCCGCGCCACCCGAGTCACTTCGGAACCGAAGGCCGACAGCTGGTCCACCATCGTGTTGACGGTGTTCTTCAGCTCCAGCATCTCGCCGGCGACGTCGACGGTGACCTTCTGCGAGAGGTCACCGTTCGCCACAGCCGTCGTCACCTGCGCGATGTCGCGCACCTGGGTCGTCAGGTTGCGGAAGACCGTGTTGACGGAGTCGGTGAGGTCCTTCCAGGTACCGGCCGCGCCCGGCACGTTGGCCTGCCCGCCCAGCTGGCCCTCGGCCCCGACCTCGTTGGCCACGCGCGTCACTTCGTCCGCGAAGGTGCGCAGCGTCTCGGTCATCTGGTTGATGGTCTCGGCGAGCTGCGCGACCTCGCCGCGCGCCGACACCGTGACCTTCTGGGACAGATCACCGTTCGCCACGGCCGTGGTGACCTGGGCGATCCCGCGCACCTGGGCCGTGAGGTTGCCGGCCATGAGATTCACCGAATCGGTGAGGTCCTTCCACACGCCGGCCACACCGGGCACCTGCGCCTGCCCGCCGAGCTCACCTTCCGTGCCGACCTCCCGGGCCACGCGCGTGACCTCGGAGGAGAAGGACGACAGCTGGTCCACCATCGTGTTCACGGTGTTCTTCAGCTCGAGCATCTCGCCCGCGACGTGAACCGTGACCTTGCGGGACAAGTCGCCCTTGGCCACCGCCGTGGTGACGAGAGCAATGTCACGCACCTGGGCGGTCAGCCGGTACGCCATCGTATTGACCGATTCCGTGAGGTCCTTCCACGAACCGGACATCCCGCGCACCCGCGCCTGCCCACCGAGCTTGCCCTCGGTGCCCACCTCACTGGCCACCCGCGTGACCTCGTCCGTGAAGGTGGAGAGCTGGTCGACCAGATTGTTGACCGTCCGCCCGACCTTGAGGAACTCGCCGCGCAGCGGATGCCCGGCCCCCTCCGGCACCTGCGCCCGCAGCTCCATCCGGGGCGACAGATCGCCCTCGGCGACCGCCGTGAGCACCCGGCTGACCTCGGACACGGGCCGCACGAGGTCGTCGACCAGGGCGTTCGACGCGTTGATGGCGGCCGCCCAGGAGCCCTCGCAGGCACCCGATTCCAGCCGCTCGGTCAGCTTCCCCTCGCGGCCGACCATGCGCCGCACCCGCGACAGCTCACCCGTCAGATGCAGGTTCCGGTCCGCCACCTCGTTGAAGACGGCAGCGATCTCGGCCATGACGCCGTCGCCGTTGACCGTCAGGCGCTTGCGGAAGTTGCCGTCCCGCATCGCCACCAGACCGGCGAGAAGGCGGTTCAGCGCCGCGGTGTCGACGGTCGTCGTGCCACTGCCGTTGCGCGATTTGCGCTGTTTCGCCAGGGACTGTCCGCCTTCTGCGCGCGCCTTCTTGCCCCGCGTCGCTGCGCCAGACTCCACTGTGTCCCTCCCGCAGGGGTCGACCTGTACTGCTCGGGTTGATCCGGTTGATCGAGTGCTCGGATTCGCTTCTACCGCCGCACCGGCTTTTCGATGCGTCCTCATCGGAAGCTTGCCCAGTGTTTCACCATGGCTGAACCAGGCCATAACAGTTCGGCAGCTTCGCACACCGTCCGCACACCCTCCGGGCGGAAACACTGGCGACCGGCATCCGCATGGACGGCGAAGGTAAGTAACCTTGCATGCGGCTGTCCACCCACCCCGGTCCGCCCGGCCTGGGCGGTGGCGGAAAACGAGCGGGCATCGGAGGGGCGGCCGAGACATGGGTACGGGAGACCTGGGCCTCGACACTCGTACAGCGAGTACAACTCGTACAGGGAGTTCTGTGATCACCGCGCGCGCGGCTGCCACCTTCGAACCGGTCGGGCGATCCGTCGCGACCGCCCGCTCCTTCGTGCGCGACACCCTCCAAGGGTGGGGCCACTCCGACATCATCGACGATGCGGTGGTCCTGACCAGCGAACTCGTGACAAATGCCGTGGTCCACGCGGGCACATCTGCGGAAGTTCTGTGTCTGCGCAGTGACGACCACGTCCGCATCGAGGTCTCCGACCGCTATCCGGAGCGGGAGATCCCGCTCCAGTCGGCGGCCATCAACATGGGCAGCCCCGACCGGGAGGGCGGCCGCGGCCTCCAGCTCTGCGCGGCGCTCGCGGGCCGCTGGGGCGTCGACTATTCGGCCACGCACAAGCAGGTCTGGTTCCAACTCGACCTGCCCGAGCGCTCGGTGGGCACCCGCACGGCGGGCCCCGTGCTCCCCACGGACCTCCTCCCCCTCGCCGACGAGCACGTCCGCGTCGCCGTCGTCCAGATCGACAAGACCGGCGCGATCACCTCCTGGAACGAGGACGCGGAGCACCTCTTCGGCTACGCGGCCGAGCAGGTCTCCGGCAAGCCCCTCACCGACTTCGCCGCCTGGCCGCACACCCCCGGCATCAGCACGGGCATCGCCGACGCGCTCCAACTCTCGCGCTGGGAAGGCAGCTACGGCATCCGCGGCGCCAGCGGCCGGGTGACCCCCGTGTACGCCTCGCACCTGCGGGTCCGCGACACCGACGGCTCACCGTCCACGGTCCTCCTGCTCGTCCGCGACCACGAGCGCGCCGTCCTCCAGACGCCGCTGCGCGGGCCCGCCTCCGACACCGGCGCCCACGCGGAAAGCCAGGGATCGGACCCCTTCGAGGTCTTCATCGGCTCCCCGGCGCCCGACGATCTCGACGGCCTCCTGCAGCGCACGGTGGAGCGCGCCCGCGACATGCTCGACGGCGACTCCGCGTTCCTGCTCCTGGCCACGGACGACGAGACGGAACTGGAGGTCCGCGCGTCGACCGGCCTCCCCTCCGCCCGCCAGCGCTTCGCCCGCGTCCCCGTCGAGGTCGGCCCCGGCCGCTACGGCTCGGCCCGGATGCCCGCCGTGCACGAGGACCTCACCCAGGTCCCGGGCGCCGTCCCCCTGTTGAGCGGCACCGGCATGCGCTCGGTGGTCACGGTCCCCCTCAAGGTGGAAGGCCGCCTCACGGGCTCGCTCGGCGTCGCGGCGGAGTCCCCCGACCGCTACTCGAACGAGGAGGCCCTGCGCCTCCAGTTCGCGGCGGACCGGATCGCCCTCGCCGTGGAGTCGGCCCGCCTCGGCGAGCTGGAGAAGCTCCGCCGCGGCTCGCTCAGCTTCCTCGTCGAGGCCTCCGACCTCCTGGCCGGCACGCTCGACCGGGACCAGACCCTCGCGCTCATGGCCCAGATGACGGTCCCGACGCTGGCCACGTGGTGCGCGGTCTACACGATCGCCGACCAGGCCTCGGAGCCGTACCTCTCCTACGTCCTGCACGAGGACGAGGAGCGCATCGACGGCCTCAAGGCTCTCCTCTCCAAGATCGCGCCCCCGGACCCGGTCCCGACCCCGGGCGCCCGCGTGTGGCCGGCGCCCGCGGAGGCGGCCCATCAGGCGGCTCTCCGTACGTCCATGCGCAGCCTGGGCCTCGGCGAACCGGCCAGCGTCAGCTCCGGCATCGGCACCACTTTGCAGACGGCATCCGCAGTAGGCGGCGAGACGGTCGTCCTCCCCCTGGTCGCTCGCAACCGCGTCATCGGCATGCTGACGCTCGGCAAGCCCACGGACGAGCACTTCCGCCAGGAGATCCTGGAGCTGGCCGAGGACCTGAGCCGCCGGGCGGCCCTCGCCCTCGACAACGCCCGCCTGTACTCGGAGCGCATGGCGATCAGCCAGTCCCTCCAGCGCAGCCTGCTGCCGCCCGAGCTCCCGAACGTGCCCGGCGTCGAGGTCGAGGTCATCTACCGCGCGGCGGGCGAGGGCAACGAAGTGGGCGGTGACTTCTACGACTTGTTCCCCATCCGCGACGGCGCGTACGGCTTCGCGATCGGCGACGTCTGCGGCACGGGCCCGGAGGCCGCGGCCGTCACGGGCCTCGCCCGCCACGCCCTGCGCCTGCTGGCCCGCGAGGGCTTCGGCGGCCCGGCGGTCCTGGAGCGGCTGAACGCGGCGATCCTCGACGAGGGCGCCCGCAGCCGCTTCCTGACGCTGCTCTACGGCGAGTTGTGGCCGCAGGAGGACGGCTCGGCGGTCCTCAAGATGGTCTGCGCCGGCCACCCGCTCCCCCTCCGCCTCCGGCAGAACGGCACGGTGGAGCCGTACGCGGAACCGCAGCCGCTGCTCGGCGTGATGGACGACCTGGAGCTGTACGAGCAGACGATGACGCTCGACCCGGGTGACGTCCTGCTCTGCGTGACGGACGGCATCACGGAGCGCCGCGAGGGCAGCCGCATGCTCGGCGACGACGGCCTCGCCGAGGTCCTCTCGACCTGTACGGGCCTGACGGCCGGCGCGGTGGCCGCCCGCATCATGCGCGCGGTGGAGCGCTTCGCCGCGGACGCCCCGTCGGACGACATGGCGATCCTGACGATGCGCGTTCCCGGCCTGCACCACGACTGACGGGCCGGGAGGGGGCGGGGGAGAAACGAGAAAGGCCCCCGCCCTGATTCAGGGCGGGGGCCTCAATTCCTGAGCCCCCAAGCGGAATCGAACCGCTGACCTTCTCCTTACCATGGAGACGCTCTACCGACTGAGCTATAGGGGCCTGTCGCTCTCGGGGTTTCCCCCGCAGCAACGAAATAGATCATACCTGAAGTTGGGGCTCCCCCGAACCGCCCATTCCTCTGGACCGGCCCTGGACCGCCTGCCACTCTCCCCGCATGCGGACACGTCGAGGCACTACCTTGCTGACCGCGCTGCTGCTACCCGTGGCGGCCTGCGGAACCGGCGGCTCCCCGGACGACGACAAGCCGTCGCCCTCCACGAGCCCCGAGCGTCCGGCTCCGGGCGACCACCCGATGAAGCTCACCTGGAAGGGCAAGCAGCGCACGTACACGGTCCACGCCCCGCCGTCCTTCTCCCCCGACGACCGCCTGCCGCTCGTCATCGCCATGCACCCGTACCCCGGCAACGCCGACTACATGGCATCGATCAGCGGCCTGTCCGAGAAGGCGGACAAGGAAGGCTTCCTGGTCGCCTACCCCGACGGCCTGGACGGCGGGATGAACGCCCTCACCTGCTGCGGCTCCGAGGACGACGTGGGCTTCGTCCGTACGATGACGCGGCGCATGCTGACCGTCTGGAAGGCCGACCCGGACCGCGTCTACGCGACCGGCATCTCGAACGGCGCGGACATGGCCTACAAGTTGGCCGTCGAACTCCCCGGCACTTTCGCGGCCATCGCCCCGGTCAGCGGCGGCTTCAACGGCACGGACACCCAGGACACCGCGTACCGCCCGAAGTCCCCGGTCTCCGTCCTCACCTTCATCGGCAAGGCCGATCCCCATGACGCGGACTTCGACACGGGCCTGAACGACTGGCGTTCCCGCCTCTCCTGCAAGCCGGTGCGCACGAAGAAGCTCCCCAAGGCCGTCACACGCCAGGACGCCCGCTGCGCCGACGGCTCCACCACCACGGCGTACCACCTCCCGACGATGGCGCACGCCTGGCCGGGCGGGGAGCCCGGAACGATGAACGACCCCCACGCCGGCGTCGACGCGACGGACCTGATCTGGGCCTACTTCAAAGCCCATCCACGGAAGGGGACGTGATCAGAAGGCGGGCTGCAGCAGACCACCGAGGGCATTGCAGGTCGTCACGAGCCGCTGCAGCTGTCGCCGCGACATGTGCGCGTCCATGGGCAGCGCCAGCGTCTCGTCGGCGGCGCGCTCCGTCTCCGGCAGCACCACGTCGCGCCGGAACGCCGGCATCCGGTGGACCGGGGTCTTCACCGGCACGCTGCAGTCGACTCCCTTGCCGCGCAGCACCCGGGCGAAGGCGTCCCGGTCCGGCCGCCCGTTCCCGGGGACCCGCACCACGTACTGCTGGTACGAGTGTCCGGCGCCGCCCGCGGGCGTCCGTACGCCGTTGAGCCGCCCGCTCAAGTACGCGGCGTGCGCCTGCCGTTGGGCCACTTCACGGAACGGCTTCTCGGTCTCGCCCTGTTCGAGCACGAGCAGCCCGTGCTTCTGCCCGACCTCTTGCAGCCGGGCGACGTCGGCCTTGTGCCCGAAGCGATGGACGGCGACGACGGCCGCGGTCCGCTCGGTCACACAGTCCACGACATGTGAGGGATCGATGCAGTACGTGTCCGGGTCGATGTCCGCGAAGACGGGAGCGGCCCCGGCCCGCACGACGGCCTCGGCGACCTCGGCGTTGCCGTAGGCCGGCACGATCACTTCATCACCGGCGCCGACACCTGCGGCCTGCAGCATTGCAACTGTGCCCATGCCCCGGATAGTGGCCGCAGAACGTGAACGAGAAGTGACGGACAACAAAAAAGCCGCTGGCCTCGAGCGAAATGCTCGAGGCCAGCGGCTTTATCTAAAAGGAGTTCGGCGGCGTCCTACTCTCCCACAGGGTCCCCCCTGCAGTACCATCGGCGCTGTGAGGCTTAGCTTCCGGGTTCGA